>JAIRZF010000175.1 GCA_031267385.1 Dysgonamonadaceae bacterium | reverse complement strand
GGATTTAACTCAATTATTACCGCACAACTTGAAAGAAACCTTGAAAAACTATAATCAAGACAGCAACGTTTTATAGTTTTTTGCCAGGATTTTCTGTCCTTGCTTAAGAATATTGTACTATCCATCCTCTTAAGAAAAAAGAATACACAATACGCCTAAGCAAAAGGATAAGATAAATGTATCACTCCATCAAAATTTTTTCGTGAAATAAATCGGCCATTCTGCTTAAGAACATTGAATATCATTTGCTCTAAGAGATTCGCTTAAAAAAGGTGTGAGTGAAGAGATACGCACTTTACCGATGGCTTACCGTGTACTGCAATAAATTTTCTGTTGCATGATCCATCAATTTTAAAGGGTTATTTACCGACTCACCTACAACTGCAACCATACAAAAAAGGCGTGAACTTATCCGTTGATTGCTTATTTACTACTCGTGGCTCTTCCAAATGCCTTGTACCTAAATAAGCACGAACAGTTCACGCCCAAAGACATGAACTTTCGCAAACTTATCCTCGGGCACTGTTTTGAAATTTGGAAGATTTCGAGTAGTGAGAATAAGAGCGTTAGCTCAATTATATTTTAATCGATATTTTACTTTTCTATTTATACATATCTTTATTTTTTAAAAGTAGATACATAAGTACCTAATCAACAATACAGTACAAAAATACTAACTCCAATCTATTTTTCCTAATTATTGTGTTATAATTTTTTTCAAAGCTTTAACTTGGCAGAAATCTCCAACATTTTCTCAATGGGTTTCACTGCTTTTTTCCTGACTTCTTCGTCTACGAAAATTTCAGGCATCTCATATTTCAGGCAATTATATAGTTTTTCGATTGTATTCAAACGCATGAAATTACATTCATTACAGGCGCAGGTACTGTCGTTCGGAGGTGCAGGAATAAAAATTTTACCCGGATTTTTTTTCTGCATTTCATGAAGAATACCCGATTCGGTGGCGACAATAAA
The DNA here is from genome assembly GCA_031267385.1 of Dysgonamonadaceae bacterium. GTDB lineage: Bacteria > Bacteroidota > Bacteroidia > Bacteroidales > Azobacteroidaceae > BNXB01. The sequence continues at coordinate 43,357 of JAIRZF010000175.1, read as the reverse complement.
TTCGTTGTTGTCCGAATGAGTGGCGAATTTCAATAAAGAAGCTGTGGAACCTATATGATCAGCTAATTTCAATATCACACTTTTACATTCAGGATGCGCTAATAACAAGGCGCCCGGATGCACTTTTTTCAATTCAATAATTTTTTCAAGGGAAAACTGTTCATGCACGTGACAGGCGCCGTTCCAAAGCAGCATATTTCGCCCTGTAATGCTGTTAATATAATTTCCAAGGTTCTTGTCCGGTCCGAATATGATCGGCGTTTCCAGAGGAAAACTCTCCACAATTTGACGGGCATTAGTCGATGTAACCACTACATCCGTCAAAGCTTTCACCGCAGCGGTGGTATTAACATAAGAAATAACCGTACGATCCGGATGAGTTTTTATAAATTTTTCAAATTCATCAGCGGGACAACTGTCTGCCAAAGAACAGCCTGCATTCAGGTCAGGTACAAACACCCGTTTTTCGGGACAAAGAATTTTCGCCGTTTCACCCATAAAATGAACGCCACACAAAACAATAACTTCTGCTGTTGTTTTGGCAGCCCATTGAGCAAGAGCTAAACTATCACCGACAAAATCGGCAATATCCTGAATTTCTCCCGTTTGATAATAGTGGGCGAGAATAATGGCATTTCTTTCTTTCTTCAAATTGGAAATCTCTTTTTTAATATCCGTATATTGGGGCGCCGGAATATTTAAAAATCCGGCCGGAGAGTTGTTTTCAACCATTGTTATATTATTATTTATTTTTTAAATTTAAAAAAGAAAAATGATGATTATAATACTCTGTTGAAAAGTCTGAAAAAATAATGTTAAATAATTTGCTTTTTAAGTTATTAAAATACCATGCAATTCTTCATCCTGTTTATCAACAAGCGTAATTTTTCAATTCGTTGATAATAAGTTTATTTCATTTTTTTATCAACACTGTTGAAAAGTGCAAAGTTAAAAACTTTATTGCAGAAAAACGATTTGTTCTTGTGCAAAACTATGCTCATGTTTTCGGAATAAATAATGATAGTAAAAAGATCGGTTTTCGGAATAAATGATATATGATGAATAATTGATACAAGTCAAGCGTAATTTTTCAAAAGTAATCAACGTTTTTCCACAGGTTGTTAACGTTTATTTTTAACACGGAGTACACTGTTTTTTTCTTTTAACACGGAGTACACGGAGAAAAAATATAATTCGGAATATATTTTAAAAAACTCCGTGTTACTCCGTGAAAAAAAACTCCGTGAAACTCCGTGTTTTAAACACGTATTTCAAAAGTTGAATATTTTCTCCAGGATAATTCTTGTTGCTCCTACGTTGTTTTGGACGTATTTTCCGGCTTGTTTTCCGGCTTTGTCGAGCACCTCGTTATAAGATAACAGTTCATTCATTTTTTCATTGAAAGAAGTTTGATCCTGAACGGAAAATCCGCCATGACAGGCAATAAGATCATTTGCTTCCTTAAATTTTTGATAATTTGGCCCGAAAATAACGGGTTTACCGTATACGGCGGCTTCCAGTATATTATGAATTCCGGCGCCGAATCCTCCACCGATGTAGACAATTTCCCCATAACGATAGATAGAAGAAAGTATGCCAAAACTGTCTATGATCAGGCAGTCGGTATTTTTGATTTCATTTTCCGTCACTTTGGAATAAAAGGCGTAAGGACGTTCCAGTTTGGAAGCTATATATTGAAGGTGTTCTTCATTTATTTCGTGGGGGGCGATAATCAATTTTAAGGCGGGACAAGAGTTAAAATAAGGGATAAATAAATCTTCATCTTTTGACCAGGAACTGCCGGCAATCAAAACCAGGTCTTTTTTTTCATCCCGTATGTTAAGGAATTTTTCTATCAGATCGAATGATTTTTGTCGTTCAAAGACCTCGGCAACACGATCGAAACGAGTATCTCCTGCAATACTGACATTCGTAATCTTATACTTATTCAATAGATCCATGGATTTCTGATCCTGTACAAAGAGCCAGTTGAAGTCTTTCAGGACAGAACGGTATCCGGTTCCATACCATTTGAAAAAAATCTGAGTCGGCCTGAAGATGGCGGAAACGATGTAAGTGGGAATATTTTTCTTATGTAGTTGATTAAGATAGTTTTGCCAGAATTCATATTTGATGAATATAGCCATTTCCGGATTGGCCAGCTTGAGAAATTTTTTTGCATTGCGATAAAAATCGAAAGGAAGATAGCAGATAACATCAACTCCGGAATAATTTTTCAGAACTTCATACCCCGAAGGAGAAAAAAATGTCAGTAGGATTTTATATTCCGGATGTTGATCCCTGATTTTTTCAATCAAAGGCCGTCCTTGCTCAAATTCTCCCAAAGAAGCTGCATGAAACCAGATATACCGCGCTTTCGGATCAATTTGTTTCCGAAGTATATCAAATGTTTGCTTTTGTCCTTTGACCATTAACCCTGCTTTCTTATGAAAAGGAGAAATAATCCGGACAATCATCGCATAAAATCCAATGACAAAGCTGTACATAGTATTATTTTAAAGTTTCTATGGCTTTCTTCAATCTGTCTAAAACTTCCTTTTTCCCAAGGATCTCCGTGATATCAAAGATATGCGGGCCTTTTGATTCTCCCACCAGCGCTAAGCGAAAAACATTCATAATATTCCCCAAATGATATTGTTTTTCTTCGATCCAGGATTTGACTATTTCTTCCGTACTATGGGCGGAAAAGTCATCCATTTTCGCCAATACGTCGCCAAGTTCCGTCAGTTGAATTGCAGATTCCGGTTTCCAACGTTTGGAAACGGTTTTTTCGTCGTAAGTAACAGGTGCAACGAAAAAGAACGAAGATTGTCCCCATAATTCCTTGACAAAATTTACGCGTTCTTTCACCAAACCAACGATTTTGATGACGTTATCTAAGGAAGAAGAGATGCTGTTTTCTTCCAGAATAAGAAGGAACATTTTGGCAATTTCTTCATCCGGCTTCAATTGGATATATTGATGATTGAACCATTCTCCTTTTTTATAATCGAATTTTGCACCGCTTTTACTGCATTTTTCGATGGAAAATAATTCTGTTAACTCATTCATATTCATTATTTCCTGATCATTTCCGGGATTCCATCCCAATAATGCGAGGAAATTTACAACAGCTTCCGGCAAATAGCCGGTTTCACGGTATCCCGATGAAATTTCTCCAGTCTTCGGATCTTTCCATTCAAGAGGAAATACCGGGAATCCCAGGCGGTCGCCGTCGCGTTTACTTAGTTTTCCATTTCCTTCCGGCTTCAATAACAAAGGCAAATGGGCAAATTGAGGCGCGTTCCAATTCAAATAACGATACAATAAAACATGTAATGGCGCGGAAGGAAGCCATTCTTCTCCACGAATTACGTGGCTGATTTCCATCAGATGGTCGTCCACGATATTTGCAAGGTGATAAGTCGGAAGTCCATCGGCCGATTTATAAAGAACCTTATCATCCAGTACAGATGAATTTATAACGACTTTTCCCCGGATGAGGTCATTGACCACTACATCTTCGTCAGGCTCTATTTTAATACGTACAACGTATGGAATTCCATCGTCGATGTATTTTTTTATTTCTTCAGGGGAGCATGTCAACGAGTTGGTCATCGACATCCGGGTAGATGCATCGTACTGAAAATTAGCTATTTCCACACGTTTGGCTGCCAGTTGTTCCGGGGTATCAAAAGCGAGGTAGGCTAATCTTTTTTCACAAAGTTCATCGACATATTTTTTGTAAATATCTTTACGTTCCGATTGGCGGTAAGGAGCGTATTTTCCACCGAGATGAGGACCTTCATCAAAGCTTATCCCTAACCAGTTGAATGTTTCGACGATGTATTCCTCGGCTCCGGGAACAAAACGTTGACTATCTGTATCTTCAATTCTTAAAAGAAACTCTCCGTCGTATTTTTTAGCAAAAAGATAATTGTATAAAGCTGTGCGTACACCTCCTATGTGTAGTGGCCCTGTTGGACTTGGGGCGAATCTGACTCTTACTTTTCGTTGCGACATAAACCACCTGTTTATTGAAATTTCCGCAAAAGTACGCATATTTATTATTTTTTTAGTACATTTCGCAAAAATTCAACGATTTTATATGGATAACAAGTCTTTTAAAATATCAATTTATGCATTTTTCATAGTAGTTGCACTGCTTATTATTGCATTATTTCCGCGGGAAGGACGGTTCCGCTATACTTTTAATGAAGGGAAGCCCTGGCGATATGGTTTGGTAACCGCACAGTTTGATTTTCCTATTTTTAAACCGGCAGAGGAGTTGAAAAAGGAACAGGACAGTATCCTGATGAATTTTCAACCGTATTTTTCTAAAAATAATGAGCTTGTCAATACGCAGATCGCTAAATTTGAAAATGATTACGAATACAAATGGGAAAATGATTATATCTATTATGTTACCGATGTTTTACAAAAATTATATCATGTCGGTATTTTACAGGTAGGCGACTATAATTTCCTCAGTGACAATCAGTATGGTCAGTTTAAAATTTTTGAAGGGAATATTGCCGTCAGTCACCCTGTAAACGAGGTGTTTACCGTGAAATCGGCATATTCTTATATCTTTGAGAACTGTCCTCTGTATCTGGATGTACGAATTCTTAAATCCGGGGATCTGAATACTTACCTGGTTGAAAATCTGGAATATGATGAAAAGACTTCTGAAAAAGTGAAGAATGAATCGTTATCACAGATATCTCCATCCTATGGAATGGTTCAGGCGGGAGAAAGGATTGTTGATCGGGGAGAGATCATAGATAAAAAGACATTTGGTATTTTATCTGCACTCAAACAGGTTTCGGAGGAGCGCACCGGCAATGTGATGCAGCAATCCCGTTTTTTGATTGGTGTCGTCATTTTGGTGGCAGGTCTTTTGGCTTGTTTCATGTTTTTTCTGCATTTTTTCAGGCCAAACATATACAACCGGCGTAAGCATGTCATTTTTATGTTGTCATTGATCGCCGGGTTCACTTTATTGACGGAACTTAGTGTCAGATCCGGCTTATTCAATACTTATGTCATACCGTTTGCTATTATTCCTTTGACTATTCGTACTTTTTTCGATTCCCGTACAGCACAGATGGCACATAATATCACGGTTTTGTTGTGTTCGTTGATGACGCCTTTTCCTTTTGAATTTATCGTCCTTCAGTTTATGACCTGTATGATCGTCGTGTTTATTTTGAAAGATCTGACTAAACGGTCTCAACTTATACAGTGTTCTTTTTATGTCTTATTGACTTATGCTATTGTGTATGTTGGTCTTGTGATGATACAGGAAGGAGATTGGAGTAAAATCAACTGGCGGATGTTCACCTATTTCGGAATTAATTTTGTATTCCTGATGTTCACCTATGCTTTTATTTACATCATAGAAAAAATGTTCGGATATATTTCCAATGTGACCCTGGTTGAGTTATCGGATATTAATACTCCGATTCTCAGGGAATTATCGGAAAAATGTCCGGGCACGTTCCAACATTCGCTGCAAGTGTCCATGCTTGGTACGGCTGTTGCAACCAAAGTAAGGGCTAATCCGCAATTGATACGTACCGGCGCATTGTATCATGATATTGGGAAAATGGTCAATCCGGTTTTTTTCATTGAGAATCAGGTTGGAGGTATAAATCCTCATGACCGGTTGGATTTTGCGGAGAGTGCAAAGATCATCATCAGTCATGTTGAAGAAGGGGTGAAAATTGCCAGGAAAAATAATTTACCGGCGATGATCATTGATTTTATCCGCACTCATCACGGAAAAGGGAAGACAAAATATTTTTATAATTCTTATAAGAATAAATATCCGGATAGGCCTGTCGATGAATCCATGTTTACTTATCCCGGGCCGAATCCACATACGCGGGAAACAGCCATCCTGATGATGGCCGACGCCGTGGAAGCTGCGTCCAGAAGCCTGAAAGAATATACGGAAGAAACCATATCTGCATTGGTCAATAAGATTATTGATTCTCAAATCCAGGATGATCTGTTAAGTCATGTTCCATTAACTTTCCGGAATATTTCCGATATCAAAGAAATATTTATTGAAAAGTTAACAACAATGTATCATTCCAGGATCAGTTATCCCGATTTGAAGGAGAAATCCTAGACAGGATCGACGTCGTATTGTATGATTGCATATTTATATTGTGAATTTGCTAACATCCGGGAACGTACATCCTCCAATATTTTGTGGAGGATATTGAGGGACGCCGAAATTTCTATTTTTAATAAAATCTTCTGAATATGAAACGATTGTATCCGGCTTACCGGAGGTTTATCCGGTCCCATTACCCGATCTCCCAAAGCGTTACGAAGTAAATTTGCATACTCGGAAGCCATTTTTTTCAACAGATCTTCATTCTTATGTTTCAGATTGATATTGATTAACCTGTAAAATGGCGGATAATGGAATAATTGCCGTTCTTCGATTTGCGTCTGATACATACCGGTGTAGTTGTGATCCAGTACTGTTTGGATGATAGGATGTTCGGGATGCGAGGTCTGTAATACAACTTCTCCCTGTTTTTTACGTCGTCCTGCCCGTCCTGAGACTTGCGACATCAATTGGTAGGCGCGTTCATAAGCTCTGAAATCAGGAAAACTCATCAAAGAATCGGCATTGAGAATACCGACCAGGCTCACTTTTTCAAAATCAAGTCCTTTGGAAATCATTTGAGTCCCGATTAAAATTTGGGTTTTTCCTTGTTCAAACCGGGTTATGATTTCTTCGAATGACTTTTTATTCTTAGTCGTATCCGCATCCATCCGGTCAACTTTTGTTTCGGGGAACAGTTGCAATATCTCTTCTTCCACTTTTTCTGTCCCAAATCCTTGCGGTTTGAGTTCTTTGTTGCCACACTCCGGACATTCGGAAGGAATGGGATAAGTACTCCCGCAATAATGGCAGGTAAGTTGATTGTAACGTTTATGATAAGTCAGACTTACATCGCAAAACCGGCATTTAGGAGTCCAATCGCAGATTTTACAGCTTATCATGGGGGCAAATCCCCTCCGGTTCTGAAAAAGCAGTATTTGTTCGCCGTTCTCCAATGCCTCCTGCATTTTTTCGATCAACAAGGGAGAAAAAAGGGACTTCATTCGTTTTTTTCTTCTCAGTTCTTTTACATTAACCGGAGTAATGAGAGGCAATTCCGTATCTTCAAATCGCTTGTTTAATTCAACATAACCATATTTTCCCGTTTGTGCATTGAAATAAGATTCGATAGACGGTGTTGCACTACCCAATACCACCTTTGCAGAATGCATCGTGGCCAGTACAATGGCAGCATTGCGGGCATGATAACGAGGCGCCGGATCCTGCTGTTTATAACTTGGTTCGTGTTCTTCATCGACAATAATTAATCCTAAATCCCGGAATGGTAGAAAAATGGAAGAACGAACACCTAAGATAATCCGGTAACTTTCATCATTCAGGAGGTTATTCCAGATTTCAACCCGTTCATTATCGCTGACTTTTGAATGATACACGCCCAGTTTGTTTCCAAAAAAACGCTTAAGACGTCCGGTAATTTGTGCAGTCAGGGCAATTTCCGGCAGAAGAATAAGCGTTTGCCGGTTGAGTTTCAATGTTTCGGCAATCAGATGCGTATATATTTCTGTTTTTCCGGCGGAAGTGACGCCATGAAGCAGGCAAACATCTTTTTCCCTGAAACTTTGTACGATACCCGTATAAGCCTCCTGTTGAAGCGGATTGAGTTTGTTTAAAGGTTGTATTTCGTGTGTATAAGTTTCCAGACGACTTATTTCTTTTTCGTAAGTTTCAAAAATACCTTTTTCGACGAGACTGTTGAGAATGGTATCGTTTGAACCGCTTTTGGATAGTAGCTCTTTTTTAGAGAGTTCTTTGATTTCTTTCTTTTTCTCAAATCCGGAAATTTTAGAACATTCGATATAGGAAAGTAACAGTTTTTCTTGCTTTATCGCCCGTTTGACAAGATCAAAAGCTTCACACAACCGGTTGTTATCATTGTATTTTTCTGTAAACCGGACGAATGTTTCCTTTTTTTGCTTGTAGTTTGTAGAACTTTCCGTCCGGAATCCGGAAGGAAGAACCGCTTTATATACTTCTCCCAATTTGCACAAATAATAGTGGGAAAGCCATTCCCAAAATCGGATTTGAGGCCTTCTCAAAACAGGCTGATTACTTTCTATCGCTATAATTGGCTTTATCTCGAACCTTGATTCCGGATCAATCGGATGAATGTAGGCGATAATTCCCGAATAATGTTTGTTCTTTCCAAATTCGACCAGTACCATAATACCTGGTGCCACTGATTTTTCCATTTCAGGAGGAATGGAGTAAGTATACGTATCTGCTAGAGGTATGGGAAGAACAACTTCGACAAACATTAGAAAGATAAAGAAGCGGTGATTGACCAGATTTTTGTTTTTGTACTATAATCCCTTAAACTATAATCATCTGTAAGTGCAAGTTGATAGTTCGCACCGACTTGCAGATGTTTGAATATTTCAAGTCCGAAACCAAAATTTAATCCGGCTCCAAAAGTCTTATATTTCAGCTGATCCGAAATTGACGGAACAGGAATATCGTCTCCGGATATTTTGAAACCCACATAAGGCCCGGCAGTTCCGTACACGCCAACGATGTTCAACAGGTCGAATTTACATTTGAGGTCCAAAGGAATCTCTATTGATCTGTTTTTTTTAGAATTTCCGTCAATTTTAAACCCCTGTTGTGAATATAGAACAGCAACATCCATCCCAAGACCGACAACAGGCAGGTTGAACTCGACAACAGGGCCGATTTGGAATCTTGTAAAGTTGTCCGGATTCAGAACTTCCCGGTTAAAAGAAGCTTTCGATAAGTTTACGCCGGTTTTTACCCCCAAACGAACCGCATAAGTTTGTGAAATGGTGAGAAGACACAAACTGGCAATGATAAAAATAATCTTTTTCATAATGATGCAAATGTACGAAAAATTTCACTCAAATTTTTTAAAAAATAACATCTTGTACTCAAGAGTATCGTCAATAGTTAACAATTTGGGAGCGAAATAGTTCAACGATAGCATACCTCCACTCCCGTTTTTGTTGTTCAGGACAGCAAGAATATCAAATTTTCATTGACCATGGCATATGCGGAATTTTGCCCTTCCGTTTCCGTGAAAATTTCCGGAGTATTTTGCAAATCTATGAGGCTGACAACACTTACTTCATCACCTCGTTTTGTTTTGTCGTTGCCGTCCAAAAATTTAATGCTGCAACTTCCGTAAGAGGCTCTTTATCCATGGCAGACACAGACGGGATAGAACTCCCTTTGAATGGATCATAATTCGTGTTTTTTACTATCTGGATCGTGTTTTCCGTAAGTGTATATAACTGTTCTTTTTCCGAAACAAAGGCAATATATTGAAGAATGCGACGGAATTTTCATTGCGCATTTCCAGGACACAGCAATCACCGATGATTTTTTTTCCTTGTCATAACTGTTATGTTTGGTATGCACATAAGCAAGTTCTCCATTACATAAAAAGTCATTGACGACAAGACCGATATTGATAAAAGCGACAGATTCCTCCCCAGGCGTATGTGGGTGTCCAGCCGGTTGTCCGGATCCGGATAGAACAGCTCGCACGCCCTGCGCATTGATTCATAAAGAAAGCAGTAAAGGCCGTCTTTATAAATGATATAACTGCGTAATTGGTTGAAATAAAAAAACAATGTATCAGTAATTTCTTCTTCGGAATAGTTGTCTCCGTAAATGTTTTTGAAGACTGCGACAAGACATCTCGACGACATGTTTATTCCTGGAAGCTTCCTCTTCCGACACTCCCCACCGCAGATCACTATCATAAAGTCTCAGTTTCCTTTCCGCGCACCAGGCCGCCAAATCAGGAAATACACGTTTCACGAGATAATCCCGTTCAGCATGCATGTCATTGAATGTGCTGCTTATAAAGATATAGACGTTTCTCCATTCCGTTATGTCGACTTATAAATTATTTACAATCTCTTATGTGTTGCATCCGTTAAGATATGCTACAAATATATGGTTTTTCCTTGTAATATCCTGAAAAACAAGAAAAAGGGCGTATCATAGAAATAACGCCTGATTTTCAATATGGAAAATCAGGCGTTTACGTCTTTTTGTTGTTGTCCCACCAGGATTCGAACCTAGGCAAGCTGAACCAAAATCAGGTGTGCTACCATTACACCATGGGACAATCCCGTTGTTTTTTACAAAAACGATGCAAAGATACTGCTTTTTGCCGATATTGCAAACATTTCCCTAAAGAATTTTATTTTACAAGAAGTAAGAAATAGTTTTTCTTCCCTTTTTGAACCAGAATATATTTCCCTCCGATAAGGTAAGAATCATCAATAACCGCATCAAAATCAGGCAATTTGTCTTTGTTAATACTTACGCCACCACTTTGCACCAGTTTGCGTAGTTCACCTTTAGATGGAAAAACAGCCGCCTTTTCCGTAAACAGGTCAACGGCTTTACTTCCCAGATCGGACTTGGAAATTTCAAATTGAGGTACTCCGTCGAAAACGGCCAATAATGTTTCTTCATCCAGCTTTTTCAATGCATCGGATGTAGAGTTTCCGAAAAGGATATTAGAAGCCTCAACAGCAGCGTCATAGTCTTCTCTGGAGTGAACCATGACTGTTACTTCCTCTGCCAATTTCTTTTGCAAAGGACGAAGATGTGGGGCTGCATTTTGTTCAGCAGTTAAAGTATCAATCTCTTCCTTGGGTAGAGCGGTGAATATTTTGATGTATTTTTCGGCGTCATTATCGCTCACGTTCAACCAGAACTGGTAAAATTTATAGGGAGAAGTGTATCTTCTGTCCAACCACACGTTTCCCGATTCGGTTTTCCCAAATTTTCCGCCGTCGGCTTTCGTGATTAACGGACAAACCAGGCCGAATGCCTCCCCACCCGACTTTCTGCGGATCAGTTCCGTTCCGGTAGTGATATTTCCCCATTGGTCTGAGCCTCCCATTTGAAGTTTACAACCGTATTCGTCGTATAAAAACAGAAAATCGTATCCTTGTAATAACTGATAGGAAAACTCGGTAAAAGACATCCCCACATTAGATTCCGAACTCAGGCGTTTTTTAACGGAATCTTTGGCCATCATATAATTAACAGTGATATGTTTTCCAATATCACGGATGAAATTCAGAAAGGAATAGTCTTTCATCCAGTCGTAATTGTTAACCAGAATAGCTTTGTTTGGATTTGCGGATTCAAAATCCAGAAATTTTGACAATTGGGTCTTGATTGCGTTCTGATTTTTTCTCAGAGTTTCTTCGTCCAGCAGATTGCGTTCCTGCGACTTCATCGAAGGGTCGCCGATCATGCCGGTAGCGCCTCCGACTAAAGCGATCGGGCGGTGTCCTGCACGTTGCAGGTGTTTGAGCATCATCACACTCACCAGGTGTCCAATGTGTAGTGAATCGGCCGTAGGATCGATTCCGACATAAGCCGAAGTCATTTCCTTTTGAAATTGTTCTTCTGTGCCGGGCATCATGTCGTGAATCATGCCCCGCCATTTTAATTCCTCTACAAAGTTCATAAATAAATTGAGGGTTGATTTGATTAATAAATAAGGCGCAAAGATACGACTTTTATACCCACATTAACTATTTTAAATGGAAAATTTATGGGACGGGATCATGGCCGTGACCTCCCCACGGGTGACATCGTAAAATTCTTTTAATAGCCAGATAACCTCCTTTAAATGGCCCGTATTTCTTAACAGCTTCAATGGCATACTGCGAACAGGTCGGCGTGTAACGGCATGACGCAGGAGTCAAAGGAGATATGCAATAACGATAGAAATGAACCGGTATCAGTACAATAAAAATCCCTGTTTTTCTCAGTAATTGCATCATAATAACCGATCTTTTAATGTCATCAGCATATTTTGCATTGTTTGTTCCAAGTCCCGGAAATCAGGAATTTCCTGTCCAAGATAGATGAAAGCAACGCATAAATCGTAGCCGGCTTCTTTTTGAAAGTCGGTTAAAATAGTTTTATTTAACCGGTAGGTTTCCCGGATCAGGCGTTTGATCCGGTTGCGTTGTACCGCCTTTTTGATTTTTTTTTTCGGGACGCTGATTAAGACGGAAACTCCGGTTTTAGAACTTCGTGGATATTTTTTTTCATATAATACACGCAAAGGGAAACTTTTGAAAGAACAACTGCTTCCGAACAACAGTTCAATGTCTTTCAATGAAGAGATACGTTCTTCCTTACCGAATGTATTTTTTGATTCGATTCAGCAGTTATTTTTTACCGTTTTTAGACAATTCTTTCAGATAATTTTCGAGAGCTGCGGCCATTGAAGGCGCTTCGGGACTCGGCGCTTCGACATCCAAACGTAAACTGGCGTCACGAACTGCTTTTGCCGTGGAGGAACCAAAACATCCGATTTTGACGTCATCTTGTTGGAACTCCGGGAAATTTTTCAGCAAAGACGAAATTCCGGCAGGAGAGAAGAACAACAACATATCATAGTCGAACTTTTCTTCCGGTGTAAAATCGTTGCTGACAGTCCGGTACATGATAGCCTTGGTGTATTTGATTTTCTTTTCGCCCAACAAACGCATCAGATCATCTTTGTGCACATCAGACATAGGTACCAGGTAAATTTCCTTGTTGTGTTTACCGACAGGAATCATCAGGTCTTCTATCTTTCCCGAAGAACCAAAGAAAATCTTACGTTTTCTGTAGATGGTATACTTTTGAAGATACACGGCAATTGATTCCGTAATGCAGAAGTATTTCATAGTTTCGGGAATTTGAACCCGTAACTCTTCACAAAGCCTGAAAAAATGGTCTACTGCCGTTTTGGCAGTAAAAATAACAGCTGTATGATCCAGAATAGCAACCCTTTGTGTCCTGAAATCCTTTGCTGTAACCGGTTCAACTTTGATAAAAGGTCGAAATTCAATCTTTACACCATATTTCTCAGCGATGTCAAAATAAGGAGATTTTTCGGTCTCCGGTTTAGGTTGAGAAACCAAAACTTTTTTTATATTCAAAGCCATAAAGTGCTATTTTCCACTACGATAGATAAACTAAGCCCAAATGTAAAACTAATAAAGGGGCCATTTCCTGGCCGCAAAGGTACAAAAATAAATAATGTAATTTGCGTAAATTGTAAAAAAATAACACATAAGTCCGACAAATAACAATAATTATAATAGTCAGGATACAAAAGAGGACGAAAAAATAGCAAAAAGAAAACATCCACTTGACGTAGAACATCAGTACTACAGGAATAAAAATTATAACTCCCAGAAGGCAGATCATGGAGGTGAAATTGTTAAGCCATTGGGTAAGAATTTCTTTCTGGAAGAATATACTTCCAATGATGTTATATGAAATCCATTTGTAGATAAAGAATGAAGCCAACAAGAGGCCTATTTTCCCGAGATTTTCGTAAAAACCGGAAAGTACAACGATTTCGTTTTCTTTATTGCCTATAAAAACAGTATATGAAAATATAGACAGGATAATTATTGTTTGGAAAATGAGGAGTAATTTGATATATAACTCGTTACCAACAGGTTCACTAAAAATACTCTTCCTTTCTTTCAATCTGAATAATTCTTCCGGAAGCGAAAGGAACATCCGGGCTTTGCTTCCCAGTACCCGTGAAATGATAATAAAACAAACAAGAAAGACAATAAAAACACTGTCGAAAAGTTTCGGGTTGTCTGGAATTTTTTCTATTTTTGGGGTAAATGTTGACGATGTAGAAGCGATCGTGTCGTTTTTTTGTTCGGGAAAATAATCGGGAAAACAATACAAAAAATCATTGCTGATAACTTCAACAAGACACGAATCCTGTTGTGTTGTCAGTGAATCCCGGTTTGTAGCCAATGGATCCGATTGATATGTCAATTCATTTTCCTGCATTTTGTTATATGGCGGCAAATGAACGTGGATTGGCATCCCACTCCTCCTTTTGAACGGCCAGTTCCAGCGCTTCTTCCGGACTTTCAGCAACAGTCCACATTGCCTGGTGGCGATGGTGAATGAAATTTTCACTTGCTGACTTTTCAAGCATTTGAAGCAAGAAATTGTAGTATCCGTTCGTATTGAGAATGATAATTGGATTTTTATACAATCCCAGTTGTTTCCAGGTCATCATTTCCAGGAGTTCTTCCATCGTTCCGACGCCTCCCGGAAGAGCGATGCAGCCGTCTGATTTTTCAGCCATCAGTTGTTTGCGGCTGTGCATGTCCGGTGTTACAATCACTTCCGTCAGGGAATGGTTGAGCCAACCTTCTTCGATCATAAACTGAGGAATGATACCGATCACTCGTCCTCCATAAGCCAGCATTTCTTCTGAGACAGCGCCCATGATCCCATTTTGTCCGGCTCCATTGATGCAGGTGATCCCTTTCCTGGCCATTAGTCCGCCCAACTGTTTGGCAGCAGTAATGTACTCAGGATCAATTTTGGAACTGGATGCTCCGTAAATTGTAATTGTTTTAATAAATTCGGACATGAATACCCTATTTTGAAACTGCAAAATTAAGAACATTTGATTTTATTCACTACTTTTGCAGTCAATTAATTATAAAATAATAAAAATGTCAGAAAAATTTGCAAATGATCTGCCTTATAAAGTCGCGGATGTCTCATTGGCTGACTTTGGCCGCAAAGAAATTGAAATTGCAGAACATGAAATGCCCGGTTTGATGTCTTTGCGTAGAAAATATGGAAAAGAAAAACCGTTAAAAGGAGCAAGAATCACAGGTTCTTTGCACATGACTATACAAACAGCCGTTTTAATTGAAACGTTAGTTGAATTAGGCGCTGATGTTCGCTGGGCCAGTTGCAACATTTTTTCCACCCAGGATCATGCTGCTGCGGCTATTGCTGCCTCTGGTGTGCCCGTTTTTGCATGGAAAGGCGAGACTCTTGAAGAATATTGGTGGTGTACGGATATGGCGCTTCATTTTCCGGAAGGGAAAGGCCCTAATCTCATTGTAGATGATGGAGGAGATGCTTCTCTATTGATTCACTGGGGCTATAAAGCGGAAAATGATGCAAAATTTATTGACCGGAAAGGTGGGAATCATGAAGAGCAGGTAATTCTGGATACATTGAATCGCATCCTGAAAGAAGATAATCAACGTTGGCATCGTACGGTGTCCGGTTTGAAGGGTATCTCGGAAGAGACGACAACAGGAGTACACCGTTTGTATCAAATGATGGAGGCCGGCGAACTGCTTGTTCCTGCAATTAATGTCAACGATTCCGTTACAAAGTCTAAATTCGACAATTTGTATGGTTGCCGTGAATCTCTGGCAGATGGCATCAAGCGTGCCACCGATGTTATGATTGCCGGAAAAGTTGTTGTAGTTTTGGGATATGGCGATGTTGGTAAAGGTTGTGCCAAGTCTATGCGCTCTTATGGCGCCCGTGTGATCGTTACGGAAATTGATCCGATTTGTGCTTTACAGGCTGCAATGGAAGGTTTTGAAGTGACTACCATAGAAAAGGCGGTGGAAGAAGGAAATATCTTTGTAACTACAACGGGAAATCGTGATGTAATACGGATTGAACACCTGGAGCAAATGAAAGATCAGGCAATCGTTTGTAATATCGGTCACTTTGATAATGAGATACAGGTGAACAAATTGGTTACATTCCCTGGAATCAGGCATTTGAATATTAAACCTCAGGTAGACAAATATACTTTCCCGAAAGGAAATTCAATATTTCTTTTGGCGGAAGGCCGTTTGGTAAACTTAGGTTGTGCAACCGGACATCCTTCGTTTGTGATGAGTAATTCTTTTACAAATCAAACATTGGCGCAAATGGATTTATGGCAGAAAAATTACGAAATCGGGGTGTATCGTTTGCCGAAATATCTGGACGAAGAAGTTGCACGTCTGCACCTTGAAAATATTGGTGTTGAGCTGACCAAATTAACTCCGGAACAAGCTGTATATACCGGGGTTGACATGAATGGGCCGTATAAACCGGAACATTATCGTTATTAATGAAAATTGCGATTCTATCTCCTTTTTACCCTTATCGTGGCGGTATTGCCCAGTTTAGTGCAATGCTTTATACTGCTATGGAAAAAGAGCACGAGGTGAGAGCGTTTTCTTTTTCAAGATTATATCCCGGATTTTTATTTCCGGGAAAGACTCAGTATGTAGAAAAAGGAGATCAGGCCATTGAAATCCCGTCAGAGAGAATATTAGACAGTATTAATCCTTTTTCTTACCGGAAAACGGTCCGTAAGATTGCTGATTTTCAACCGGATGTCTTGATCATAGTCTATTGGATGTCGTTTTTTGGCCCTGCCTACGGACATATTGCCGACAGATTGAAGAAAAAAACCACGGTCATTTCACTTGTGCATAATGCAATTCCTCATGAACCCAAATTTTTTGATAAACCGTTTGCCAAACTATTATTCGATAGGAGTAACGGTTTTGTCGTGATGAGTGATATTGTGAAAAATGATTTACTCTTGATGGAACCGAAGGCCAGGTTTTGTGTGCGTCCTCATCCGCTTTATAATCATTTCGGTGAAAAACAAGACCGAAAAACAGCCTGCAAAACTTTGAATCTGGATCCGGACAAAAAAACGTTGCTTTTTTTCGGTTTGATCCGCGATTACAAAGGTCTGGATTTGCTGATTGATGCTATGACCGGTCTGGACGATGATTTTCAATTGCTTATTGCAGGTGAAAGTTACGGCAGTTTCGAGAAATACGAAACACAAATTTCACATTCGCCGGCAAAAAATCGTATACATGTAATAAACAAATACATTGAAGATGGTCTGGTTCCTATTTTGTTTTCTGCGGCGGATTTGTTGGTTTTGCCTTATAAATCAGCGACGCAGAGCGGGGTAATTCCGGTAGCTTATCATTTCGAAGTTCCTGTTGTGGCAACCGATGTCGGAGGTTTGCGGGAAACGCTCGAACAGCCCGGAACGGGAATCATTTGCCAATCGGATCCGGGAAGTATCGCATCGGCTGTAGAACAGTTTTTTTTCACAGGGAAAGAACATTTTATAGATAATATCAGGAAAGAAAAAGAAAATCTTTCCTGGGAGAAATTCGCAAATAAAGTCGTGGAATTTGCAAAATCATTCAAGAGTTAATGTTTGATTTTGAGAAATTTTTATAACTTATTTGTTTCCTAATAAAGAAACTTGTACTTTTACAACAAATTTAAATGATTATGAGTTGTAAAAGCAGATGAAAACATACACATTAGAAGAAATAACAGATAAACATATCGGGGAAAAGGGAACTGTAAGACGAGATGCGTTTGAGGAAGAGTTGCGCCTTGATATTTTAGGACAAACGATAAAATCTATTCGCAAAGAACGACATTTGACACAATCGGAATTGGGTAATCTGATTGGTATTCAGAAATCTCAAATATCTAAGGTAGAGAATAATCTAACCAATGCAAGATTTGAAACTATCTTGAAAGTATTTAAAGCTTTAGATGTAAAAATTAAATTTAATATCGAAATAGCTTAAAAAATTTCATATCTGTTTCCATTTGCAAAATCATTCATGAATTGATATAATTATGCTTTCGTCTCTTTATTTAATTCCCGTACCGCTTGGAGAAACCTCCATCGAACAGGTGTTGCCTGCATATAACCGTGAAATTATTTTGAAAATTCGTCATTTTATTGTCGAAAATGAGCGTACGGCGCGACGGTTTTTGAAAAAAACAGATGTATCTATTAACATTGATGATCTGACATTTTATTTGTTGAATAAACATACCTCTCCCCAGGTCATTTCGGATTACCTGAAACCTGTGATTGACGGAAATCCCGTTGGAATTATTTCCGAAGCCGGTTGTCCTGCAATTGCTGATCCGGGAGCTGATGTGGTTGCGATGGCACAGCAAAAAAATATTCCTGTGATACCTTTGGTTGGACCTTCTTCTATCTTGATGGCCTTGATGGCTTCCGGCTTCAATGGACAAAACTTTGCTTTTCACGGTTACCTTCCGATTGACGCCGATCAACGGGCAAAAGTGATCAAACAATACGAACAACGAATTTATTCGGAAAATCAGACGCAACTGTTTATTGAAACGCCTTACCGGAATGGAAAATTGGTAGAAGATTTCATCAAAACCTGCAAACCTTCAACCAAATTGTGTATCGCTGCAGATATAACCTGCGAAACCGAATATATTAAAACAAAAAGCATTGGTGAGTGGAAGAAGCAGATGCCGGATCTTTCAAAGCGGCCATGTCTTTTTTTGATTTATAAATGAATGTGCAAATGGAAACTTTTGAATTGAGGATTTAATCTGGAACAAGTATCCACTCTCCATTAATGTATTCATAATGTAATCCTCCTTTAATTTTTGACATGTTGTCTTTGTCTAATGCATGCCTTTTTAAATTTTCGATATTTGTTCTCTGTTTTTTGATGTTTCTGTTCCATTTCATAAATGTAAATTTTTAGTGAAAAAATTTTATGGGATAAAGATACATTTTGTAAAAAATAAAATAAGTTATTGAAAAATTATGAAATGTTATTAAAATGTTATTATTTTTGTGGACGAATCAGCATGGTTAGAACGATAATGAAGAACAATTATATCAAATTTTTCACTTGTATTGCCCTTGTTTCTATTCTTATTTTGCAAGGAATCTGGCTTAAAAATACGTATACGCTTTTAGAAAAGGAATTCCACAAAAATGTCAGTAAAAATTTTATTATTTCAATAGAAAGGGAATCTATATATCGATTAAATGATCCTTGTCGGAAAGGTCGATGGAAGAATAAAGTTATAGCGGGACATCAACTGGATAACGATGTTTATACCAACATTATAGCATTGCAAAATTTCTTGTATCTGGAAGAATATCCACTCTCATTAGAAAAATTAGACAGTATTGTTGGGTTGAATTTAGAGAAAGATTGTAATAATATTAATTATTCTTTAACTCTAACCGATTCATTAGGCAATAAAATAGCGCATCTGGATCATGGAGGAAAAGATGTTTCCCTCCAATTAGGTTACAAAGAAAAGATACAGTTGAGAACGATTGTTCCTGAATTTATTGAAATAACGGTTTCTTCTCCTTATAAAGTTATTTTCGGGGAAATGCTATTACTACTTATTGGCTCGATTGGTATTGCCGTTATTGTAGCTTATTGTTTGTTCCTGCAAATCAGGATTATTATTCGTCAGGACCGGATTGCCGAAATCCGGCAGGATTTCACTCATGCCATGATTCACGACATGAAAAGTCCGCTTACGGCAATTCTGATGGGAGTGAACATTTTAAGAAGCGGAAAAATCAACGACAAACCTCAGATGAAAGAACAATATTATAATATTATCACGAACGAAAGCGAACATTTGTTGTCAGTTACCAATAAAATATTGACTATAGCTCAATTTGAGGAAAAAAAGGTAAACTTGTCCAAACAACAAATAAACTTATCTGAATTATTTGATAGTTTAACGGCAAAATACCTGTTGAATCTAGGGAAAGAAGTACGGTTCCAGGTAGAATTGAACGGATTAAAAACTATTTTTGCCGATTACGGATATATTTATAATTCGTTTGATAATGTGATTGATAATGCTGTAAAATATTCAAAAGATAAAGTCCATATTGACATAACCTGTCTGAGAGAAGGGAAATATGTCCGGATAAAATTCAAAGACGACGGGATCGGCATTTCCATCCAAGAGCAAAAAAATATTTTTGAAAAGTTCGAGCGGGCGTCGTCGGTAAAGAAAGCACAAAAAGTCAGTGGATTCGGATTGGGTTTGAATTATGTTCGCCAGGTTGTTACGGCGCACGGAGGAGAAATAACAATCAATAGCGTCCCTGGAGAATACAGTGAGTTTACTATAAATCTACCATACGATGATAAAATTACTACTGATTGAGGACGATTCGAGTCTGGGCTATATTATCAAAAGTAGTCTTGAAGAAATGATTGAAGGTTACGAAGTCGCTTTGGCCGTCAATGGAGAAGAAGGGCTTGCATTCTGGAAAACTTTTTGTCCTGATGTGATTGTCTCGGATATAGAAATGCCGGTTATGACCGGTTTGGATATGGTCCGAAAAATCCGGCAAACCGATGCAGAAATCCCGATTGTATTTATTACAGGTAAAACGACGTCGAAAGATGTTACCATCGGTTATGGAGTGGGAGTAAACAATTATATCAAAAAACCGTTTCTTCCGGAAGAATTGGATGCACATATCAAAGCCTTAATCAATCTGAAAAGTAGTACCAAAGTGAAAATGAAGGGCGCTTTGTATCAAATTGGGAAATACCGGTTTGAACCGAAAAGTTTCGTTTTGATTTATGATTCCGAAAAACAAAAACTCACGGCGCGGGAAGCTCAGATATTAGAATTATTGGTTGAAAATAAGGGAGAATTGGTAAAAAGAGAAGATATCCTTTTGAAATTCTGGAGAGTAAATGATTTTTATACCTCCCGAAGTTTGGATGGTTTTATTACCAGAATACGGCGTCATTTATCGAAAGATCCGTCTGTCCGGATAACCAACCTGAAAGCAAACGGACTTATTCTGGATTTTTGAGTATTTCTCCCAACTCCTGTGATTTCCGGATCAATTCGTTTTTTATTTTCTTAGGGCTAACAATGGCGTCATAGTAGAGTAATTTAGAGAGTAAGCGGATCCTTAATATCAGGTTGTCTCCCCAATAGTTTTCGTTGAGAAACCGGCAAATAGTAATAAAATTACTGTTGAGGAAAAAGTTTTTTTCCTTACCAAATGTTAGTAAATAAATTGTTTCATAAAATTCTATTTCTTCTTTTGAAGTCATAAGTACGAATGTATATTTCACAATCCGGAAGAAAATCAATTTCCTAACTCCAATTGGTTTTTAATAAGATTAAAATATTCTCCTTTTCTATTAACTAGTTGTGTATGAGTTCCTTGTTCTGCGATTTGCCCTCCTTTAAGAACGATAATTTTATCTGCATTTTTTACGGTGGAAAGTCTATGAGCTATAATTAAAACTGTTTTTCCCTTGAAAATTTTTTGTAAATTATCATGTATTTTTTTTTCGTTTTCGGCATCAAGAGCGGAAGTTGCTTCATCAAGGAAGAGATAGTGAGGGTTTTTGTAAATAGCTCGAGCTATTAAAATTCTTTGTTTCTGTCCTGAACTTATACCGTTTCCTTCCATTCCAATTTGATGCTCGTAGTTCATCGGTAAAGAAAAAACAAAATCTTCCAGATTTGCTAAGCTTGATGCTTTTATTACTTTTTGGATATCAATATCTTTATCACTTATAGCAATGTTTTTTGCAATACTATCTGAAAAAATAAAACCGTCCTGCATTACTACGCCACAGTTTTTACGCCAGTTACTTTCACTCAACTCGTCTAACTTTGAATTGCCCACAAATATTTCTCCTCTAACAGGGGAATAAAAACCAAGTAACAATTTCAATAAAGTTGTTTTTCCACTACCACTCATACCTACAATTGCTGTAACTTTGTTTGATGGTATAGTTAGATTAATGTTATCTAGAACTTTTGGTGATCTAATTCCGTTGTAATGAAAAGTTACATTTATTAGTTTTATATCAACATTATTGGGAATTTCTACAGTTTTTTTTGCAGATGCGGGTTCTTCATCTTCTATCTCTTGTATTTCATTCAGTCGTTCCAAACTAATTTTTGTATCTTGAGTTGATTGGATAAAAGAAACAAATTGAGATACAGGAGCATTCATTTGACCAATAATGTATTGAATAGCAAACATCATCCCTAATGAAATTGAGCCGTTTACAACTTCACTTGCTGCAAGAAATGAAATGATGACGTTTTTGACCTGGTCAATGAATATTCCTCCAACATTCTGAGTTTGAGCTAGAGTTAAACTACGAAGACTAATGTCATATAGCCGTCTCTGAATTTGTTCCCATTCGCCTTGTTTTTGTCTTTCACAATTATTTATCTTAATTTCCTGCATCCCCGTTATGAGTTGAATAATAGTACTTTGATTAGATGCAGATTCTTGGAATCTCATATAATCAATCTTTTTTCTTCTTTTTAGGAATAAAAACACCCATAGAACATAAAGAATACTACCTGAAATAAATACTGTAAATATCAGATAGTTATATTTAATTATGAACATCCCATATACGAAAAGAATAACAATAGCCATTATTAAACTTATGAGAACACTTGTTAAAAAATTTTGAATACGAGTAAAATCATTTATTCTCTGTGTCAAGTCTCCTATTCTTTTAGAATCAAAAAAAGCGATTGGCAATCTCATTAATTTTCCTAAAAAGTCAGATACAAGAGATAAGTTAACCTTTATGGTTGTATGCAACATAATTCTGCTTTTAATCAAGTTGTTAACAGCTTGTCCAAATGTAACAGCTAATTGGGCTAAGAGCATTAATACAATGAAATTCATGTTCTTCCCTTCAACACCGATATCTATGATTGATTTGGATAAATATGGGAAAATTAAGCTTAAGCAACTCCCTAATAATAAGGAAAATAGAATGATTATTAAGTTTCTCCAATAAGGTTTTATATAGCTAAAAAGAACCTGAAAGTTTAACTTTTTACTTTCTTTACTTTCTTCATTTTCATAAAATTGAGTTAACGGTTCCAGTAACAAAGCAACTCCCATTTGACCTTTTGGGTTATCTTTGATAGAGTGCCAAGAATTTAAAAAATTAGACATTTTATATCTTAATATTCCTTGTAAGGGGTCTCCACAAATCACATAGTCATTTGATATTTCATAAACCACGATATAATGATTTTTATTCCATGAAATGATACAAGGTAAAGTGACTTCTGTTAGTTGTTCTTTGGTTAATTTTATTCCATAAGTCTTGAAACCTATCTTTTCGGCAGATTCACTTATACCCAATAGAGTTGTACCTGAGCGAGTTAAATTTGAAGTTTTTCTCAAATAATTCAACGAATAGGATTTTCCATAATATTTGGCAATCATTTTTACACAAGTTGGTCCACAATCTCGCGAATCTCGTTGCAAATAGACGGGGTAATTCATAACTTATTCAAATCAATTTTTTTTCGCTTATGTAATACTCGGTGCGTTGTTCTAAGATCTTTCCAAACAATAGAGTATATAACTTGTTAAGTTTGTTATCATCTTTTTGAAAATCAAAAGAAATTCGTTTTATAGAATCAAAGTTATGATTTTCGTTTGCTTTACGAAAGATTAGATACCAGATATACATTCCTAATCCAGAATTCCGAAATCTATTAATTACAAAGGTATTTCTTATGGAAGCTTCGTTGTGTTTGATATAATCAACTACAGACCAGGCGATTAAATCTTGATTTGCAAAACCAAATAAAGATAAATCCTTAATCATTAAATCTAAGTTATTGAAAGGTAAAAGACCATTCGATAGCATTTTTTCAGATTGTATTTTTATTTGCTTTTTCTTTTCCTCAGACAATTCGCTAAAAAACATAAAATTTATATCATTAGATATTACTACATTATCAATGTCGAAAAATCTTGAGATGTAATCTTTTTTAAAACTTTCTTTTTTGAAACAAAACTTTGTATGGATATATTTCCCCACAGCCCAATTGTTCTTATAAAAAAAACGATTACATCTTTCAATGTCATTTTCAGCATCGTTATATTTTGCAGATATCCTTCTTGAGAGAGTAGAAATTGAATGTTTTTCGGCAAATTTTAAAAGTGTGGATCCTATGGAATGATCCCTAAATAAAGGAAGAACGTGAAAAAAAAGTATTTGAATCTCCTCCTCACCTCTTTCTGTTAAAAGTAATATTCCAATGATGTTGTTCTCCCAAAAAGCACCAAAACAATTTAAATAATTCTCAAAAGTAGACAAATTTACACAAAAAGTTTCAGATGCCGTTCTAAATTGCTCGGATTCTATTTTTTTGTAAGTTACATTCATACACAATAATACAAAATGAAAGAATGTCTGCAGTACATTCCTCCTTTAAAAGCATTAAAAAGCTTGTTGCAAAGAATCACTCTATTTTTATAGGAGTTTTTCTACAGCTTCTGCGGGAACATCGACATCGATATCAACGTCAATATCAATGGGCTTTGTTTCAACTGTACCATTCATGTTGCCTGGTTGACATGCTTGTTTACAACTCTGCTCACAAGCTCCTCCTTCAATAGAATCAAGTTGTTCGTCAGAAAGTAATTGACTTTGGTCAATTTTTGGAAAATTTTCAATAAATTCTTCCATAATACTAAATTTTAATGTGAATAATCCCATAGTTTAAGCCCTATGGATTTGGCTTGCTTATTTATTATTTATTAGCTCAATCAAATCCAGCATGGACATCTGCCCACTAATTTCAGAAATTTTTATTTTAACAAGATGAATATCTTCAATGTAAGAAATCAATTCCAATAATTCCAATGAATCAAAACATAAATCACGGATTTTAGTACTGTATGAAAGATTCATATCTTCATCTGATCTGTCTTTAATATAGTTTTGTATGTCCTCTAGTGTAATCATAGTTTAATCAGAGCATATGTTATAAATCATTTCTGGGGCTTTAGGGCATCTAGGGTCTGGGTGTAAGTAGTTTTCCCAGCCATATCCCTTAACTATCATTTTCCAACAAACACCTTTTCCTTTTCTGCAATTATCAAAATCCTGACATGATGCACAAACATTGTCTTTTGGAAACCCTTTCTGATTTAAATCCCATAACGACATTGCTTTAGTAGAGTTCCATATTTCCAAAATGCTTGATTGATTTAAATCCCCCAAGAGAAAATGCTCGTTCCAATACAATTCTTCACATATAGTAACTTTTCCATCAGGTAAGATAACAAATCCATTGATATTACCAGAACACAAACTCCTGTTTTTAAATTCAGTATAATTACATAATTCTTTTTTCAAAACTCGTTGATCGTCAAAAGTTATTTCAAAATTTATCTCGTTACTCTTCTTATTTATAAAATTTAAGATTTCATTTATTTGCTTTAGTGATGGTTTGATTTTATGATACTCATCATTAGATTTATATAATGAGCAACCGATTACGGTGATCATATATCGTTTAACATTTTTCAAATGTTTGATAAAATCAATTACCTCTCCAATATTTGTTGTTGTGAGTGTATCATAAGTTTGTGTCCCTTTAATAATCAGGTTTATCCCTTTAGAATCTAAATAAGTCAAGCTTTCTTTCATCTTATCTATATATGATTTAGATACTTGCAGGTTATTTTTTTGTAATGAGGGATCGAATGAATCTATTGAAACCTGTAGTTCTTGAAAACCGGTTTTTGTAAATTTATCTATTTGTTCTTTTGACAATGGGATTTTTGTGGAAAGATTGGATGTGAATCCATAGCTGTGTAACTTTTCAAGAATTTTCTCCCAATCTTTTTGAAGAAAAGTTTCTCCTCCTGTTATATCAAAATCAGTAATTCCGATTTCATGTGCTTCATCAATTATTGAAAGTATTTTTTCCGTAGATAGGGGGTTGAATTTTTCTTTCCTGTTTGCATAGCAATAAATACAATCCGTAACGCAAGATGTATTTATAACGAATACGGTAGCAGTAGGTTTTGAAAATCTAGTTCTTTCGAAATTATAAGGCGGATTTATTGTATATAGCTTGTAATCAAGGTCTTGTCGTATGATCTTGTTCTTATTTTCTATCAATATGTTTTTTGGGAACATAAATTTTTTATCATTATATTCGAGTCCCATATTATTAATATTTTCAATAAAAGGGCTTATTGTTTTAATAGCATTCTGTTCTGATATTGAGAAAACATTACTTATTTCAGTTACAACATCCTTCATAGTCTTGTCTCCCTTAAAGAATGACAAAAGGATCGCATGCATTGGATGAATAAAGCTAAAAAGATATTGTGAACCTCTATCTGAAATCAATATGATTCTGTCTGTGTCGTTTATCAAACGGTAATTGGGATTTAAGACTACTGTTTTTTCTAAATTTATATTTTCCATGATTTTGATATTTATTAATTTTTCGAAAATCTATCGGTGTCCAAAGATCCATTTCTTGCCTTATCTTCCACTTTTTCACCACCTTTGAATTTCAGTATAAAGGAGAGTTGAATATATTGGCTACTACGGTAACTATGGTCTCTATTATAATTGTTGCCGAAATACATTTCCCTAAATTGCTTATTCGAATGAAAAATATCATTTGCATCTAGCGATAGTGCCCAGTTGTTTTTTGGAGAATTATAATGAATTCCTGCATTCATTAACCATCGGGGATGGTAGGTATAAGTGAAATTGTTGTATTTTGGAAAGAAATAATATTCACAATTAACACCTAATTGTCTGGATATTTGATAGTTGAATCTTTTATTGAGTGAACCTTGCCAATAATCACTTTTCCCTTGAGGCAACTCGAATCCATTCTTTGGGTTCTTGTAATTTACATTCTGTACAGAACCTCCAATCTGTCCGGATAATTTATCCGAAAAAACTAGATAATTAATATTGATCCCTCCATAAATTCTGCTGGCGTCAGCAATATTTTGATATTTGGATTCCTTGACAAGAGGGTCTGTTGAACTGATATTGAATACAAAATTTTGCAGATTATTAATAATTTGATATCCCCAATAGGCATTTATGAATTGATAGAACAGGCCTGTCCATTTTAAATCATAGTTTATCCTCGGTTTTACCTCGGGATTACCTTTTGTAGAGGAGTACTGATTAGAATAACGTGTTCCTGGTAACATATAATTATAGTTAGGTCGAGAAATGGAGGACCCGAATGAAAAAGACGTCTGATATCTTCTGTTATTACTGTTGTGAGAAACTGTAAAGAAAGGGAATAAATTTGTGTAAGAATCAGTAATATTTTCATTCAGCGTCAAAAAATCAAGGTTGTAATAAGTATGTTCTGATCGTAATGAAGCACTTGCTGTCCAAATGGGGTTGAATATATATTTAAGTTGTGCGTAACCAGCATAAATATATTCTTTACCCCAAAAACGACTAGTAGGATAGCGATTAGAATTATTTGTTTCAATATAAATAACATCATCGTTTAATTGTCCCAGATCCATTTTTATTCCAAGAAATAAATTCATTTTTTCAGTAAATCTGTGTTCATAGTCCAATTTGACAGTATGTCGATGTGCAGTCATTCCGTCATTGGTGTATAATATTTCCGTATTTTCGTCAAAGGTATTTCTGCGGCTTTTTTGCCCCCCGCACACTACCCCATAAGAGATTTTGAATTTATCGTTTAATGTATCTGGAGAAGTATATTCTACTTGTCCCGCCCACATATCATCATTTCCTTTTGATTTGACATTCCAAAAGTCCTGGGTAGTATGATCATTTTGAAATATGTATAGTTGATTGGATGTATTGTTCGAAAATCCATCATAAAAATTAAAATTAAAATTCAAGTTATGACCATTCTTGATGGCCCAATTTAGATTTAACATGCCCATATAAGCGTTTGTCCTACCTTCGCTATTTCTGTTTTGATATAGTAACGAATTATTCCAATATTGCAATGTGTCGTTGACTTGCGTAGTTGAATAGTTATTTCTGTAGGAGACCATAGAATTAAACATTATATTTTTTTTCTTAAATATGATTGTCGTGGATCCTCCACCGTCAGAATGACCTTTGTCATAAGTGGCGGAATATCCCCCTGCAGATAAATAATATCCATTTACCTTTTGTTTTTTATAGACAACATTAATAACAGCCCCGTCAGAAGCGTCATATACACCATTTGACGAAGAGATTAATTCAACTTTATCAATAGCGGCAACTGGCATTAAGGATAAGATTGAACCAATATTGGAAACATTAATAGTTTGCTTTCTTCCATCTATATAAATCGTAGCGGTTTCACCATTCAATGTTAATCCATCTCCTGATTTGACAACACCGGGAAGTACTTGTATCAGTCTTAAAATATCATATGTTTGAACATTAGGAATATCACTTACATTTACAATCAATTTTTCATGTTCAAACTTATAAATTGGCTTTTTTGCAACAACCGTTATTTCGCTCAATACAATCAAGTTTTCTTTCAATTGCACCACAATAGCTGTATCTTTATCCGGAACCAAGGAGTTATAACTGCTTTCAAATTCAACATGAGTGATGTGAAGGAAACAGAGGTCTGCCCTTCTGGATGTTATCAGTTCAAAATTCCCGTCGCTATTGGTTATCGTACTTGAAATGAGCGTACTATCTTCTGAAATTAAAAGGACTGTCGCAGCAATTACGGCATCGGATTTTTCATCCGATACTTTTCCGTTGATTTTAATGTTTTGAGCAGTAATACTAATACAAAGATTTACGAATAATAGTGTAAATATCAGTTGTTTCATACGTAAGATTTATTATTTCATCAAAAATTTTCTACAAAGATAATCCGGCGTTCTATCCAAATTCGGTTATCAAAATGCGATATAATGTTATCGAAATGTTATATTTTTGATAAGATCTATTATTTTTTGTCGCTAATACCCTGACCGGATTTGCTGATAGAAGCATCAATCCACCACTACTTATCCATACAATAAGTACCTAAGTAGTTTCGATCCATTGTTTATTTTTATCGGAAGAAAATCAATTTCAATAAAATATGACGATTTTCTCCCGAATTTGAAATTTCAACTATTAAGTCGGTTCATTCTGAATCATGTTTATTCCATCTACGAATGAGCCACGTTGTACATATAGGCCAAAAAATAAGGTTAAAACAAATACGAAAGATAGAATGAAATGCATTTTTGTCATGGAATAAAAAGTAAGCAATTGATTCTGCCAAAAGTATATAAATACTAGTCCCAACAATTACTGATAAAATCTCTCTTTTTGATAATCTTTTCATTTTTTCATTTTTTTGTTGTTATAAAACTTACTCCGGTTCAGCCGCAGTAATATCCTCTGCTATTTTTTATCGCTTTTTTACCTTTTTAGGAGCGTATTAATGGGTGAAAAACATTAGTAAAGTATACAAATTATACCGATACAAATGAAAACACTAAAAAATATTAAGTTTACATAAAACAATTCTTTATAAGAAGAATTCTCATGTCGTTTTTTCCAATATCTTATCAACAAACAGCACCATAAACCGAATGATACATACTTAAAGACATCCCATAGATTCAAAAGCGCTTGATTTTTCGATAAATCCGAACCTATTTGAAGCAAAGCAAAGCAAAAAATAATCGTAAACGATACTATCTTTTCAAAAGTCTTTTTCTTTATATTCATGAAAAGTTTCACTTTTTTATCAATGCAAAATTAATCACCTTTTTATTCCCGGTAGGTTATCAAAATATCATATAATGTTATCGAATTGTTATT
Organism: Dysgonamonadaceae bacterium; assembly: GCA_031267385.1. Classification (GTDB taxonomy): domain Bacteria; phylum Bacteroidota; class Bacteroidia; order Bacteroidales; family Azobacteroidaceae; genus BNXB01. Next base: position 13,960 of record JAIRZF010000175.1, on the reverse strand, counting down.
TTTTGTCGCTTATTCCCTCATCCGGATTTGTTTGAATACGTTCCGTACCCTTAATGTTATTATTTTTTACTTTGTATGAATCTAATTTTTTATTGCCGAAAGTATATGAAACGGAAAGGTTTATATTCGGATAGTTCCAATTTTTATGAAAATTCAATGTCGAATATGCAGAAGAATATTTTCCATCGGCTTTATTGGTGTTGAAAAGGTCATTTGCTTGTAATGCGATTCGAAAATCCCCTATGATCTTACTCATTGAAACGTCGATCCACCATTGTTTATCCATACGATAAGTTCCAAAGAAAAGGGGGCTATAGTAGGTTATTTGTGTTTCAAAATACCATTTAGAGGGCAGTGAAAGGCTTTCTTTGTGTTGTAAATAAAATACCGTAAAATTCTGAGAATAGGCGGCCTGATTTATTTTTCCTTTATCAAATTGTCTTTGAACGGCAAAATAATTGGTTCCGATCCATTGCTTATTTTTATTGGCATAGGGAACCGGCAAAGCAAGTAAGAAACGGATATAATCGCTTTTATCCAGATTTGTCCTGTATAAATTCAGTTGTTCCGGAGTTTCGTCAATAGCTTCGACAATAGGTTTGTCGGTATGGCTGTAAGTCAGTTCCGCCACAGCAGCTTTCATATAAGTATATGAAAATGAGACCAGGTCTTCTTTACTGATTTGCAAATCAGGGTTTCCTATTCTTCGGACAGCGCTACCGGTATAACTGGTATAAGGAATAAGATCTCTGAAGTTGGGACGTGAAAAATACTTGTTATAAGTCAATTTTATCTGATGATTGTTCCCGATATTTTTTGAAATGAAAAACGATGGCTGGAAAATAAAAATACAGGTATCAAGGAAGAAATTCTGCTTTTCGAATTTGCCGTTACTTTCTTCCCGGTTCAGTCGAAGGCCGGCTGAGGCAAAGTAATCTTTTTTCCTGTAATTCAACGAAAAATAGAGTGTTGAATTATTTTCATTGTAGTCATAAACGGTATTTGCCTGTTGCGTTTGAGATTCGGAATTGATTGTTGAAAATTCTCCGTTTATCCCGGCCGAAAGGGTCAATTCCTGAAAAATACTTGTTGTGAGATCCGAAGAAATCCGGTAAAAGGCGTAATTTTCATCCAGCGTTTGCCGGTAGTTTTGTCTGGTAATGTCGTTTTTGCGTTTTAAATTATTTCCATTATAGTCCAGATTATTTGTCCATTTCCATTTTTTGTTATCATACGCGTAATACAAATTACCCAGAACTAACTTATAATCAAGATCTATCGAAGAAAGAGAGGCCAATTCCTGTTCCGCCCGGTTGATTGACGAACGGTTCGTAAAATCGCTACCGGTTTTACCCAGAGAAACTTTAGCTCCCAGCGTATTTTCTTTATTGAGCGATAAATCGGATCCCAGGTTGATCCGGAACGTTTGTTGTGGGGAGAGGCTTTCTTTTTCCGTCAATTTATAGGCGGGATGTTCCGACGTTATCTCTTTGGGGGTTAAATCGATTGTGGTCGTATACGTTCTCCTGTAATCCGTGAAAGAGGAAGAAATATAGTTTTTACTGATTCCTTTATTGATATTTATTCTTCCGGATATTCTTCCCGAAAGTTCGTCAAAATATTCTCCTGCTCCGGAAGCAAACCCATTGACTCCATCGTTTGCTTTTCGTTTCGTTTTTATATTCAGGACGGTCTGGGTATTTTTCCCATAACGGACTCCGGGATTCGTTATCAGTTCAATGACCTCCAGATCGTTGACACTCATGGACGATAAATAATCGGTCAGTTGCGCCATCGTCATATTTGCCGGACGATCATCCAGATAGATTGCAATTGTATATAATCCATACAAAGAAATAGTTCCTTGAGGCGAAACGTTGATTCCCGGTATTTTCAACAGGCCGTCGGCGACAGATCCTTTTGCTGTTGCCGGATTGACTGTTAAGTCGATTAAGGTTCGATCCGGCTCATATTTCACAAAGGGTTTTTGGGCTTTTACCACCACTTCGTTCAAATTTATCTCTTTGATGGGGACATACAGATCGCCTAAATCAACTGCTTTATCGGAAATTGTTACGTTGTTTATTATGGAGTAGTTGGAATCCATGTATTGTAAGGATATGGCGTATGATCCTGCCGCAATATCCAATTGAAAATACCCATCCTGATCCGTAAAACATTGTATTTTTGATTTGATGGCTTCATTCGGAAGCAGGCTTACTATGGCATAGGGAATAGACAAACTGTCTGTTTGATTTTTCAATTTTCCTTCGAGTTTTACTTTTTCCTGTCCGGATAGCGAAAAATAAGATAAAAACAGGAAAAAACCTGATAAAGTGATAGTTAGTGATTTCATATATGTGTGTAATTTTACTTCATACAAAAATAATTAAAAATTTAATTTATGCAAAATTAATCGACGTTTTATTCCATATAAGTTATCAAAATATCATTTAATGTTATCGAATTGTTATATTTTCGAATAATGTAATAAATTATGTTCACCGGAGCCTTTCCCGGAGCCGGTCAATTCTTCTGTATGCGCAAAAAAAATCGGGCTGGATTTTGGAATTAATTCAACGGAAAAATCTATCTTTGCACCGCGATTTTTATATAGTTGTATGTAAGTATTTAATGAAATAACATTCTATTATGAAACAAGACGTAATGGTCAAAGAGGTAGAACATGTAGTAATTCGTTTTTCCGGGGATTCGGGCGATGGAATGCAGTTGGCCGGATCTATTTTTTCCAATCTTTCTGCTGAATTGGGGAATGAAATTATCACTTTTCCCGATTATCCAGCGGAAATACGGGCTCCTCATGGCACGCTGAGTGGAGTGTCGGGTTTTCAGGTGCATCTTGGAAAAAGGATTTATACTCCCGGAGATAAGGCTGATGTATTGGTTGCTATGAATCCGGCTGCATTAAAAGTAAACGCTAATTTTCTTAAATCCGATTCGGTCGTCATTATTGATGTGGATTCTTTTGAAAAAAAGGATCTGGAAAAGGCCAATTTTACTTCGGAAAATCCTTTTGAAGAATTGGGATTGAGTCCTATTCAGGTTATTGCAGCGCCGATTACAACCCTGTGCAAAAACGCTGTCGACGATCAGAAGCAAGCTACCCGGGGGCGTAATGTTTTTGCCTTGGGACTCGTTTGCTGGTTGTTTAACAGGCCTTTGGGAACGGCAGAACACATGCTGAGAGCAAAATTTGCGAAAAAACCTGCAGTCCTCGATGCCAATCTGACAATATTGAATGCCGGATACAATTATGGAAGTAATATCCATGCTTCGGTATCGACTTACCGCATTGAAACTCTTTCTGCAGAGAAGGGATTCTATACAGATGTAAACGGAAATAAGGCAACAGCTTACGGTTTGATTGCCGCTGCGGAAAAGTCCGGTTTACAACTTTTCCTGGGAAGTTATCCCATTACGCCGGCAACGGATATTATGCAGGAATTGGCTGCCCGTAAAGATTTGGGAGTCAAAGTCATGCAGGCTGAAGATGAAATTGCCGGGATTTGTTCTGCTATCGGAGCTTCTTTTGCAGGATGCCTGGCGGCGACCTCAACTTCAGGCCCCGGATTGGCGTTGAAAAGCGAGGCGATAGGATTGGCGGTTATTGCTGAAATTCCTTTGGTTATCGTTGACGTGCAACGTTCAGGCCCTTCAACCGGAATGCCTACAAAAAGTGAACAGACCGACCTGATGCAGGCTCTTTACGGCAGGAATGGCGAAAGTCCTGCGGTTGTTATTGCCGCCACCTCTCCAACGGATTGTTTCGATTCGGCCTATTGGGCTTCCAAAATTGCTTTGGAACACATGACTCCAGTCATTTTATTGACCGACGGTTATATAGCCAACGGTTCGTCGGCCTGGAAAATTCCCGAATTGGCTGATTATCCCGAAATTAAACCTCATTATGTTACTCCTGATCTGCAACCGGGTTGGACTCCATACCAAAGAGATGAAGAAACCAAAGTACGTTATTGGGCGGTACCCGGTATGGAAGGATTTGCTCATCGTATCGGAGGCCTGGAAAAAGATTATAATACAAGCGTTATTTCTACCGATGCGGCCAATCATGAATTGATGACGGAAACGCGGCAGGCCAAAATTGATAAAATAGCCGGTAAACTGCCTTTGCAGGAAATTATTGGAGACGAAGATGCCGATCTGATTGTGATCGGTTGGGGCGGTACTTACGGACACTTGTGCGAAGCCGTAGAAATTATCCGCAAAAGCGGTAAAAAGCTGGCATTTACTCATTTCAAGTATATCAATCCTTTACCGCGTAATGCGGGGGAAATTCTCCGGAAATATAAGAAAGCGATTGTAATTGAGCAAAATAAAGGACAATTTGCCAATCATCTTCGTTCAAAAGTTCACGGATTTAATCCTTACCAGTTCAACAGAGTAAAAGGGCAACCGTTTATAGTAGCCCGTTTGGTAGAGGAAATAACTAAATTAATGGAGGACTAAGCAATGACAACAGAAACAAAAATATACGAAGCGAAAGATTTTAAGAGTCCGCAATTGGTACGTTGGTGTCCGGGTTGTGGCGATTATGGCGTACTTAACAGTTTGCACAAAGCAATGTCGCTAATGGGGATTGCTCCTCACCGGACTGCCGTTATTTCAGGAATCGGTTGTTCATCCCGGTTACCGTACTACATGAACACGTATGGTTTCCATACGATTCATGGACGGGGAGCCGCCGTGGCGACAGGTGTGAAAGTCGCTAATCCGGAATTATCCGTATGGTTATCTACAGGTGACGGCGATTGTTTGGCAATCGGGGGAAATCATTTTATTCATGCTGTCCGCCGGAACATCGACATCAACGTTCTTTTAATGAATAATAAGATATACGGGCTTACAAAAGGGCAGTATTCTCCCACTTCCGACAGAGGATTTGTCTCTAAATCTTCTCCTTATGGTACGGTGGAAGATCCTTTCCGGCCTGCAGAGCTTACTATCGGCGCCAGAGGAAGATTTTTTGCCCGCACAATTGATGTGGATATGAAAAATTCTCCCGAAATTATGGTAGCCGCAGCTAAACACAAAGGAACTTCCGTAATTGAAGTCATGCTTAATTGTGTTATTTTCAATGATGGTATTTATGATGGCATCGTAGATAAAGAATGGCGTGCAGAGCGTACAATTTCCTTGCGTCATGGAGAAAAAATGATTTTTGGAGCTAATAATGATAAAGGGCTTATTCAGGACGGATTCGGCATCAAGGCCGTTACTATCGGCGAAAACGGCTATACCGTAGACGATATCCTGGTTCACGATGCACATCAGGAGGATCCTTCCCTGCACTTGAAACTGGCTTTGATGGATGGATCGGATTTGCCTGTAGCTCTTGGCGTTATCCGGGAAGTTGAAGCTCCTGCTTATGCTACTGAGATGGAGAAACAAATCGCAGAGGTACAAGCCAAAAAGCCGCAACGTACGTTGAAAGAATTCCTGATGACGGGCGAAATCTGGGAGGTAAAATGAAAACTTTGAATGTCCCGTTTCATAAGGGTGGTTTTATGAAAGATACCGGCGAAAATTACCGGATTGACGTTGTTAATTGGAAAGAGTTTCCTTATCGCCCGGAAGTCTCTTTTCAGATTGCTTATGACGAAGACAATCTATATCTTCGTTACGAGGTAAAGGAAGACTGTGTGCGCGCACGGGCTGCGGAAAATAACGGTCATGTCTGGTTGGATTCGTGTGTGGAATTTTTTCTTTCACCGGAAGGGAATGATGAGTATTATAACCTTGAATGTAATTGCATAGGAACGAAATTATTGGGATTTCGCAGGCCTGGAGTTCAGCCGGAACATGCTTCTGATGAGATTTTGAATAATATTCAGGTATATCCGAGTCTGGAGAAAGAACCGTTTGAGGAAAAAATCGGAGGTTTTTCCTGGTATTTGGAAGCCGGGATTCCATGGAGTTCATTTTGGAGGCACCAAATCTCGGAATTAAAAGGAAAAGTGATGAGAGCTAATTTCTACAAATGTGGCGATGAGCTTTCTATTCCTCATTTTCTTTCGTGGAATCCGATTCGGACGGAAAAACCCAGTTTTCATCAACCGGGCTTTTTCGGAGAATTGCGGTTTTGAAGTTTCGTGTATTCTGCTGATTACTGTCGCCACACAGATTGATGCCCTCCGGGCAATGAGTTGGCGATTCATGTCCTTTTTTATTGATATTGTTGCCCTATGGGCAAAGAGCTGGCGATTCTTTTCTATTGATATTATTGCCGTAGGGGCGAATAATTTTTTGCCCCTACGCGCAATGGCGTTGTTCGTGCTGTTCGTGCGTTTCCCGTTAGGGAAACAATATCAATAGAAAATCGTTGATTTGCTCCCGCCATAGCCCGTAGGGCTTTAATTAACGTGAGTTCGATGTAAGTTGACGCGGCTTGCAGCCTCATCCGCCCCTCTCGCCCCCTAACTTCTTGTAACTTCCCCTAACTTCCTCTAACTTCTTATAACTTCCTCCCCCTCCAATAATTTTTTTTTGGCATGATTTTTTCGTAATCCGAAATAATTGTTTACATTTGCAGAAGTTCTCTAAAAGAGAATCGAATATAAAACACAGCTCATCAACGGTATAATGACAATTTCTCGTCCTTGCTTTAATCTATTTTTAGCTAAATTTAACACTTTAAATTTGGTTAGATCGCTGTTTATGTTAGAGAGAGAGAGAGAGAGAGAGAGAGACTTACCTAGTCTTACGCGCGCGCGAATCTAAGCAAAACTTATTAATTTACAACAACATAGCCCGATTGAATTTTTTGAATTTAGTCCGGTTTTTTATACCCTATAAACCCCTTCCCCGTAGTTCATTTTCCAAAGAAGTGTCGCATTTGAGCCGTCTTTCCCCGCTTGTGAAAGTAGGGCAGAACTTCCATGTTCAAATCGAAAATTGTATGTATGTGTTTGTGAATGTTCCGGGGGAGGGCTGTAGGGGAAATTGATAATTGACAATTAAAACTTAGAATTTAAAACTTAAAACTCAAAATATGAAACAGACAACACATAGGCTGGTTGCTTTGACCTGGATGTTTTTGCTTGCATCCTCAATCGGTTTACAGGCTCAAAAATTATCCTGGGTGTCCGAAAATACGTATGCACATGACGTAAATGTCGGATATTCGGGGGCTTCTGAGATATCTTTCCGCTTTGAAGTGCAGGACGCCGGTATTTCCAATGCCGTGGTAAAAATAAGCTTACCCAACAGTGGCGATATTTACACTTCAGGATCCGCAGTAGCGCAGGAGGGAAGTGTAAGCTTAGGCAATCCGGCTTGGAACGCGGGGGCTCGTACAATCACTTTTCCCGCCAAGACCTTGACACAAGGACAGGTTGTTTATTACAAACTCTCCCGGTCGGCGACAACAGCAATCAATAATACGATTACTGCCAGCAGTGTAACTGTTGAAGTGACGGCGGGAGTAAGTATTACCGATAATAAACGTATTTTAGACTATAATTACAATCGGGCGGCCTTGTCATTATCTGGAATGACTACTGCAAATCAAACCGATTTTGCTTTGTCTTTTGGGAATAATACCGCCGTTCACCGGAATGGAGACGATACCCCCAACACCCCTCAAAGCTACAAATTAAGTCTTTCCAATAATTTTGGCTCGGTAGATTCCGTGAAATTGACAATTACCCTGATCGATGCGCATGCCGGTCTATCCAATTGGACGATTAATCCGGGAGGAGGAGACGCGTCGCCGTCCAAGCCCGTACGATATGCTGTGAACAAATCGGTCTATCCGGAAATGGCGACCTATACCCTGGTACTGATGCCGGCCGATTTACCGGGAGGAGATGGATTTAACGACGGTGAATCCGTTGAAATCTCCGTCGATGTGATGAAAGAATTTTGTGGAAATGCAGATTTGACCCTGACGGCATACTGGGGAAATACGGATGCATCACCCTATCATTCCATTTCAAAAACAGGCGTTTTTACTGCGGATGGAAGTGGTGGAGGAACTCCAAGCCTTGTGTACACACAATACTGGCTTCCTTCAACGGTTTGCTATGACGGAAGCCCGACTACATTTACGCTCAAACTGACCAATACGGGCACAGCAGGCGCTTCCGGCATAAAAATATCCGGTATATATCTAAACGGTAATGTAAGTGTTCCTACCATTACGTCATCATATATTGATGAAACCTCCATCCGTTATAAGATAAATCATACCGGAACCTGGAACGAAGGAGACAAACCTCCGGTAGTAGATATTCTCAATAGAACTACTTCAGCCGGCGTTTCCGGTAATTATGTAGGTAAACCCAACGCTGTAGATGTTTCTATCCCGGCAACATTGAATCCCGGAGATACCCTTTATGTTGAATGTGGAACTGTTATTTCTCCTGAAATACTTTTGAGAGAACAAGGAGTTAATGTTATCTCATTAGTCCCTTGTTACCTCATTTCCACTAACAGTTCTTATTCGGATCTGTGCCATTCAATGACAGGGACTTTAGGCCAAATGCAAACTTACAGAAGGGCAGTTGATTTAAACTTGAATACATCCGATGTTTCTATAAGGGCGAATGAAACGAAACGGGTGAACATGGGCAATGTGAATTTCTTTGGACTTGTGGAAGGCGCAGGAACTGCTGCAGCAAAATTTATTATCCGTGTAGTCCTTCCCAATGCCGTAGAGTTGTCCGATCCTGACCCGATTCGTTTTTCCAATGTTAATGATGAAGCGGAAGTGATGACTATACATAATTTTAGTCAGGTAAATAACGTAACGAACGACAGTACAATTTACACCGTTGAGATGCGATGTTCTGATTATACAGCTGCTGTAGGCACCAATTTCTTGATGTATCTGAACCTGAAAAATCCTTGTTTATCTATTGAAAATAAAATGGTTGTAGCCGATATAAGCGTGGATTTTTATCCTACAGGAAGCATAGGCCCCGGTTGCATGGACGTCTTATTTTATCGTGGCGTGCAATTTTTCAGTAACATCAGTTTGCTTTGCGATCCGAAAGGTGTTACTTACCGCTTTGATGTCGAAAGGATGAATCTTGGATTCAAAGACGATGATCAGGACGGCATTCCAAACATCCCTTTTGAATCCGCAGACCCTAATAAAGTAGATAAATATACTTTAGTTGGAGACTCGCTTAAAGTAAGCTGGAACGGAGAAATATTGGATGATGGTTTTGAAAAATTGTATATAGTTTTATATTCTACATTAAATCAACAGATTTATTCTTTACGCAATAGTGGGAAATTAAAATGCCTTATCAATGGGATGGATGATGCCGATGTAACAATTACGTTAAATCCGTTGAACACCATAACGAATGGAATTCCCGGCTCAATAACTACAACAGTCTCCGGAGTTACATATTATGCATATTCCTGGGAAATTGCTAAACCCGGAGGATTTGCAAAAAACACAATGATTGACTTAGAAACACGGTTGGAACAAAGATCTTCTGCCGCTGGTAATGTGACATTTAAATCATATTTTTATGCTACCATTTCGGGCGTTGCAAATGCCTTGATCCCCGGAACTGATGCGATAGGAGATGAGATTTATGATATTTTCGGATTTAGAGTTCTTTCCACTTTTTGGGGTAATCATGCCGAAAATCCAATCGAGTTTCAAGGAATTCAGACTCCCGTTGTCAATTCTATGAATAATCATTTTTATGTTATTGATAGTAGTAATGGTACAGTTACAGTTCCTTCTTATGAGTATAGACATTTATCAATGATAGATTCTATTGTAGTAGTGGTTCCTGAAGGATATATACTTGATAATGAACAAACCTTTACTATTAGTGCAGATACTAAAAATCCGGTGGAATTCAGTTATTCACGACTGATTACTGCAAGTAATTCACATACAAATACAGATACCCGGAAAACGTTTGTTTTTGGGCCGGGAATATTTGATGTAAATTGGGATGAATTGGCTAAGGTTCCTTTGCCTAATATGCCTCAGAGAATTAGGTTTGGATTAAAAGTGAGTTCTACTTATTCTGCTCTTACATCTGTCTGCAAAGTGAGTTTATATGCTGATAATCATACATATACGCAATCTGTGATTGATAATTTGGTGCGTCGTGATATAGATATTGTTTTTAATTACATAGATCCCGGTAGTCTGAAACTTGGCATCAACGACGTATCCTCCAAACCGGCAAAAAGCACTACCATGCAGTGGGGAATAACACTTCAGAACACTAAAAAAGATACGGAAGCTTACGACATGTGGCTTTATCTTCCGACCCCGGCAACGAATGTAGCACTGACTACAGACGCCAATACTTACCCGGGAGAAGGAGAGGGAAACAGATGGATTCATGTTCCGGGCCCTATCGATCCAACCAAATTTATCAATGCAAGCTTAACATTCGATTACCTCAAAACGGATTGCTCTAACAGCTCTGCTATGGTATATCCTTTATTCAATCGCGATGCGGATCAATACACAAACTGGCGGCCTTACACTGACTTGGAAGATGCAAGTTTCAGTAAATCGGACGAATTTGTATACCCCGGCATCGAATTGATTCTTCAGGATGTAAACTCCCGTATATCGGGAGAAATCACGCCGTTGGCCTCCACAACGACGGATCTTTCGGATAGAACCGGAATGCCATACGGCAATAATCCCATTGCAGTCGGGGTGAATTTCCCTGTAGAACTGGTATTTAATACTCTGGGAGAAGAAGGTTCAGTCATAAACGCCACCGCTACCGTCAACTTTTTTAACGGTCTGAAATATGTCGAAGGATCAGCCTGTTACGACGATGGAAACGCCGTCGTTCCGATACCGCCGGGTTCCGCCCTGGAAACGGAACTGAAAAGACTGGACGGCACATTAACAGCCCAAACACCCTTGTCTCTTGCACTGTTGGACGGAGGCATATCCAATGGGGAAGTAAAAGGAGGCGGTAAGGCTTATTTACGCTTCCTGATAGAGCCAACCTGCGAATTAGACCCTATTTCCAAACAAATAAGCGCCGTCATGACAGGAAATAAAGTTTGCGGAACTCCGGCCGTTAACAGCGGACAACAAACCTATCGCTCTTCTTACCTGAAGATCGATGGAGTAAATAATAGCTTTACGGCGGACAATACCATTTTATCATCCAATACGGGGAATATTTTCAGTTGTCAGTCGAGTGAAAAATCGACGACAGTCACGTATACATTTTGGAAAAACACGGGAGCTGATCAATCGGTAACGACATCGGATTCCATCCGTATATCGGTACCCGTCGCATTGAACCTGTCCGGGCAGGTTCAATATAAATATCCTGCGGTATCCGGCTCCTCCGTCACAGTAGATTTGACGGGAGCCTTTGCGCCAACTTCCAACCGGATTGAGAATGGAGTTCGCATACTGTCCTGGCCGATAAACAAAGCTTACTACGATGCTTTGGCGACCGGAAGCAAGGCGACGGATGCCGCCGCCGTGCCTGAATTTACATTTGTTTTGGAATTGGATAAGTCTTTAGCAACCGCAGTAGATGCCGGGTCTATCAGGGGAAGCGTAACATCGGAGTCGTCCATCCAGGGATGTTCCAATACTTCAATCAGCGAAGTCGCAACAGACGAAATCAGTGTAACGGTAAATCCAACTCCGATAGTCGACCAACCGGACGATGTTGTTGTTTGTTCGGGAGAAACAGTTTCTCAGATCGACTTTACAGGGAATTTCACGGACATGGGCTACGGCTATAAATGGGCCGTTACTACCGGAATCGGCTCCAGTATTGGCATGTCCTCCGAATTGGGCACGGGAAGTTTCATTTCTTCATTCACAGCCGCCAATGCCATCTCGAGTGCGATCGTTGTAACCGTTACGGTAACCCCGACCTATGGCGATTGTGACGGCGACCCGGAAACATTCACGATCACCGTGAACCCCTTACCAACGTTTACCGTCGATCCTCCAACGATCTGTGCAGGCGGCAGTGTGAATCTCACTACAGCAGTAGATGATATTTCTTCCGGCGCAAGTGTCAGGTACTATACTGCCAGCGACGGCAGCGGCAGTGAGTTGACAGACCTGAGTTTGACGGTGACTCCAAGCGCTACGACCACTTACTATGCCCAGGCGACCAACACGACTACCACCTGTACGAGCGGCTTTGAACCGATCACGGTGACTGTGAACCCCTTGCCTCAATTCACGTTAAGCAAGACGAGCGAGCGGATCTGTGGCGCGACGGACGAAACGCTGGATCTGTCGACCCTCATCTCAACCGGCCCGACCAACAGCGGGGTAATGAAATACTACAGTAATAGCGGTTGTACAACCGTAGCGACCAATCCGGTGGCTGACGGCGTTTATTACCTCCGCGCGGAAAACAGCACAACGGGATGTAAGAGCGCAGCCCAATCGGTAACGGTTGACCTGAAAACCCCGGTCTCGATTACTACGCAACCGAGTGGAGGTTCTACCTGTGCAGGAGGCAATGTCACGATGACCGTTGTAGCTACAGGCGAGGGAACATTGACTTACGAGTGGGTGAAAGACGGCACGGATGTGGTAGGTACCAGTGCGAGCTATTCGGCTTCGGTATCGGGAAGTTATACGGTCACCGTGAGCGGATGTGATGAAATAACCAGTAATAATGCGGTAGTAACGATCAATCCGCTGGCTAATCCAAGTTTTGCTTCCGGAGCAACCAATGCAGCCCCGGGTCAGAGCGGCATGGTTTATACGACCCAGTCCGGAATGGGCAATTACGTGTGGGGAATCACTGACGGTACCATCACTTCGGGAGGTAACGGATATAACACGGCGACCGTGACCTGGGGAAGCGGGACGAGCGGAAGTATCAATGTGACCTACGAGTCTGCGGCAGGTTGTGCGGCAACCGGTACTGCTACCCGGCCGGTCACGCTCACTACCCAGATCAACCCGGATATCAGTGGCGCCGTGACAGTTTGTCCGGTAAGCGATGACGGATATACCTATACAACCGATGAAGACAAGTTCGATTACGACTGGACCATCACGGGCGGCGCCATCACGGCTGGCGGCGACGGATCCAACACGGTTAAAGTGGAATGGGGCGCCGGCGGAACAGGGAACGTATCGGTTTCTTACCGCCATACCAGCGATACCGGCCTGCCTTTGGTCAGCGAGGATATAGACATTACCAAGCAGAAAGTAACAAACATCACCACCCAGCCGACAGGTAACACGGTTTGTTTTGGCGACGATGTTTCGCTGAGCGTAGCTGTCGATTGTCAGGATAACACGGCAACTTACCAGTGGAAGAAAGGCGGCGTAAATGTAGGGACACCCAGCTCAAGTCCGGGCTACCCCGCTACCGAAAGCGGCTCCTATACGGTAGAAGTTTTGGGTATTTGCGGTACGGTAACATCCTCACCCGCTGTCACCGTCACCATCAAGGACAAGCCCACAGCCACATTAACGGATATAACGTCCGCCTATACCACCCAGGAAGTGACCTATACCACCGACGCAAGTAGTGTTGGTGACACGTATCACTGGGATTATACCGGAGCAACCCGGGTTTCCGGTGGAACCAGTACGGATAAAACGATAACCGTCAAATGGACGACAACCGGAAACAAGAGTATCAGTGTAGATTATATGGTAGACGGTTGCCCGACCACCACGGCGACCAAGAATGTGACGGTTGTAGCTCAGGGTCAGCCCATCATTGATGATGGCAGTCCGGTGACAAGCGTCTGTTTCGGCGCCTCGCAGTCGTACGCAACCGCCTCGAATAAATACAATTACCATTGGACGGTAAGCGGAGGTAGCGTTGCCACCGGTCAGGGAACAGCGACTGCCACTATTACGTGGGGTGGCGTGGGTAACGGTACGGTCAAAGTAGAGTACAGTGAAGCATTGGCAGCCACAGCAGTAGAATCGGAGGAAACGACTGTCACGATCAACGATCAGCCGTCGATA
>JAIRZF010000158.1 GCA_031267385.1 Dysgonamonadaceae bacterium | reverse complement strand
AAAAAGGGATGATTGAGGCGACCGTCAACTACAACGAAATAATCGACGTCAAGACTTCGTATATTGGTGTAGCGTATTTTGCGGAAAATCCAACCCTGCGTAACCCGATAGACTGGTACCGGATTATTACAACAGCTTCTATCATAATTACCGCTTTGGCTACTGCTTTGGCGTTGTTTGTGGCTTGCAGGGCGCTAAAAGGGTAAATGGAAATTCCAAAAGCGAGTATTAAAAAAATAACTGAAATATAAATAAATCATGGAAGAAGAATTGACAACGTTAATGCACATGGAGTTTTGTCAGGATGAGAACGAAAGGCTTAAACTTGCAGCAATGTCGATAGATTGCGAGGTATTCAAACATCGAAAAACCAGTTTTGAAGATGCGTTAAAAAAATACTCTATCACTGAAAAACAATTTTGGGAAAAATCAACATTGACAAAAGTTTTGGCCTTTCCAAATACGCCCCTGGATGAGTTGAAAAAGAACTATATTATGACAGATGAACTCTATGAAAAACTTAAGGTGTGCAGGACAAAATATGAAATTTGTTATACATACGAAAAATACCATGAAGATAATAAAGAAAAAATGCTTAAGCTGTGGGATAAACGTTATATAGAAAGACATGGGGAAGAACAATGGCGGAAAAAATATGGAAAATAGGCCTATTTTTTATACATGTAATTTTCAAACACATTCCGCTGGGTTTTATTTTTCAAGTTAATAACTCCACGCCAATCTGAGCCTTTCAATAAATCCTCACTCCATTCGTAGCCTGTTAGCAGGTTCATCGGAAACGCTTTATCATTCGGATTGTTTTTAAAGAAATCGCTAACAATTGATTCTGCCATTTTTTGATCCACTTCGTTAAGTTTACAATGCCGAATGACCGCATCCGCCTGCTTTTCTGTTGCTGTAAAACCGTATTTAGCCCACGTATAACCCCCGACATTTAAGTTTGCATGAACTTCTATTTTTTCTATCTCCGCGTTGTTGTATTGTTTGTATAAATCTCTAAATATTTTTTTGGATAATCCTTTGCCTTGTGCGCTTTCAGGAAGAGTGAATAAATTATGCTCTACGGTGTTGTTGTATTTAAAAGTCCTGTTTAATTCAAATTTTTTGCCGTCGATAAGTCCGTAATATTCTAACTGATAGGATTCGTTGTATTCATTATATATCAGCGTCCTTTCCTTTATTTCCATATTTAAATCGTATTCTTTCAGTATATCTTCGAGATTTTTGTTAAATTCATGAAGATTAAATTTTGCCATATAACCCGAATTGAATTTTTCTGCAAATTCAATATCATCCATGCTTTTTTCTGCATTTTGTTGTATGTCAAACCCTAATTTTCTTAGTTCAGACAAATGTTTTTCTGTCATTATATACGGATATTCCGATGTTGGTACGTTTTCGCCTGCCTTCATAAATTGGGCGTTGTCTTTGATAAAATACGGCAGCGTTCCCTTATTATTTGCTTTTTCTATCCTGTCCCGGTTATCGCTTACCCACTGCTTAAAATTATCCGGCACATCTTTTATCTCATTCACGCTGTGTTTGTCAGGCTCTTTGCCTTCTAAAATAGCCTCGTTTTCCTGCATCAATTCCTCAGGAGTTTTCAGAACATCAACACAGAAACACCGGCATTGCGGATGCCATCCGGTAAACTTAAAATCTTTGGGATATTTCCCTTTCAAATCGTCGCAAATATCGGTAAAAGGAACGCCGTTGATTGTGTGATTGTTCGATAGCCGTATTTCAATACCTACGACAAAATCAAACTGCTGTATGCGTTCATGGTCGGCTGTACGGTAGGCCATGTTTGTTTCGGTCCGGGCGAGGCGCATAGCGTTTTTATAGCTGCTGCGATAAACGCCCTGTCCGGGGTGAAATTCCTTTGCCGCCGTTGACAGTTGCAATTTTCCGTGTTCATCACGCACGCGCCGGAACAGTTTGTCGGGATGTTTCAGATACTGTTTCAGGTCGCGTACCATTTCTGCAGCCGGTAAGCCGTTACGGATACCCAAATCCAATCCCATCTCAATCTCGGTTTTGAATTGGCCGGTATAGTTCCAAACGCGGTCGGAAAGGTTTAATCCGGCTACTTTGCGATTCAAAAAGGCTTCCTGCGCTTTGTCGTTATTGCTGTAATAGCGCCGTTCCTGCGCTTTTGTCAGTTTGTATTTATTGTCTCCGAAAACGCGGTCGCAAAGCGCATTGTTTTTATTATTGGCCAACGTCCATCCGGAGCGCACGCCGTTCACGATAACCGTTTCCGTGTTTTTTCCAATCTCTTGAATTATCCTGTCGATACGCGCCTTTGTTTGTGGATAGTCGGCAAAGGAAAACGGTTTATCCGGGTTAAAATCATCAATGGACACACCGATGTAAGCGGCTTCTTTTACCGCCTGCTCAAAAATGGATGTAATTTGCTTTTCGGTCATTCCAAGATTGAGTAGATGCTGATTGTCGTATTTATCCGGTTTTGCCATTTTCAGAATAAGTCATGAGTTCGGACGATAGCCGGTAACATAGACAACGCTGTTGCGATAATCATAATTCAACAAATGCGATCCTGTTGTACGTTTCAGCTGTTTTCTTCCGGCCTTGTTAATGCTCCGCAATTCTTTGCGTGTGCCGGCAACAAATTTTCTTCCTGTCTGAAAGACATAAACAGTCATTCCTGATTGCATTGAGCGTTTATTAGCCTTTCTGATTGCATTGTTTTTTCGATAGTCAAACACCA
>JAIRZF010000094.1 GCA_031267385.1 Dysgonamonadaceae bacterium | reverse complement strand
CGCCGGTTTTTGTGTCTGTGACGGTATCTATTGTGGTGTAGCTGTCTTTGGAATTGGCGAGTTCTATTTCGAGTGCAGCGAGTTTTTTCTGCATTCTTTTAGTAGGTTGTATTTCGACGATCAATGCGTGACGTTCGGGGTCGAAGTTATCCTGATTGGAGTCGAATGTTCCGCGTATGGACAGCGAGAATTGAAAGTCGTCGGTGTGTACGGCGACGTTGTCGAGTAGCTGGTAGGTCAGTTCGCGGAGGAAAGCGTCGGCGTGGTAGGCGAGGGCTTCGGCGGTTGCGGAGTGTCCGCCGCGTTCGATGGCTATCCGGCAGATTTCTTGCGGGGAAAGCGTCAAGTCCGGTTTTACCCGCGCTATGTAGTTTTTCGCTTCGCTCTTGGCGAACTGGTTCTTGTAGAGGGCGGCTTTTATTTTGTGATGCATGGGTTTATTTTGATAACAGGCCTTTTAATAGCTGTGGGTTGTTGGTAGTGATGAAGTCGATGCCTTGTGAAATGAAGTACTGCATTTGTTCCACGTTGTTTACCGTCCATACGTTGGTGGTTAGTCCCAGCGCTTTAGCTTCAGCAATCCATTCGGGATGTTTTTCTTTCAGTATGCTCCATTCGTAGTCTAATCCCCAGTAGCCTTCGGCTTTCAGCGTTGCGGGCGACTTTTCGCCGTTCAGGTAAGCTACCCGGTGCTTGGGGTTGAGTTTGATCAGGGCTTTGCATACGTGTTCGCTGAACGAGATATAATCTACCATGCCGGCTATACCGCCTTCGTTGATGAGTCTTACCGTTTCAGCGGCGGCGCGTGCGTCGGCTTCGGCGGAGGCATGCGTTTTGATTTCCACAATCAGTTTGGTTTGGCTTTGTTTTTTGACTGCGTCGATGCATTGTTGCAGGGTAGGCAGCGGTTCGCCGTTGGCCAGGCGGAGGGTTGACAACTCGGCATAGGTTGCGGTTTGAATTTCCACGCCCTGGTAGGCGTCATCGTGATTGAGTACCATCACGCCGTCTTTGGTCATGTGTACGTCTAACTCCGAACCGTAAGCGCCGAATGTAACGGCGTTATCCAGTGAGGAGAGGGAGTTTTGAGCAGAGCCGAATTTATCCCAGTACCCACGATGGGCGATGATTTGCGTTTGCGCTTGCAGGCTAATCACACTGCATAGCGACAGAAAAAGGGTGCTTAATGCTTGTTTTGTTTTCATGTTTGATATTATTAAAGCAGCCGGCTGCACACCGGCTGCAATTATACGCAAATATACAAAATAAAATGGTCTACTGCGGATTCTGTTTCAATTTCCCGTTCGCTTTTGTTACATCATCGGGAGGATAAGGGAACACAATATCTGTTGAAGGATTGAAATTCCGGGCAGGACGTATGTTATAATCGGTATACGATGAAGTCGGGTCGTTCCGGTCGTCATATTCCCGTCCCCGGTGGGGTTGGTTTAATATAGCCCAGTCGCCCCAGCGTTTCAAGTCCATAAAACGGTCGGTGAATTCACCGGCCAATTCACACCTGCGTTCATGTTTCAAATTGTCCAGCGTGGCGTTGGTATAAAGATTTCCCAAACCGGCGCGAGCGGTCAACTTGTTCAATTCGGCAGCTGCCTGTGCGCCTTGTCCTTTCATGACTAAGGCTTCGGCTTTAAACAGTACCATTTCTGCATGGCGTATAAGTGGAATATTCAAATCGGTGGTAGGACGGTCGCCATTGGACGATATATAAGGATTGTTTGCGCCGACTCCTCCAACCACACTGCCGTACGTATAGGGTTCCATGTATTTTGCCAACTGGAATCCAATCGCAAGATCAGAAGAAGAAGTATAACGCCTTGTTTCTCCGAAGAGCACAAACTCATCATTGAATGATAAAAGGGTAACACCCCGCCGCAAGTCGTTGGAAGTATATTCTTCAAAGAGATTCAGCGTGGGTTTAAGACTACCCCAGCCGTTGTATCTACCCCATGCCTTGTTTTCGAGCATGATGCCCGGTAATTCACTGCCGGCCATGTTATGCCCGGAAGAATTAACAGACCAGATGTATTCCGACGTCCAGTTGTTGGCAATAGTAAACACATCGGCGAAGTTGTTCAATAAATTCCGGCGTCCTTCGGTTTCGATTTTGTCCACCAGCGCCGGAATCAAATCCCACTTCGACGCATCGTGCTGCGCCCAGTAGGCGTATACCTTGACCATGTACGCCCATGCGGCGGCTTTGTGTGCACGTCCGTAGTCATCTTCGCTGTAGTTTTCAAAGAAAGGCAAACGGGCGGCGGCCTGTTCCAAATCTTCTATGATAAGTGCATAGTTGTCCATGACCGTGGCGCGTTGTTCCGGAATCTGGTATTCATACGGCGAATAATCTTCATAACGGTCGAAAGGCGCTCCTTGGTCGGCGCGTCCGTAGCGGTAAGCTATAAAAAAGTGGCAGAAGGCGCGCATGAAATAGGCTTCGCCCAACCGGACGGTTTCAACCGGACTCAGGTTGGCCTTTTTAAGCAAGTTGTAAACAACCCAGTTTGCACGGGCAAGGTAGTTATTGAAATAGGTCCAGGCTCCCTGCACTCCGTTTTCCGTTCCCACGTAGTTGTAATTGTAGAGGTTGTCAAAGAGTCCGCCCCGGTTCGTTCCGAAAGTTATGTCATCGCCGCCGACTTGTTCCCATAAAAGATCACGCCCAAAGGTCTGTTCAAAGTAGAAAACCCAGTAACAGGCGTTGACGGCGTCGGTAGCGTCCTTGTCGGTAGCAAAATAATTGCCTCCGTTGGGGGACTTTTCGGTAGTCACGTTCAGGAAATCGGTGCACGAACTGAGAAACATACCCGCAACAATAGATAGTATGATAGTATATCGTTTCATTTTATATTTGTTTTAAGTTTAATAAATTAGTAGGTGAGCTTTATACCCAGTGAAAAAACTCTCGGAACGGGATAACGTCCGCCGTCCAGACCGATTCCGCCCACTTCGGGATCCATACCCGTGTATTTGGTAAACGTAGCCAGGTTGTCGATGCTGATATGCCCCGACAGTTGGCATTTCTTTTCTTGCAGATGCGAAGACGCTTTCTGCAGCAAATCGCTGAAATCATACGATAAGTTGACGTTCTTAATCCTCACATACGAAGCATCTTCCAGATACCAGTCCGAGTTCGTGCTAAAATTGCTGTTGGGGTCATTCCCTGCAATACGCGGAATGTCGTTGCTGGCCGGCCACGCTTTCAGGATACGGTTGTCGCGGTTGAAACTCCCCTGCGATTCGTTCAGCGTAATGAACTTTTGCGCATTGAACGCTTTTACGCCGCCTACGCCCTGAAGCATGATGCTGAATGACAGTTTTTTCCAGCCGAAGCCGCCCGTAAAAGCATAAGTTAGTTTCGGGAAATAAGCGCCCAGATACACACGGTCGTTATTATTTATGACCCCGTCGCCGTCCTGGTCAATGAATTTCAAGTCGCCTGCTTTGGCATTGGGTTGAATCCTGTTCCCGTTTTTATCGACATAAGCGGCTGCATCGCCGTCTGTTTGGAAGATGCCGTCGGTTTTCACCAGCCAGTACGAATAGATCGGGTCGCCTTCCCTGGATTGGAAAGGTATAAGGGAATTAGTTCTGAACTCATCCGTCCATCTCCATACGGGCTTTTCTCCCGTATTGGGATCGGCAGGGCCTATATTGTATATTGTGTTTTTCAGCGTTGCCAGGTTGGCGTTCACAAAGTAGCTCAAGTTGCCGACTTTATCCTGCCATCCGGCTGTAAATTCAAGACCGCGGTTACGCACCTCTCCCTCATTGATCAATCTTGCCGATAGTCCTATATAAGTAGGCCATCCCGTATCCTGTCCTTTGATGAGGTTATAAGTCCTTTTCATGAAATAGTCTACCGAAAGCGACAGACGGTTGTTCAGCAGTTCGGCGTCTAACCCTATGTCGGTTTGTTCGGAAGTTTCCCAGGTCAGGTACGGGTTAAATGCCGTGCCGTTATACACCATTTGAGGGGATGTCGGTGTATTGATTCCAACCTGTCCGCCTCTGTCGGAGGTCTGAACACTCAATACCGGGCTTCCATAGGCGTGACCGATGGAACCGAGATTCCCGATTCTACCCCAACTTGCTCTCAGTTTCAGGAGGGAGAGTTCATCGGTCTTGGGCATAAACGGTTCTTCCGATATTTTCCATGCAGCAGTTACAGCCGGGAAGTCTCCGTACTTTTTACCTTCGGGCAGTCGTCCGGCATAGTCGCGCCGGTAAGACGCCGTAGCGAAATAACGGTTGTTCCAACTGTAAGATAACCGGCCTACTACCGACACGTTATTGTCGGGGCTGTTGTAGCTATCCCATGGGTTATCGTACGAACCGGCGTAGTTCAGGTACTGGTAGATTTCTTCTTCACTTATGAACGTTTTAGCAGAAAGGCCAAAACTTCTTCCACGCTGTTCATTGGCCGTGGTGGAAATAAGTGCGCCCACCTGATGTTTGTCAAACAGTTGGTCATAATTCAAGGTGTTTTCCGTTTCCCACTTGGTATAACGGGCAGCCGAATAGCCGAGTTGATTGACATTATCGGGTTTACCCGGTTCCGGACGTTTCGGTGAGAAGTCCTTATTGAAGTTGTTTTCCAACTTATAGGTAAACCGGCTGGTAAACCTCAATCCGGGAACAACGTCTGTAATTTCAAGGAATGTAGAGGAGTTTACGGACGTAGGTTTATAATATTCCTCTTTGGCTTTCAATAACCGGATGGGGTTGATGGCGTCGCCGTGAATATCCGCGAAATTACTTCCGTATTGAGCGATGTAGGCTTCGTCTTTTGGAGCTGTTCCGCCGTACGTGCCGTCGCTGTAATAAGCTTCGGCGTTCCTGGGCATCATCAGCGCCGACAGAATAGCGCCGCTATAGCCGCTATACGTATCGGTTCCCCGGCTTTCCCAGGTATTCCAGAAAAAGTCTTCCCGTACTTTAACGTGCTTGCTTAATTGGTACGAAGCATCATAACGCACGTTCAAATGCTTGTTGTAAGTGCTTTCCAGCGTACCCTGATTGTTCATGTATTGCAAGGCCAAACGGTTGGCAAACTTGTCTGTTCCGGAACTCAATGTCACCAGATGCCTTTGAAACGGCGCTGTCCGGGTGATTTCGTCGATCCAGTCCGTGCGCGTCTGACCGATATACGGGTTCTTTGTCACGTCCCAGCCGGTAGGGAGGGATTGCCCCATCGCAGCCAACGCTGTTTCCCTGACCTTTCTCTGTTCCTCAATCGTCAACGACTGCGGCATATTCACCGCTTGCGAAATACCGAAATTACCCTCGTAGGTAATTGACGAGGCGCCCGCTTTCGCTTTCTTGGTCGTCACCAGAATAACCCCGGCCGAACCGGAATAGGCTCCATAAATAGCTGCCGAAGCCGCATCTTTCAACACCACAATAGATTCCACATCGTCGGTGTTTAATGGCGCGCCCGGTACTCCGTCGACTACCCATAACGGACTTTCTCCGGCTTTTGAGCCTTGTCCGCGAATCGTGACGGACAGTCCTGCCGTCGGGTCGCCACCATTATTCCGAACGGTTACGCCAGGGATTTGCCCTTGCAACATTTCGGTAACTCCCGCAACCGGGCGGTTTTTCAATGTCGCTATATTGTTTACGACACCAATGGATGCAGACAAATCCGCCCTTCGCGTCGCCGTTCCATAGCCGATTACGACTACTTCGTCCATTAACTTGACGTCTTCCAACAATATTACGTCAATCAGGCTCCGGTTGCCTGCGGTGATTTCCTGCGTAGTATATCCCAGATAGGAGAAGACGAGTACTGCATTGTTTCCGGGTACTGCGATTGAGTAATTTCCTTCAATGTCGCTGACCGTTACGGTAGATGTTCCCTTTACCAAAATGGTAGCGCCGGGTAACTCGCCGTTCTGGTCGCTTACTTTCCCTTTAATTAGCTGATTCTGAGCATCTGCTATTGTCCAGAAGGATACAAGCAAACAACAGAGAAATAGTTTAGAAATAAAATTTGTCATACAATTTAGATTAATATAAAGTTTGTAATATGGGTAATGAATCTATGTCAATATCCCTTGTTTTGTTTCAGGTTCTTGCTTTTCCTGATTTCCTTGTCGGGAATGGGAAATACATGGTGTTTGCCGGGATCGAAATTGCGCGCCTGCCGCACCGTGACTACCGTTTTCGTTATTTGTCCGGCATCGTCCACGTTTACCTGCCAACCCTCTGTCGGACGGGAATAAGCCGCTTGAGCGTCGCCCCAACGAAGTAAATCCAGGTGGCGGCTGGGGAAAAATTCAAAAGCCAGTTCCAGACGGCGTTCTTTTTTCAGCGCATCTTTTGTGGCGGCGCTGTTTTCGGACAAACCGGCGCGTTTGCGAACCTGATTGATCAGGGCTTTTGCTTCAGCGTTGCCCTCGCCTTTGCTCCAGATGAGAGCTTCGGCTTTCATCAGCAGCACGTCGGCATAACGCATGGTGTGTACAGACAACCGGTTGCTTTGGTTGTTCCCGCTGACGTTCACGTATTTGCCGACACAGTCGGCGTCTTCAAAGACAGACATGAACTTGCGGTTTGTCATGGCCGATTCGCTGTACATTTCTTTCGGGTTGACGCACCATTGAATGTCGTGCCCAATGAACCGGATGTGTTCACCGGGCGCCAGAATGGTAGCTTCGCGCCGTTGGACGTCGCCTTCGCTTTCGTAGGCGTTGTACAAATCCAGCGTAGGCATGAAATAGCCCCAGGTATTGTAGTATCCCCATCCGCCGGCATGGAAAAACATGCCGTGAAATTTCGGCCCGGCAGTTTCGTTGCCCAGTATCGAATAGATGTATTCCTGCGAGAAATTGTTTTCCCACCGGAACAGGTCGGCGAAGTTGCTGCGATCGCTGCCTGCCGGAGCATAGTGCAATTCCCGCTTGTCGGAACCGGTTAAACGGATGATGTTATCGCAAAACTCAATCACCATGTTGTGATAATCGAGGGAAGAATGTTTTTCGGCGGCTTTGCTGTTGTCCTGGTATTGCGCGGCATACAGGGCGGCGCGGGCGGCAAAAGCCCAGGCGGCCGTTTTATAAGGTCGTCCATAATCGCTTTCGGCCATTTGCGAAAGCAGGGGCAACGATTCGGCGGCTTCGCGCATGTCGGCGATGATCATGTTGTAGTTGTCCAGAATAGTCGGCGGCCTCGGCACATCTATATCGTCCATCATCGTTTCCTCCGTTACGATGGGTATTCCGCCGTTGTCGCCGTTGTCGCCGTACCACGGAGCAAGCCACAGGTAAGCGTATGCGCGGAAAAAGCGGGCTTGTGCGAGCGCATTGGTTTTCAACGTTTCCGGGATGTTCATGCCGGGCACATAGCGCAGAACGTTATTGGCCTTGTTTATCATTTGGTACATCACCGGCCAGGTATCGTTTACATCCAGATTGTTCACCGCACCCATCGTGAAGTTTTCGCAGGTGTAGGAGTCGGAAGGCGCTTGCGGCCGGCCGGTAAACATGTCGTCGCTACAGTTTTCGTAGTAAAAAATGCCGCGTCCGCATACGCCTTCGTAGTGGATGTATTCGTAAAAGGCGTTCAAGGCGCTTTTCACGTCGTCTTCCGTTTTCCAGAAACTGTCGGAAGTGCGTGCGTAGGGGTCATGTTTCAGAAAATCGTCGCATCCGAACATAAGCAAGGCGGCGAGTAGTCCAATACCTGTTTTATATATCTGTTTCATGATTGA
Organism: Dysgonamonadaceae bacterium; assembly: GCA_031267385.1. Lineage (GTDB taxonomy): Bacteria > Bacteroidota > Bacteroidia > Bacteroidales > Azobacteroidaceae > BNXB01. The sequence continues at coordinate 23,789 of JAIRZF010000094.1, read as the reverse complement.
TTATACTAAAAGTTTACGTTAAGTCCAAAAATAAATGTCCGCGCTACGGGATATGCTCCGCCGTCGACGCCATGATTGCCTACTTCGGGGTCGAAACCGGTGTACCGTGTGAATGTAAGCAGGTTTTCCGCACCGGCATACACGCGGATGTTGGCGTTTGCAATGCCGGTGTTTTGCAGGAGCGATTTAGGTAATGTATAACCCAGCGTCAGATTTTTCAGGCGCAGGTAATCGCCGTTTTCCAGGTAGAAATCAGAAGCATTGATGTAGTTGTGATTGTCGTCGTCCAGCCAACTGATGCGGGGATTTCCCGATTGCGTATTGTAGTTCCAGGCATTTAGTATGTCCGTAAACATATTGGAGCCTGCAGCGCCGTTCAGGTAAGCGTTTTGCCGGAACAGGTTGTATATTTTTACGCCGGCTATTCCCTGAAAGTAAAAGCTGAAATCGAATCCTTTGTACTCCATTGTGCCGCCGAGCGCATACGTGAGCGAAGGCAGGTAACTTCCCATGAATTTCTTGTCGTTGTTGTTGATTTCACCGTCGTTGTTGTAGTCGATGAATTTTATATCGCCGGGACGCGCGTTGGGTTGGATGAGATTACCGGTTGCCGGGCTGATATAACTGTTGATTTCGTCATACGACTGGAATATGCCGTCCGTGGGAATAAGCGCGTATGCATACCAGGGTTGCCCCACGGTCGATTGCAAATAGTTGCTGTGTTCCATCAAATCGCGTGGGCTGAGGTCTTGTACTTCTCCCTGCACAGTGGAGGCGTTGCCGTAAACGGAAAAGTTCACTTTACCCAGGGTTTTGCGGTAATTGGCGCTCACTTCCCATCCGGTATTCAATACCTTTCCGACGTTGCCGCTCGGGTCTCTTTTGATACCGGCTACCGAAGGCATCGGGAGAATATCTATCAAGTCTTTAGTTGTCTTGCGAAAATAATCGACCGATACGTTCAGGGAATTATTGAGTAAAGCGACGTCTATCCCGGCTCCGGTTTGTTCGGTCGTTTCCCATATCAGCGAACGGTTGGCAAGCGTTTCCATATAAACGCCGTATACCGGTACATTGACGTCTTTTCCCAGGATTCCGGGGTTGGTTGTTGTACCCAGTGGAGCATTGTAGGAATAGCGCGGTACAGACGAGCAATCGCCTACACGTCCCCAGCTGCCTCTGATTTTCAACAAATTGATAAAGTCGGCTTGGAAAAACGGTTCGGACGATATTTTCCAGAGGGCGGAGAAAGCAGGGAAGATTTGCCCGTTGTTTTCAGGCGCTAATTTCGAGGTCGCGTCGTAGCGGAGACTCGCCGTAGCAAAATAGCGGTCGTCGTAGGAATATCCGATTCGTCCCAGCGCCGATATCATTGATTCGTTCCAAATGCTTTCGGTAGGCTTGGTTTTAGTCCATTCGGTTGCATTGGTGAAAATCGTCGAATGTTCGTCTTCGCGGTCGTAGCCGGTAGCTGTTGTGCCGTTGTCGCGGTGATTCCACGCCCGCATGATGTAGCCCGCCATCGCGCTTATCTGGTTTTTCCCGAAGAGTTCGGCGTAAGTAGCGGTCGTTTCCCACAGCCATTGGGTTTCCCATGCGGAAGATATGTAGCGGCTGTTTTCCGGATTGGGACGGCCTAATTCGGGGATTTTTGCTTCAAAGTTTTCATAACGGCTCGCATCTAACGAAGCAGTATAGTCCGATTTAATCGTTAACGCTTTCAGCGGTTTCAATTCCAGCGATGAAGTGGAAAAGATAGACGCTGCCGGGCGGTTTTGCCGCAAGCGGTTTAAGGATGCTACCGGATTGCGGCCTGATCCGTAACCGGAAACTCCCGTCCAATGCGGGGTAGTACCTCCGTACTGAGGATTGCCGTCGCTACCGTAGACGAGGTCTCCGTTTGCGTCGTATTCATATACGGTGGCCGAAGGCGGGTAGCCCAAAGCTTCCACGATGTAACTTTCGTGCGAGCCGGTACTGATTCCGCCCTGTCCGTTCGTATATTTGAATGTCCCTCGTTGACTGAGTTTCACTCCTTTGGCAATTTGGAAGTCGATACTTACTTTTCCGTTCAACTGATCTTTGTAGGTGTTTATCAGCAGTCCGTCGGTTTTATCGTAAGCAAAAGAAGCAAAGGCTTTCAGTATTTCCGAACCGCCCGTCAGCGACAGGGCGTAATGCTGTACCTGCCCGGTGCGGAATATTTCGTCCAGCCAGTCGGTGCGTGTGACTGCGCCGTAAGGATTGATCGAAGGATTGAATACCTCAGGCAGCCTCATCGCCGTACCTGTAACGCCGGTGACGTCGCGCCACACTTTGTTGAGTTGTTCGGAATTCAGTACTTTCGGGAGGTTGCTTGCCTGCTGAAAGTTGTGCGACAGGTTCACGTCTATTTTTACTTTTCCGGTTTTCGCCTGTTTGGTAGTAATGATGATAACGCCGCCGGATCCTACGGATGCGCCGTAAATAGCAGCCGACGCCGCGTCTTTCAGGATGGTGACGCTTTCCACGTCTTCCATGTTGTAGGGAGCGCCGGGAATGCCGTCGACTACCCAAAGGATACCGTCGCTGTCGCGCGAACCCTTTCCGCGAATGTTGTATGTTTGTCCGCTCAGCGGGTCTCCTCCGTCAAACTGGATGGTCAGTCCGGCTACCTGTCCCTGCAAGATGGAACTGATGTTTGCCGGACGACTTTTCATTGTCTGGGTTACCGGGATATTGGCGACCGCCATGGAAAGGTCGGCTTTGCGTGCATTTCCGTAGCCGATGGCGACTACTTCGGCGAGTTGGATGGCGTTTTCTTCCATTACGACGTCGATTGTTGTCCGGTTGTCTACGGTTATTTCCTGCGTGGAATAACCGATGAAAGAGAAGACCAGTATCGCGTCGTTGCCGGGCGCCGTGATGGCATAGCGTCCGTTGATGTCACTGACGACGCTCGTCGCCGTTCCTTTGACAGTAATACTTACGCCCGTTAATTCACCTATATTATCTGTTATAGTTCCTTTAACTGTTTTGTTTTGTGCGAGCAGTGTTCCCGAGAAGAAGAGAATGAGGAGGCTGCCGGCTATTCGTTTGAGGGCAAATTTTCGTATCATACTATTCATTTGTTGAGAAAGTTATTGTTTTTGTCCTTTGTAGGTAACGTCCATATCGTAGGCTGTTACGTGGATGATGAGGTTGATTTCCCCGGTTGCGCTTACTGTTCCGGAAATGCTTACCGGGCCGAAAGTGGATTCGCCTCCGCCTGCGATTGCGTAGTTTTCGCCGTCGCGCGTCACATTGACCGGAATATCCATGATCAACACTCCTACCGTGGGCACGTCGACCGTTGTAGCCAGTTTGACCCGGTTATCGTTCATGCTCAGGGTCAGTTCAATATCGGGCAGACTGCCCATCATGGGGATACTTACGCTGCCGCTATAGATCCCGGTGACCGCCTCGACGGATGTTTGTCCTTTTTTTGCAGTGAAGACAACCTCTACGCCGGCATCCGGCAGGTTGATGGTGAGTGTCATATTTCCTTCGGCGTCAATGGTTCCGGCTACCGATACCGTACCGAAAGAAGAAATTCCTGCGCCGGTGATCCGGTATTCGCCGCCGTTGTTTTGTACATCTATTTCGATGTCCATGCTGAGCGTTCCCATGCCTGTTGCGGCTTCGGTAGCGAGTCGCATTTTATTGTCTGCGGCGGTTAAAAATGCTTCAACTTGGGTCGCAAGCGGCATTCCGCCCATCGTTACGTCGCCGACGTAAGTTCCGGCTATGGCTGCCGCGAGGTCTTCGGGTACGCCGGTAACCGTAACGGTCACTTCGGCATACGCATCTGCATTTGAATAGGCAATTGCTGCAATGGTTGTTGTTCCGGGCGACAGGGCAATGATAACGCCGTTGTCGGCTACTGCAATCCGTTCATTGTTACTTTTCCAAAAAACCGCACTGTTTCCGGCATTGTCCGGCGTTACCGTAGCGGTTAATTGTATTTTCTCCCCCGGGTCGAGGGTCACTTCGGTTGAGTTGATGGTCACCTGTTGCGCCGGGATGTTGGATATTTCATCTTCTGTACATCCGAAAAACAAGATGGCACAAAACAACAAGAGTATGGTTCTCATTTTGTCTGTAACTTTTTTCATAATCTATAGCATTTATTTTTAGTAGCAACAAAATAACATTTTAGTTTTCGCTGCAAAGAGACAGCTATTAAATGACATTGAGATTAACAATATATAACCTTTTTATTACATTGTTGTCCCGGCTGCATTAGATTCCAGTGTAAAACAAATCGTACTTGATATGGCAAAAGTACATATCCTGATGGATGATTATATCCCTTTTCCTGTATTAATATCTTCATTTTGCGAATTTTTCAATATGGATTCAGAGTATAGACACAAAAACACAAAGACACAAAGGTACGAAGTTATTTTAATTTTTCTTCGTCCCTTGTGTCTTTGTATTTAAGACGGGATTTGTTGTTTGTTCCCGGTTTATTTCAGTTCATGCACTTCGGTATCGTAAAGTCCCTGGTCGATACCGGAAATTTTCAGTCCTACACGTGCATAGAGTTTCACTTGTTTATTCAGGTCGTCGGCGATATTCAATTGTAGCGTAACACGTCCGGGGGTGACGCTTGTGTTACGCACCCAATTGACGTGAGTACCGTCGCCGAAGTCAACGAATTTGGTTTTATTAACCATCAGGGCTACATACTCGATGCTTCTGCCTGCGGAGACCTGTGTGACGTCGAACGATGCCGTCAATGTATTGCCGCTCAAGCTGTAATCAATATTCTTGAGCGTGTAGTATGGCGTTACCGGATAATCAGTCGTAGTCCGGCCTTTTACATTCACGATAACCGTATCGGGATTATTGACCCAGGGGCCTCGGTTGTTGTTCATCACCAATTTATAAGTCCCGTCGAATAACATGGCTGAGAAGCTACCGTCTTGCGCTACGTATACGTTGAAAGAAGTTTGCAATTCATAGCCGTCTTGCCAGAATTGGAGATATACATCGCCATTTGAACCTCTCACTCCCAGTGGTTCGCCGTTGTAAACCACTTTACCGGAGAACAAGGAGTCGGGTTCGTCGTAATTATCTTTCCCGCAAGATACGGCAGTAACCGTCAAGGTTACGAGTAGGAATATTTTCAATAAATTCTTCATGTTTTTTTGTATTATAAAAGTTTTTACTGATACGGATTTTTAACCATTTTCGGATTTCTGTTGATCCAATCCTGATTGATAAAATTGTAATAGTGCCGGAATTGGAAACGGTGTGGATAGACTGCTGTCCATGTGGAACGCAATTTATCGAATACCCATTTTCCATTTTGCGGATGAGTCGTATCTTTGATTATGAAGGGGAATAAGGCATAATGGACTGAGCTGTAAGTATCAGCCATGCCGTCGTAGACCAGATGGGCTCTACGCCAACGCCTCAAATCCCACCAGCGGTGGTTTTCAAAAGCAAATTCCACCAGTCGTTCTTTTTCGATGTCGGCCAGCGTCACATGGGTTAACAACTGAATTCCTGCCCGTTCACGTATTTGATTAATATAACTGCAAATTTCGGTTTGATCTTTGCCCAATTCGAGAGAAGCTTCGGAGGCGATCATCAGTGCTTCGGCGTAGCGCATACGGACAAACCACATATCGCTACCGCGTCCGCGGGTAGAAGCATCTTTGTTGTAATCAATAAATTTACGGAGGTTAAAACCCGAATTATTGATATACTGGTCGTCCGATTTGTTCGGCCCGTTTTCGGAAGTAAGGATATCTCCATCTTCATCGAACGAATTGATGTTTCCCGTACGTTCTTTCCATTCTCCGTTTTCGAAATATTTTTGACCGGCCTGGTAGGTCATTGGGATCCCGTTAAAATCGGAACCCGGGTAGACGATGGTGCCATACAGTCGCGAGTCCTTGTCTTTGAACAAATCTTCAGGCTTGTCGTAATAGATGTAATCCTTGTCATCGGCTGTCCGTGTGCGAAGTGAGCCGTCCCGGTCATTGATGTATTCGAATGCTTCCACGATGTTCAATGTCGGCGTCATGATATTGGCGTCGATATCGCCTCTCACGGAAGAAGCAATATTTCCGTTAGTAAAACCGGTGGTATTACCGGGATAATAGTAATCGCGCGCCCAGATCACTTCGTTACTGCTTTTGTTACAGATTGCTTCGTAGAAATTAGCTCCTTTATTCGGATTGTTTTTGTACAGGTTGTAAACGCCTCCTGCGATGATTTCCCGGGAGGCATCGTAAGCGATCTGAAAGTATCCGTTGGCTTTATCGGCCGGGATGCCTACTTCGCCGCCGGCAGTTTTCACTTCCGGGGTCAGGTAATTGTACTTGGCAATGGATCCGGCATAAACGGCGGCGCGTGCTTTGAGCATCAGAGCAGCCCATTTGTTTACGCGGGCGGCATTGACGGTGCGTCCTTCCGGCAGCAGTTGAGCAATAGCGGTACATTCACTGATAATATAATCGTACAATTCCGCTTCCGTAGAGCGCGGATATTGAAGCGCCGTAATATCCATTCCTCCGGAGTATTCGAATACTTCATCGTTTACGATAGGCATACCACCCATGCAACGGCACATATTGAAATAAGTCCATGCCCTGATGAAGCGCACCTCACCTTCGATCTGTTTTTTGTATGCATCGGACAGATTGGCTGCCGACGGAGAATTGATGCCTTGCAAAAACTGATTGATATTACGGATCAAGCCGTAATCATATACCCGCCAGATGTCGTCCCAATAATCCTGGGCGCGATCCGGCCCGCCACTGGAATGAGTCGCCTCGTCCAGTATACAATAGTCTCCACCGCGTTCCAGGCTTTGTCCCCAGTCGATCCGTCCGTAATAATTGGCCAATACGGACGTAATCATATTCTGGTCGGAAAAAACCTGTTCATTGCTCAGGATGGATTCCGATTCCCGGTTCAGAAAATCGGAGCAACCTGCTAACATAAGAAGCGTCGCAATAGTTGATATAATATGTATTTTTTTCATCTTCTTTGAACTTTAATAATTAAAAAGTAAGGCTAACGCCGATATTAATCACTCTGTTGGTTGGGTATTGTACTCCCGAACCGCCCGAAAGTTCCGGGTCGATTTGTACGCCATCCAGATTGTCGATACTGAAAAGGTTTTGCATCAGCGAATAAACCCTCAGTTTGCTGATCCCCGCTTTAGCCAGGAATCGTTGAGGAACGGTATAACCTATTTCCAGGTTTCTGAGTTTCAGGTAATTGACATTTTTTGTCCAGAAATCGCTCTTCCAGTAGTTACTGTGTCCGCCGTTCCCTTCGAGAAGCGTCGGGAATTTACCCGGGATCAGGGCGCTGTTAGCGTCCGACGGATCAGCCAGATGCCATTGGTTGGACATGTAATATTGCGGGTTGTTACCACCGTCGTGGAACGGGTTTCGGGCTTCCCAGTCCGTGGTATACGAAGCGTATGCAGCGCCGGTAAAGTCGGCTGCAAGATCAAATCCTTTCCATTCGGCTCCCAGTGTGACGGCGAAGTTCATGTAAGGAGTTTCACCTTCCCTGAAGCCGATGGGGCGTTCGTCCAATCCATCGATCCGTTTGTCGCCGTTGGTATCTTCGTATTTGATGTCGCCAGGGCGTAGGGTACGGTTTCCTTGCTGGTCGTTGTCGACTTCATAGGCGGCGATTTCTTCCCATGACTGGAATTGTCCGATAGCATGAAGACCCCAGTTCAGATAGGCATAGCGGTGGTCGATGTTATTCCTGTAATAGTCCCATGAATTTCCACGACGCGGTTTATAGTGATCCCAGTCGATCATACGGGCAAAAGTGAAATTTCCTCCGATTCTGTACTGTAGATCATCGATTTTGTCGCGCCATTGTAACATTCCATCCAATCCGGTATGCACGTTTGATTCGAGATTTTCGTAGGGGAGGTCAAATCCTACTTCTGCAGGGATCAATATGTCGTTACGTCTGGCCGACATGCCGTCGAGCAAACGGCGGAAATAATCCACCTGACCGCTTAATTTTCCTCCGAACATAGAAAAGTCCAAACCTGCGTCGAAAATTTTCGCTTCCATCCATGATAATGTGGTAACAGGTAAACCTCTTGGCGCGGTACCTCTTGTATAAGTTCCATCCAGAGTGGCGCCTCCGTTTCCATATGTATAACCTGTCATATAGTCGAAAGCGCTGTAATTACCGACTCCGTCGTCACCGACCAAACCGTAGGATACGCGGAATTTCAGATCGTTTACCGTGTTATTGATTGCTGAATTTTGCCAGAAGTTTTCGCCGGAAATACGCCATCCTACTGAAGCTGACGGAAAGAAACCCCAACGGTGGTTCGGCGGGAATTTCCAGGAACCGTCGTAGCGGGCGGAAAATTCAAACAGGTATTTGGAATCGTAGTTGTAATTGAGCCGGCCGGCATATCCCAACCGGGCTTCCGTTCTTTTTCCTTCATCCGTAAGTTCAGCCAGGGTTTGCAGATAGATCAGGCTCAATGCATTGGAAGCCGGCCGGTCGTGAACCCAGAAACGGGGCGTATCGCGCATGATACTTTCTGCGGCCAATAGTGCATTGATACTGTGCTTCTTGAATTGTTTGTCATAAGTCAGGTGGAACTGGGACGTTACTTCTTCTACGTTCCTGATTTCACGTTCACGCCATGGATTGTCCATACTGAATACCACAGGATAAGTATCGGTTGCTTCATCATATCCATAAAGTTTATAAGTATATTCCTGGTTGTCCAACCATTGTTGAGCCAGGTAATAACCGAATTTACCGATTGCTTTCAATCCTTTGATAATTTCATATTCGCCGTTGAAGTTCAATTGTCCTACGCGCCAGGTATTTGTGAATCTACCGGACAGGTCGTAATTGAGCATACCGAAATTAACTTCGGTATTGTTTGAAGTCCGGGCCGGATATTTGGGGTTATCGTTGGCAAAAGGGCGGGACATGGGGAGGTTCCGGTAGATAGCGAACAGTCCTTGCCAGATGTCGTCTCCACCCGGAACGCCCGGTTGTTCTCTTTTTTCGATACGTCCGTTGAAGCTGGCTCCGAATTTCAATTTTTCGCTCACATTGGCGTCGATGTTCAATTGGGTGTTGGTACGGTAAAAACCGCCGTAGTTGAGCATGATGTCTTCCTGGTCGATGTGGCTGAGAGCAAAGTAGTAATTGATTTTTTCGGAACCGCCCGATCCGTTGGCGCCGACATACCACTGGGGAGAGGTATTCAGGATATAGTCATACCAGTCGAAAGGTTGGTATCCTTTTTCCGTTCCTTGTTGCCATTTGGCCAGATCTTCTTTCGTGTAGCGCGGGGTATTGCCTTTGATTGCATCCGACTGCATCCAGCTACTGATGTAAGTTGTTGCATCGGCCGGTTCCGGAAAGCGAAACATATCCTGCCATCCATAGTAAGAGTTGATGTTGATGGTATTTTTTGCACCGCGGTTACCGCGTTTGGTTTGTACCACAACCACTCCGTTAGCTGCCTGCATCCCATAAATGGAAGCGCTGGCGTCTTTCAGGATTGAAATGGACTCGATGTCATTGAAATCGATGTTGTTGAATTGTCCTTCGTCTTTTTGCACGCCATCGATCACATACAAGGGTGTTCCCATGTTACGGATATTGATTTTGGTGCTGGCTCCGGGGCGTCCGTCCGTCAAACGGCTATTGACTCCGGAGATTTTCCCGGCCAATGCGCCGGAGGTCGTCGTTGCCGCCGAACGGGAAATCTCTTCCGACATGACAGACGAGATAGCTCCGGTCAAAGTAGCTTTTTTCTGAGCGCCATAAGCGACTACTACAACTTCGTCCAGGTTTAACATATCTTCTTTCATTACAATGTCAATCTTGTTTCGACCGTTCAGTTTGACAGTTTGTGGAAGATAACCTATATACGAAATTTTCAAGGTTACATCTGTCGATGCTTTCAGGGAAAACCATCCATCGGTATTGGTTGATGTTCCGGTAGAAGTACCGTCTACGACGATGCTTACACCTGCAAGGGTTTCTCCCACAGCATCTTTTACAGTTCCCGTTATTTCTACAACCTGCTGTTGTGTAACCGTCGCAGATTGTTCATCTGCAAAAGCATGGAAAAAAAGAAACTCTCCTGTTAGAAACAAGGCTAACAAGAAAAGCAGTTTTCTCATACTCTTTCCATTGTTTTTAAAGTTAACCATAAATGTAAATTTAAATGAGTAATAAATAAAAATAGATTTTAATAGTGATAATAACCCGGTTATTTAGAATCCGGGTTGGGTATAGACAAAAAAGGTTCCGATAGAAGAAGTTTGGATTTGGGAATCCATACAATCATAGCGCTATCGCCCCTGTTATCCCATGCATAATAGGGAATCAGCGTTAAAGAAGCCTCCTTATCGGGAGTATTTTCATTGATTCCGGCAGTTTTTGCAGGAATCCGTATAAAATCTATTCCTGCAAATAAATCTTTGCCGGAATGATGGATTGAACCTGTTGAAGTCATATCGTCCAAATAAACCGAATGTACCGGAAAATCGTTGTCTACAGCTTCTGCACAATAAACCAAAGGCCCCCTGGTAATTGTCACCCGTCCTCTGTCTGCTTCGACTTCATCTATTGCACGACTGTACCGGACAGGCATGGGTAAATACAGTTCCAGTTTATCATTTGTATCCCATTTCCGGCGGAGAGAGATGTAGCCGTTCTTAACGGGAGCATTCAGTTTCTTGCCGTTTATCCGTATTTCCCACCGATCGGGAGCGTTATTATTGTATTGGTATAATTTACCAGGGACAAATTGGGTTCCCGTCCATGTTGGTATCCGTAATCTCATGGTGAATTCACTTTTGTTTTGTTCCGGGTGTATCCTGAATTCGATTTTTTCGTCAAAAGGATAATTCGTTTTCTGAGTAACTTTTATTTTCCCTTTTTTCAGGGGGATCTCGACCGTACTACCGGCATAAAAAGAGCAATAGATCTCATCACTTGTATGGGCATAGATCAAACCGGGTACCTGAGGGATCAGGCGTGCCAGGTTGGATGGGCAACAAGCAGTCCCAAACCAGGGCGAACGTCCTGCACGACCGTGATTGAATGGAGTTTTTCCATCTGCTTCAAGCGGATTGACATAGAAAAATTTGTTGCCTTCCAGGTTAACCCCGGCCAAAACATTGTTGAACAGGGCGATTTCTGCTACGTCCATGTATTTACCGTCTTTTCCCATCAGGAACATCCTGTGGTTGAAAAACACGTTTCCGACGGCGGCGCAAGTTTCGTTGTAAGCGTCTTTATTGGGTAGAAGATATTCCGGGCCGAATCCTTCTATTCCGTGTATGGCTCCCAATCCTCCGGTGATATGCATGCGCGTATCCACGATATTGTGCCATATACTGTCCAATGCAGGGCGAAGGCTTGTATCTCCTGTTTGTGCGCTCACATCTGCCATTCCGGAATAAAGGTAAACCGCCCTTACGGAATGTCCTACAGCTTTGGTTTGTTCCCTGACCGGAAGGTGTTGCTGAGCATATTCCGGCGCCATAACGCCTTCTCCTTCCGGTTTGTAAGTGACCCCTCTTATATCAATAAATCGTTTGGCCAGATTGAGATACAGGGAATCTCCGGTGATGCGATAGAGTTTTACGAGCGCTAATTCAATTTCTTCGTGTCCGGGAGCCTGATTAACAGGTTTTCCGTCATTATATTCCGGGTCACCTTCAAAAAAGACATGGAAAATATGGTTGGCGTTTTTAGTTGCCACATTCAGCCATTTATCCTTGCCCGTTGCCTGATAATATGCAACCGCACCTTCGTACATATGTCCCATATCATACAATTCATGACTGTGGACTACCCAGGAATAGGGTTTGTCACCCATTCCGCCACCTCCCCAGTGTTCTGCATTTTTTGAAACTCCGGTTATATGTGATTCGTAATGATATCCGTCTTCCTGTTGAGCATCGGCAATGACATCAATAATCTCGTCCATTTGCCGTTCGAGGGCGGTGTCTTTTTCCAGGGTAAGGAGGTAAGCCGCCCCTTCCATTACCTTATATAGATCGGAAGCAATGAATCTGTGAGGGAAAGGGAGCTCGCCTTGAATACCTTTCAAATAATCCGCCGTTTTCTTTAAATTTTCCACGGCAGGGCGTGTTTTGTCCAGTGCAAAAGGGATCAACGTCTGCTTTTGTACTTTCAATCGCGGGAGCCAGAAATCATCCTGAAGGGTCACTTCCCGGAATGGTATCGGAATCAATGTCTCATCGCCGTCCGGAGGATTGGTATCTGTATCGGAACAGGCTGATAGCATCAAAACGAAAATAACTATGTATAATGCGTTTTTGCAGTTCTGTAATAAACTTGTCATGGATGTGTTATCTATTCTAAATTTATCATTTTTTCTTCCAACATTTTGATGAAATATCCGCCGACAACTGATCTTGCCTGGAATCCTCGTTGGTTTGGTTTATCTGTCCAGTACCAATCCGTCATTGGAATGCGATCGACGGTTTCATTCATAAATTTATGTATCGGAGTAATGAATTTCCGGAATGTTTCCAGATCATTTGACATTGTTGCAGTCCAGATGATCCAGTCGGATTTTGTATAAGTTTCGCGGTTGTCCAGAGGCAATCCGTAGGTGTTTTGTTTTGTCAGATAGGATGGAATTTCTTTTTCAGCAACCGAAGCGGGAAAAATATCCAACTTCATCAATTTATTCCACACCAAATTGTATTTCTGACTCCAGGTGCCGGGTTGGTCGAAAGTCAAACGATAATGATCGCCGTCATCTGCCATTTTCATCCATTCCTGAGCCATGTTTTTGGCTTGTGCGGTATATTTTTCTGCAACTTCTTTTTTACCTAACATATTTGCCAGTTTTCCATAGGATGCGATCCCAAGTATGGCTTTGATCGATAGATTGGTGTTATGGGCAAAGTGTCCTGCAAAATCGTCCGTACACAACTGATTTTCCGGATCGAGCCCTTTTTCCACCAGATAATTTGTCCAGGTAGTAAGTATATCCCAATGTTTGGCCGCATAATTGGCATTTCCTTCCACGGTAGCGATTGCCGCAGTCAGGATCAGCACATTTCCACTTTCCTCAATCGGCATATCTCCTCCGTAAGTTTGTCCGTTGGCCAAAGGATAAGTTCCCACGTCGTGTGCGGCAAAAGGTTTAGTCCATTTTCCACATTCGCTGTAATAGAAAATATGATTCAGTAATCCTTTTGCCAGTTCCGGGTTGTAAAGGAGGTATAAAGGAGATGAAGGGTAGGTGATGTCTACTGTTCCGATGGATCCGTTGCTGAAATTCTCTTTCGACAAGAAAAGGAGGTCTCCGTTAGGCGATTTAACCAGTTTGTGTGCATGTATGGATTGTCTGTATGCCAGGGCGCACAATTCCGCATATTCTTTGCCTCCTGCCTGAGTTGCGTCCGACATCATCTGATAATCGAAATTATTGCAGGCTTCGATCAGTTTACCGTATTCATTATTTGCTTCGGAGAATGCCTTGAAAATATCTTTTTTACCATCGACATTCCAGTATGGACGTAAATTATCCCCGAAGTATTGGATTGAATAAATATCATCGTATCCGATAAGAATTTTTCCGGATGTGCTTTCATTGACATTTCCAAGCGATTGTACAATGCCTAAATTATTATGGTTTGGCGATTGAATAACCGATCCGGGCAGAATTTTTCCATTTTGGCCGAAACTTTCGCGCAGGCTGTATCCATCGCCTGTTGCGCAAGTTGCGCCGGCTTTTTCCGTGCACAGGTAGAAATATCCCCAATCAATACGTACATCGTCGCCTTTTCTGCATAAAACCAACTGGTCTACGCTTCCGGTTTTGAGGAACATTAATCCGTCTTTTTCAATAAGTTCGGATTGAGTAGCCTGGCCCGGTTTATTGATCGCCCAGTTTGGAGTTGCTTCGAAGTATATTTCCACATCATGTGATCGATCATCGGTTGCATTTACCGTATAGGAAATGTAATTGACGGGGCGGGATATCAGTTCCAGGTTATTCAGCAATAACGGGGCGGTGAATGTCAGTTCCAGATCGACCGGGCCACAGGCGAACGTGTACCGTGTCTGAGTTGGTTGCACGTCGGCCGACTTTTGTTCTGCCGTTTGATCCATGTAATGTTTTACAGGGGCTTCTACGCTTAATCCGAAATCGACTAATGCGCCGTTTGTCCGGTTATGGCAGTGGGCTGCGAGAATGTTTTTTCCTTTTTTCAGGGTTTGTGTGGCTTCTTCGGGCAGTTGAACGATTACATTCTTTTTCCAGGCATAACCTGTATTGACCACCTCGATGCCATTGACATACAATTCAAAATCGTCATCGTGCGAATATTCCAGGAAGACTTTTTTCCCGGCAAGGTCATCGTTCAGTTCGATCTCTCTGCGTATCCAGATCCCGCTGTTTTCTTTGTCCCAAAGCGTATTGACGACTTGTTTTGGGATTTTAGCCGGTATCGGCGTCGATAACATGCAGACTTCCAGTGTGCTTAAAACTATTTCATCCATGGAACCGAATCCTCCGATGCCGGATTGCCATCCGGAATCGTTGAAGCCCGGTTTTTCCCAGCCGGTAACAGGTTTTGTCATACTGTATTTCCCGATCCATTCTCCTTGTTCTGCTGTAGGAGAAACGATGAATGGGGCTATAATTTCTTCACCCATAAAACGGTAGATCTGTCCGTCGACTCTGATGGCTCCAATCAACGGGAAATTTTCTCCTGTCCAGTGTTTTACGGAGCTTTCATACAACTTGTCGGAAAACGACCATGCTGAAGTGTAAGGGTCTATGCTCACCAGCGGATAAGCCGGAGCACGCAATTCACTGCGGATTGTTTTCACATCTGCGGATTTATTATTACATCCGGCAAGTAATAAACACAAAAAAATAAGAAACAAAATATTTTTCATGAGATAGTATTATTTGATGCTGCAATATTACTACAATGTACGTAATCGGACTACTAATATTTTGTCAAAGACTTATAATTTTCATTCAGAGAGTTATTTTTAATCTTAGAGAGTGTCCTGTTTTGGCGATAAATGAATACTTTTGTAACAAATGCTTCATGATAGCCTCAAATTTAAGCTGAAATTTATGAAACACAGATCGATAGTTTTTTATCTTTTAATTTTATCATCCTTTTCAACAGTCTCCGCAAGGAACTATTATTTCCGTCATTACACCAATGAAGACGGATTATCTCATAATACCGTATATTGTAGCATACAGGATAAGAGGGGGTTTCTCTGGCTGGGAACGAAAGACGGGTTGAATCGTTTTGACGGGCATGCATTCAAATCATACAGACACGAACGGGAAAATAAAAAAAGTATCCGTTCAAATTATGTTATTTCTTTGCATGAGGATCCGGACGGATTGATCTGGATTGGCACCAATAACGGTTTGTGCTATTATGATCCTCAAACAGATGATTTTAGTGACTTGGACGATTTATTCCTGCATGAGGGAGAGATTGGCGATATTAAAACCGATTTCCAGAATAATGTCTGGATACAGAGTTTTAACGGACTTTATAAATACGACAAAGTAAAAAACACGGTTAAATATTATCCGGCGCAAATCTACTTTACTCCGAACAGGATTTGCATCGGTTCTTCCGGGGATCCCTGGTTTACATCCGCAGAGAAAGCGCTTTTCAAATACGATCACAGGAATGATACATTCACCAGATATGAAATACTGACGGCTCAGGAGAAAAAATTGTTTTCAGACTTATTGGTGATTGTTGATGCCAGGGAACATGGATTATTGATAGGAACAGAATCCCTGGGATTGAGACGGTTTGACCCGAATACCGGAACTACCGAAACATTTTTGAAAAAGGATACGGATGGTAAGCCCATCAGGGTCAGGGTGATATTGCCTTTCTCCGATGATGAATTCTTTGTGGGTACGGAATCGGGGTTATATCTTTTGAATATCAAAACCGGAGTAACATTGAATTTCAGGAAAAGTCTGAATAATCCTTATGCTATCGGAGATAATGCAATTTATACCTTGACGAAAGATATGGAAGGTGGCGTCTGGATCGGAACTTATTTTCAGGGATTGAGCTATTTGCCCAATGAATATGCATCATTCGAAAAGTTTTTTGATATGGGTCCCGGAAATAATTGCATCCGTGGAAACGCAATCCGTGAAATAACCGGCGACAAGTTCGGGAATATCTGGATCGGGACGGAAGATGCCGGTTTGAATAAATATGAGCCGTCGACAGGTAAATTCCGGCATTTTGCACCGGATGAGAAGCCTATTTCCGGACTGAACCTCCACGGATTGATGATCAGTGGGGATTCTTTGTGGATCGGGTATTACGACCGGGGCGTTGATGTTATTGATATCTCTACCAATAAAGATATTCTGCATTTTGAAGCAGGATATGGGCCGCATGATCTGAAAACCAATTTTATAATTACTATTTATAAAACGAAAGACGGACGGATCTTATTGGGAACGACATCGGGAGTATATCAATATCTTCCTGAAACAAAAAAATTAAAATACATTGACGGTCTTGCATCTTATTCTTTTGTTCATTGTTTCTATGAAGATCATAAAGGTACAATGTGGGTCGCAACTCATAATAACGGATTGTTTCACATGACAAGAAATGGTATTTCCGGGTATTTTAAACACGATGAAAAAGATCTGACATCCATATCGTCCAATGCGGTAAGCAATGTATTCGAGGATAGTAAAAACCGGCTTTGGATTGCCACCCGAGGGAATGGTTTTTGCCTTTATCATCCGGAAACAAATAATTTTACCAGATTTACAATAAAAGAAGGTTTTCCGAGTAATTTTATCTATAAAATTCTTGAAGATGCCCGTAGTAATTTATGGCTGACAACTTCCAACGGTTTGATCCGGTTCAATCCGGAAACAAAAGCTATTAAACGTTATTCAACCGCTAGTGGACTGACGAATAACCAGTTTAATTATAATTCCGGATACAAGGATAAATTGGGAAAAATGTATTTTGGGACAATCAACGGCATGATTTCTTTTGTCCCGGAAAATATCAGAGAAAATGATTTTGATCCGCAAGTTTATATCACAGGTTTTCAGGTGTTCAATGAAGAACTGGATCTGACGGATAAATCCGGGAACAGGGAATCTGTTTTATTTGCCGGGAAAATAGCTCTTCCATACGATAAATCGACGTTTAGTATTGATTTCGCCGCTCTTAGTTTCACATCTCCGGATATGAATGAATACAGGTATAAACTGGATGGCGTCGACAAACAGTGGACACATTTAAAAACTTACCGTAAAGCATATTACACGAATCTGGCTCCCGGAGAGTATACTTTCCGCCTGAAAGCAAGTAATGGAAATGGAGAATGGACGGATAAAGAAACAACCTTACAGATTATTATTAAACCGCCTTTCTGGCAGACCGGATGGGCTTATTTGTGTTATATTATTTTATTGGGAACCGGCATATATGTTATCATGCGTTTCTATACCCAAAAGCTCAGGTTTCGTAACCAGTTGAAAATCGAAAAAATGGAGGATTTGAAACAACAGGAAATATTACGCTCAAAAATTGACTTTTTTACTCAGATCGCCCATGAAATCAGGACTCCGCTTACATTGATAAAAGGTCCGCTCGACAAAATCATGAAATCGGAAAATGATACTTCTTCCAATAAAGATAATTTGTCGATCATGCAAAAAAATACAAACCGGTTACTTGATCTGACAAACCAGCTATTGGATTTTAGAAAAGCGGAAATCGAAAATATGAAATTGAACTTCACGCCGGTTGATATTATCGAACTTCTCCGGGAAACGTATATACGTTTTACTCCGGGAGCAAAGGAAAACGGATTGCTGTTCGAACTAAAACCGGATGTGAAACACTTTGAAGCTATCATTGACAAAGAAGCAGTGACTAAAATTTTGAGTAATTTATTTACAAACGCACTCAAATTTGCCAAGAATGAGATTGTTGTATCTTCAGATATGGGAAAAGATACGGTTCTTGAAATTCGCGTGGAAAGTGACGGAAAACAGATCCCTCTCGAATTGAAAGAGAAAATTTTTGAAATGTTCTTCCAGAATAAGGATAATATTTATGAGACGACTCCGAAAGGTACAGGTATCGGGCTTTATCTGGGACGTTTGTTGGCAGAGTTACATAATGGAAGACTTTATCTTGATACCGGAAAACGGACTGTGAATTCGTTTGTTTTACAATTACCTAAAAAACAGGATATTTGCATAGAAGTGAAATCGGAAAAAACAAAAACCAGGAATAAAATCTCCCGGAAACCGGAAATCGGAAGATCGAACAAAACCGGAGAACTGCTGCCTGTCGTGCTGTTGGTGGAAGATGAAAAAGAAATGCTTGATTATGTAGCTTCAGAATTATCAGGACTTTATAAGGTGATGAAAGCTGCAAACGGAAAAGATGCCCTGGAAATTCTGGATAATAATATTGTAAACCTGATTATATCCGATATCAGTATGCCGGTAATGGATGGATTGGAACTCTGTAAAATAGTAAAGTCAGATGTCAATTATAGCCATATACCGTTCATCCTGCTGACGGCAAGACAGAATATGCAGAGTCAGATTGAAGGTTTGGAAACAGGCGCCGATGCATACATCAGTAAACCGTTCTCGACAGACCATTTGTTGGCGCAAATATCTAATTTGTTGACCGGCAGGGAGAAACTTCTGAAGACATTTGCCCAATCTCCATTGGTATATTCGGGTTCAATAGCATCCACGAAAGCCGATGAAGAATTCCTGAAAATGCTGAATGACGTGATCCTGGATAAATTATCGGATCCGGACCTGAATGTAGAATATCTGGCGGCTAAAGCAGGTGCAAGTACATCCAGTTTATACCGGAAGATGAAAGGTATATGCGATATGAGTCCGAATGAATTTATCCGTATTATCCGCTTGAAACGGGCTGCCGAACTACTGATGGAGTCCGGCATGTCCGTGAAAGAAGTCGCTTATCTGACCGGATTTTCAGCGCCTTCCTATTTTTCCTTGAGTTTTCAAAAACAGTTTGGAATGAAACCGTCTGATTTTGTGAAACAGAAACAAAAATTACTATCTCCCCACGACCGGGAATTCCGATATTCTTAACGTGGTGCAGCCATAAGGGATCAATGTGATCTCTTCAATTGGGACAACTCCCCAGTTGAATCCGTATATAATGGAATAGGGTTGTGGCCCTGCCATTTCGTTATATAATTTCCAGACGTCGATTTTCTTTGCGTTGACTTTTATTTTGACGGGAGCATTTTGAGTGTTCCAGGGATAAAGGGATTTCTGTTTTTCCTTATCAATTTCCACCCGGAATACTTCCGGCGTTTTTTGAGGATTAAAATCAACGATACCATAATTCCAGTCCGATTGTGGGAGTACTTCAAAATAATGCTCTCCAAAATGTTTTTTGTTTTCGGGAATTTCTTTTTTGTTCCATTGCTCTTTGACCTCCAGCGCATAAACCAGCGGGCCACGTTCGACGGCAATTGAATTTTCGTACCATCTGCCGGTTGTGACTTCCATCGGTAATTGCAGTTCTACCCGGTCTCCCGTTGTCCATGTGCGATCAACAATAGCTACCGTCCCTCCTTCTGCAGTTTGTTGTGGTTTCCCGTTAACAGTGACAGTCGCTTTTTTGCACCATCCGGGAATCCGGAGATGGAGGGGAAAATCGACCTGTTTCGTTTTTTTATCAAGAATTGTCAGAGTAAACCGGAGCATGTCGTCCATAGGATAAAGCGTTTCCTCAGAAAATGTCACCAGGCAGTTGTTCCCCACTTTTGCCGTCACTTCCGAAGGAGAAAAAACCATTGCCGCCAGACCGTTGTCGGGAGTCGCGTACCACAAGTTTTGTGTAAATTTAGGCCATCCCTGGTGCATATTGGAAGTACAACAGGGGTATCCTGTCAGTAATCCGAAAAGGACGTCCGTTCCGTCGTGGTTGCAGTGGAAGTTCCGGTCGTGCCAGTTTGCCGTAACCTGGTTGGCCTGTTGAAAGTACTGGTGTGTCATAAAATCGTCGGATATTTGCGTCGGCAAAGCGTTGAAAGTAACACGTTCCAGGTGATCGGCATAATCCAAATCCCCGGTAATTTCCATCATTTTTTCGAGGGAAAACATCAGCTCTACGGCCGAACAGAGTTCAGATCCCTGAGTCGGGTTATTTCCGTGCAGCTCTTCATCGCCTCCATACATTCCCTGAGGTTGGCCGTTGTATTTCCGTATATCCGCCATGCCTTTTTTTACAGCTTGCAGGTATTTTTTATCAGGATCCTGCTGGTAGTAAATAACCGGTTCTTTCAATCCTTGCGCCAAGTTGACGCAATGGATCGAGCCGAGCCGGCTCAAATCATCGCTTTCCAGGAACATTTTTGTAAAATCGTGTCCCTGTTTGTGCAGCAAATCTCCCAATTCGAGCAGAAACCGGTCGCCGGTAATATTATAAAGCCAATATACGGCTTGCAGATTATCACAAACCCGGTAATTAGCCCAAAAAGTCCAATATCCCAGCGGTTTTTCCGGCAGCGTTCTCAATTGGTATTGAAAATACCTGGTCATAAACGGGATGACCCGTTGATCCTGCGTTGCCGAGTAATATTGTTGTATTATTTTGAGCGCTACCATCCGGGGCCACCAATCGGCAGAATTATCGCGTTGAATACCGGCTTCAGGAGGATAATCTTTAGACGGACCGAAAAATCCGTCTTCCCGTTGGCTTTTTAACGTCCATTCTATCCAGGGTTGGACTTTCTTTTTCAAGTTGTCGTCATCTAAAATATAAGCCAAAGGAAGTAAACCGTCAATCCAATAAGGCCCTCTTTCCCACTGGTCGCCGTCGCCTCCAAGCCAACCGTTGCGCGTCCCCATGATTGCAGGATATAATTGATCCATCTTTCCGGTAGAACCGGTTTGTTGCGTTTTCAACATTTCCAGTAACCATCCTTTGGCTTTAATAGAACCCAAAGGCAGTTCCATATAAGGTTTTTGTACCAGAGGATAACGATTGTTAGGATAGTTGGAACTGACCGTTTTTTCAGACGCCTTTGTATTAAAATCACTGAAAAAGAAGCAAAAAAACAACAGGAACAGGTAACATTTTCTCATGATATAGCTATTTAAGATTATATTTTGCAAGGATAGTGATTTTTATCGGAAATGACTGTGAAAATCTTGTCAAAATAATGTATTTTTAATGCAAAATAAACGTACATTTAGTATATTTGCACCTCAAATTTTAAATTAATATTCCATGAATCAAACAATCAATTTGGTAAAGTACTTCGAAATAGAAGGAACCCCTGTTTCTGTTGGCCCTTTGGGCGCCGGACATATCAACGATTCTTTTTTAGTAAAAACGGAAGAAGCCGGTAAACCTGATTATCTGTTGCAGCGTATCAATCACCATATTTTTAAAGATGTGGAAATGTTGCAAAATAATATATTACACGTAACCAATCACATTCGTAAAAAGCTGATAGAAAAGGGAGAAACGGATATAGATCGTCAAGTACTGGCTATTATTCCTGCTAAAGACGGCAAGTTGTACCATTTCGACGGTGAAAACTATTGGCGTGTGTACCTGTTTATTCCCGGAGGAAAAAGTTATGACGCAATTAATCCGGAATTGGCCTACGAAGCAGGGAAAGCTTTTGGTGAATTTCAAGGTTATTTAGCCGACATACCGGAACGATTAGGCGAAACCATTCCTGATTTTCACAACATGGAATTTCGTGTGCAACAGTTTCGTGACGCCGTAGCCCAGGATGCCGCAGGACGTGTTGCCGCCAGCCGGGATCTTATTTCGGAGATTGAATCGCGTGCAGAGGATATGTGTAAAATTGAAGTATGGGGCAGGGAAGGTAAATTACCGAAACGGATCAACCATTGCGATACCAAAGTGAACAATGTGTTATTCGATGATAACGGTCGTATCCTGTGTGTGGTCGATCTTGATACCGTTATGCCGGGATACGTATTGTCCGATTTCGGTGATTTTATCCGTACCGGGGCAAACAATGGCGCTGAAGACGATGCCGACCTGAACAAGATCGGAGTAAACCTGGATATTTTTGCCGGATATGCCCGTGGATATGCCGAAACTGCTAAAAATTTCCTCTCCCCGATAGAGATTGATAATCTGGCATTCGGCGCCAAATTGTTGACATTCATGCAAACAGTCCGCTTCTTTACCGACTATCTCAACGGAGATACGTATTATAAAATACATTTCCCGGAACATAACCTGCAACGCACTTATGCACAGTTACAACTGTTGAAAGACCTGGAAGCCAATTATGATGAAATGCGTGAAATTGTTGCGAGGGAATTCAAAAATTAATCACGGATTTTGTAAAACATCAACACAAAACATCCTAAAAATAGAAAGTCTGTTAATCGATAGATTAGCAGACTTTCATATGTTTTCCCTGTCCCAAGCGTAAAAGTTGCGGCGACGACGACGCGGAGACTGAGCCAAACCTCATTTCCACATTTATTTCAGTTGTTTTGTTAAATTCCGGTTATCTGTCAGTGATTTCATTTCAAACCTCATTTCCACCTAATTTTAAAAAAACGGAACAACCTCAGTAGTAGCACGAAAATACACCATGCAAACCAACCTCATTACCTTATTTTCCAGATGTTTTTTTCTTAATATCTTATTTTTAATGAGGTAATGAGGTTTGTTCGTGGGGTATTCCCATGCTACTGGGGTTGTTTTGTTATTTAAATTAGGTGGGAATGAGGTTTTTGCTTCGCGACATTCCTTATCCCGTCGGCGTGGGCTTGCCGACCGTGCCGATAGTTGATTGTGTATTTTGGTTTTTTTACTCATGTCGTTTATACATGTTTATCGTTTTTCTTTTATTTCAGTTGTTTTGTTAAATTCCGGTTATCTGTCAGTGATTTCATTTCAAACCTCATTTCTACCTAATTTTAAAAAAACGGAACAACCTCAGTAGTAGCACGAAAATACACCATGCAAACCAACCTCATTACCTTATTTTCCAGATGTTTTTTTCATAATGGTTTGCTGATAAAATTTAACGTATCTTTCGTATTCTTCGGCATAATTTTGTTTTTTGTGATGTTCCTTTTGATTTTCAATGTATGTACACAAATCATGAATGTTGCGTTTGGAAACCGAAAATGCCGAACATGATTGTTGCCATTGAAAAATACCGAGACACAAACGATTGACGTTGATAAATTTATCCGAACTGTTGGCTACGATATTCGCCAGACTTTCCTCGTCCAACACCGGCGCTCGCGATACGAGCAAATGAACGTGTTCGGGATTGGCATATATCGAATACATTTTGCAGCCGTTGTTGTTGACGATTCCCGTGATGTACTTTTCAATTCGTTCACGAAATTTTTCCGAAATAAGCGGCATCCGGTTCAATGTCGTAAAGACAAAATGCGTGTAAAGATTATTGTATTCTACTTTCATATGTAAATAATTTATTTTTTTAAGGTCATATGGAACTCACATCATGTTCATGCGTTTGGGTGCAAGTTTTGCATGCTCGTTTCATAATATCTTATTTTTAATGAGGTAATGAGGTTTGTTCGTGAGGTATTCCCATGCTACTGGGGTTGTTTTGTTATTTAAATTAGGTGGAAATGAGGTTTTTGCTTCGCGACATTCCTTATTAACGCCGTTGTCCATCAAAAATTGCCTGTATTCGTCTTCAAAACTAAGGTCGGATGCATATCA
>JAIRZF010000082.1 GCA_031267385.1 Dysgonamonadaceae bacterium | reverse complement strand
CTCCAGACTTTCGGCCGCGCTGTCGATATATCCGGAAAAGTTGCTTTCCAGTTCTTCCTGCGTATATCCGCATATTGAGGCGTAGCGTTTATGCAGGGTAATATCGTTTAGATTGTTCAGCGCCGAAAAAATAGACAGGCCGGAAAACTTGGAAACTCCGGTCAGGAAAATAAAGCGCAAATGCTCGTCCGAGCCTTTCATTACCTGATAGAAATCGTGCACGGCTGTCCGGATAACATCCAGCAGGGAATCGAACAGGTGACTGGTGACCGGCTTGTCGTATTCGTCAATCAGGACGACCACTTTTTGTCCGGTTTGGTTGTGCAAGGCTCGAATTAGCTCCCTAAAACAGTCCGGAGCGGATTGAGAAGCCAAAGCAATCTGCTGATATTGAGCAATCTCTTTTAAGTAAGAAGTCAGGCTGTTTTCCATTTTTTCCGGTGTAGAATGGTCTATCAGCGTCCAGTCTATCCGGATAACCGGAAACTGTTGCGACCAGTCCCACTTATCGTAGATGTAAAGTCCTTCAAACAGTTCTTTCTTTCCCTTGAAAATTGCTTCCATCGTACTTATCAGCAAGGATTTTCCGAAGCGGCGCGGACGGGAAAGGAAATAGACGCTTCCGGCTGTAATTATTTCGTGGATTTCTTTTGTTTTGTCCACATAAAGGTTGTCGCTTTCCCGCAATTTTTCAAACGACTGTATTCCTATCGGTAAATTTTTCATGAAAAATGCATTTTTCACAAAGATACGATTTTTTTTAATCTTGTCTGTATCATCGGAAGTTGAATTTCACCGTGCACCGTGTACCTTCTTTCGTGTTCATTGTAATCAGCCGTGGCTTTAGAGTTTGCAGCTTTAGCTTTAGAGTTTGCAGCTTTAGCTTCAGTTTCTACAACTGCCTAATATTTAGATATTTAATTTCATTTATAAAAAAGCGGAAATAAAAGTTTCCCTTTATTCCCGCCTCTCTTTTTACATTTTATTGGATTCCCAACAAATATTTAGTTCCCTAGTTCTGATTTAATCGCATCTTCAATATTATCAAATGGAGGTTCGTTCAATTCATAACCTGCATATCCGTAATTTTGATTGAGTCGTCCCAGGGTATTTGAATCAATAGATTTCTGAGGAACAGGCCAAAGTATATGATATGGACTCATGGTATAAATGTTTCCATAAACGGTTTTTACACCTGTATTATAAAAATCAGTCTTAGACATGATCCTGTCATACCAGTAGTTGTTTTCAGAGAAACTGTTCATAGTATAAGTTTTTCCGTTTTCAGCCGCTTTACCGGTCGTTGCAAACAAACGGGAAATACGGACTAATTCTGCGTGACGTAATTCTTCCCAAAACAATTCCCTGGCTCTTTCGTCAAGAATAGTATTCATATTGATTTGGCCTGCGGAATATGAACCTGCTCCGGCTCTGTTTCTTACTTTGTTTATGTCATCAGCAGCCTTTTGTAAATCTCCTTTCCAAAAATAAGCTTCGGCACGCATCAGATAAGTTTCCGCTAAACGGTAGATATATATGTCTCCGGCGCCGCCATTATACTGGGCATTGGTTTCCTTTTTCGGGTCTTCAATGTACACTTTGTAGTGTGGCCAGCTAAACCAGTTACGAATAGTATCAGTCGTCAACATTTTACCGTTATCATCATACAATTGAAGGGGCTTTCCATAGTATGGATCTTTTCCTTCCAGAGCGCCATTGTTGTATACCAGGTCGGACATGTTCATCCAGTTTCCCGGCACGTGGCGCAAGTCATTTGCATCATCCCAGATCATATTTGTAGAGTACCATGTTCCACGCGCCCTGCCGATACCGCGTCCATACATTTTACGGAGGTCAATTTTGGCAGTAGCATTATCGACCATCCCAATTTGTCCGCTGGGAGTATAAATGCGATTCTGGTTGGTACAAACAAAAAATGGGACTGTTTGGCGCATAGAACTGGTTTCTTCACGACTATTTTCATAATCTTCACGGTTGATGGCAACCAGAATTTGTTCTGTATTTTCCCAAGTCCCCTTGTTTAGTGGCCGGTGTAAGTCCCACGTAATGTTTTTATCGGCGTTATTCTTGTCCACTCCATAGCGACTTGTCATCAATTTGTAAGCGCCTCCGTCAATGAGTTGAGAACAAGTAGAAATGGCTTTGTCGAAATCTCCCGTTGCCAGATAAAATTTCGCCAGCAATTGTTGGCAGGCTCCTTTTGAAATACGACCCAAATCAGGTTTTTCCGGGGCGTGTTCTACAGCCCATTCCATATCTTGCACACATTGTTTTAAGATAACATCGTACTTCGTAGAATAGAAATCCACTTTAGGAGATTTTACTTCCTGACTGAAGTAAATAATATCACCAAATTGAAGCGTCAGGAAATAATAGCGGAAAGCCCGGTGGAAAAGAGCCTGGGCAATCATATTATCCCGGATTACCGGATCAAGTCCCGGAATACCCGGAGCATTGGAAATCACCGTATTTGCATATTTTATACCTTTATAACCTTCGTACCAATACCATCCTATCTTGTTATAGTCGGCACTGTTCAGGTTTGAAGAAGGAGTAATTTGCAGGTTCAGGTTTTGTGCAGGCGATGCTTTGTCGGTAGTACCTTCCACACAAATTTCAGAGAAAATCAATTCGGTAATGATAGGACTCGCGTCACCGGTCCAGATATACCGGAGGTTACGTTCGCAACTGGTTAAAGTTGCCTGCAATCCTTCCGGAGTTGTAAATGCATTGTCCGGAGTAAAGAATGATCGCGGATCCGGTTCCAGCCAACTTTCTTCACAACTTGTGATTCCCAGAAAAGACAGGCTACAAGCCAATATATATAAATATTTACGCATAGTTTTATTTTTTTTACAAGTTAAACATGTTTATAGAGTAACGTTAAAACCGATAGTCCATGTTCTTGGTGTAGGCGATGTAGAAGGGCTATCTCCAGTTGGATTGAAGCGTCCTTGTGGTTCCGGATCCCAGTAAACCCAATCGGGAGCCCATACCGCGACATTTCTTACGGAAGCATAAACATTCAATTTTTGAATATTCAGGGTTTGAATGAATTTTTTCGGAACATTATATGATACGGCAATATTGTCTAAACGGATAAAAGAGCGGTTCACCATTTTCTTAACACCGGTACTTGCATCATTTGATTGCAAGCGGGCATATCCGTTGGTCGGATTTTCCGGCGTCCAGTAGGGTTGAATGTAGGATGAATTTCTATCCAGAAATCCGTTTCTGTTCAAAGGACGGTCGTATGCAAATTTTTGTCCCCACATAGAATAGATATTCGTAGAAATTGTTAAATCTTTGAATAAAACAAATTCGTTGCGGAGTGTCCAACTGAATTTAGGAGTGGATTGTCCGTTGAAAACTTTATCATCATTAGTGTATTTGCCATCTTCATTCACGTCCCAGATTTTCGGGTCACCAGGCACTTGACTGTATTTTTTTGCTTCTTCGGCTTCATCTTCCTGCCAAACACCGATCATACGGTAACCCCAGTTTGCCCTTTCGTAGATGCTTCGTCCGATGAACCATGCGTTAGCGGTGTCGTCAGTTTCTTTTTGCCCGATAATATTGCCGTTTTCATCAGTTACGTCTGCATAATCACGATACAAGTGTACGATTTTGTTTGCACTTGTATTGAAAGACGCGGTGATGTACCATTCGAAGTTGTCACGTTTGATATTCTGTGTGTTTATTATGAATTCGAGACCTTTATTGTCGATCTGTCCTAAATTTGCAGCGACGTTGCTGAATCCCAGGAAGTCCGGTAATGTCCGGTCAACCAATACATCAGTTGTTTTTGAGTAATAAGCGTCAATACTACCGTTGATGCGTTGATTCAGGAATCCATAGTCCCAACCGACGTTGAAAGATGTTGTAGTTTCCCATTTCAAATCGGCATTTGCCATCCGGGAAACATAGAGTTGGGAAGTTTCATAAAGAGTTCCTTTAGAATCAATATAAACAAACCGGCCGGCTCCTTTTGTCATGTCGGAAAGCGCCTGATAAGTGCCGATGGAACTGTTACCGTTTTGTCCGTAAGACAAACGTATTTTCCCATAATTCATGGCTTGTGCTTTACTCATGAAATCTTCTTCGGTAAACACCCATCCCAGAGCGATTGATGGGAATGTTGCACGAGGATTTTTTATGCCGAATCCGGAATAGCCATCCCGACGAATAGATGCTGTTAGCATATATCTGTCCTTAAATGCGTAATAAGCGCGAGCCATTAAAGCGTCGGAAGTCTGGTGTTCATCTTTTGAAGAAATACTGCTTTTTGTCATATCGGCAATATCCATGTAGCTGTATCCAAGCGCATCGGTCGGACTGAAATTTCGTCCGGTCATGGTTTCTTCCCAATATTTGTTTTCTTCTGCATTTTGCAGTAAAGTTAATTCCGTATGATGCACGTTATTGAATGTGTAGTTCCAACGAATAATATTGTCTATCTGCCAATTATATGTCCGTGTTGATTGACGTTCGGCTAAACCATTGTTAGATGATTTCCAGTCCGGGTGTTGAGATGATTCGTGTTTTTGCCAATAATGATAAACTAAGCGAGGGGCAAAATTCATCTCGTAAGTAATGTTGAATGGAAATTTAACTTTAGCCGTTAAAATATTATTGATTGTTGTCCATCCGTTACGCTGGTTACGATAACTGATATCGAATGCACTGTTGGTTGAACTTCCAGAGTTGGTTCCCATCGGATATCGAACCAGATTGCCTAATGTATCCGTCGGAAGTGAATAAGGCGAGTTCCCATTCATCTGATCGCTCCATGCAACAGTTTGTCCATCCTGACGTCTTTCCTGAAAGTTAATATTCAAACCGATATTTAACCATTTGGTAATGTCCATGTCTAATTTAATATTGGAACGGTATGTTTGATATTCGTCACCGACAACAAGTCCTTCATTGTTCATGTAACCCAAAGAAAAGTAATAATTTATGTTGTCTGCACTTCCGGAAACATTGGCGCCATAGCTTTGGCGGAGACCGGTTTGGAAAGAATAATCCTTCCAGTCAAAAGTCCTGCCTGCGAAATAGTTGTCAATTTCAGTAGTAGTCAAAGCCAGACGGCTCAACCATACTCTTGTCGGGTCGCCTGATCCTGGCCTGTAACTCATCCATTCTTCCATGGTGATACCATACTTAGCGAGGTTTTCTGCTGTTGGCTGTTCGAATTCTCCGGGTTTGTGTGTTGCATTGGTACTTTTCATTACATCGGTTCTCCAGTTCAGATAGCCTTCAGTACCGTATACTTCCATGGCTTTACCTCCCATCGTGACAAAACCAAGGTCTACGTCAAAACGAACCACAGGTTTCCCTTTTTTTCCTTTTTTAGTTGTGATCAAAAGAACTCCTGCGGCAGATTTTGACCCATAAACAGCAGCTGAAGATGCATCTTTCAAAATGTCGATCTGAGCGATATCTGTAGTGATGATTTCCGAAAGTTCCCCTTTGAAAATCACTCCATCCAGTACAATCAGCGGACTGTTACTGGCCTTCAAAGAGGTTGTTCCACGAATTTCCACATCTCCTCCTCCCTTGGCAGAAGTGTTATAACTAACGCTTAATCCGGGGATGTTAGCTCTCAGGAGATCCTGAACAGAACCGGGAGCTTCTTTCTCCAGTTTTTCGGTTTTAACATGAGACACAGCTCCGGTCAAATCCCTTTTACGGGCGCTACCATAACCTACTACAACAACTTCATCCAGTAGTTGTGCATTTTCTTTCATGGTAATTCTCAGGTTGTTTTCACCGGAAGCAATGTTGCGAACGATTTTTTCGTATCCCAAATATGCAATCTCAATTTTTGTTGCATTTGCCGGGAAATTCAATGAAAATTCTCCTTCAATGTTAGTGGTAGCTCCGATGCCGGTACCTGACACTGTAACGGAAACTCCAATCAGTGGTTCTCCCAATTCATCTGTAACAACTCCCGTCAGTATACGGCTTTGCTGTTGTTGAACGTCTGTTTCAGCATAAATGCCGGTCCATCCCGACAATCCAAACAGGAATAAAATCAGTAATAATGTGTTTTTTTTCATTATACATTTAGATTTTAAATAAAAAAAATAAATTGTTTCTCTCTTTGATTTGTTGCAAACAGGTTCGTTTGCTTTTCCCAATAGTTGTTTTATTCATAGGCATTTAATATTTAGTTTATAAAAATTTAAAATGAAAAATCCCGTATGCGATGTTGTTTCGTTCGCATACGGGATTTGTTAATTGAAAAAATAATGTTATATTAGCGGCTGTGTGTGTGTGTGTGTGTGTGTGTGTGTGTGTGTGTGTGTGTGTGTTTAATAAATTTTCTCGATTATGCAAATTTTCCCCGATATATTTTATTATTTCGATTGTTACCGGATAAGCATAATCAGTCCATAATTGTTCTGCTTTTTCAGGTGTGATCTCTCCGTCGTATTGAAAGACCCGGTAATTCAGCCGGTATTTTTTACCGGATTCCAGGATCCAATCGGTATCTTTAGTCGGAGCAAAATTTATGAATGTATCTCCACGTCCTCCATTGGCATTCTGATCCCATATTCTTAGCGGTTCGGGAGCATTGTAGTTAGCAGGATGACTCATAAACAGGATCCCGGCTTTTCCGTGTTTACATTCTCCGGTCAGGTAGATCCAGCGGGCTTTAATTCCGTCGATCTCCGGACGATTTTTGCCTTCGGATGTATACATGACGGCGTTTTTATTTGTCCATACCTCAGTAGCCCGGATAGCGAACCCTGCATAGCGGTAAGTTTTCAAAATTACGGGAAGTGCGGTGTTTGGATGTAATTCGGATCCGAAATCCCAAAGAAACCCTTCTCCTTTGGGTTGATTCCACACTTTTATGTCCCATATTTCTTCCATGATTTCTTTAGCATTACTTTCTGTTCCGTCCGGGAAGATATAATGGCCTTGAAGCGCTTTGAATCCGGCATAAACAGGCCCTTCCGTTGTTTCCCTGAAAGATTCGAATTTTACGGTTCCTTTCCGGTCGCGCAGATTCCAGAGGTCATATATTTCCCCGTCGTATTCCAACTTAGTCCATGGATTCCATATACCATAGTGATGGTAATGATCTTTCGGTTGAATAGTGGTTAATGTATCGCCGGAAGGAGACCACGCCGGATGAATGAATCCGCTTCTTTTATAAGCGGTATCTATTCCGGCAGGAGGATAAACGGTGCGATATACATATCGCAAAACGGGCAGAGAACCTTCTTTTATCGTCAGTCCACCATTTTTATCTTCCAGTTTCATAATAAGATTCTCTTTTTTTGCTATGTTCTTGATTTCAGCAACAAAAGTCCGGGTCGAGTTTGCAGGAGTTTTACCCGATAAGATCCAGCAAAGTTGAGTTCCTTCGGGTGTTTTTTCCAGTTGACAATCCGTCTTCATTTTCTTTCCATCGACTAATTCCGTCAGTTCAATTCCTGCCGGGTCTGCAATCTGTGTTTGTGCCCATTGGAAACAGGCGACTGAATTCTCACGGGCATAATTGCCGGAATTTACATTCAGTGTTATACTTTTCTGTGCTTCCAGTTGTCCGGAAATGCAGAAAATAAGCGCTATTAATGCGAAAGTTTTAAAAATTTTCATGATCAATAGAAATTGTAAGGTGGACGTTGTGGACGAGCAAGCATTGTGTTTGCTTCATCGTCGTTTTTGAAACGTTCCAATACAGGATCCCAATATAATTTCCGCTTCAATTTCATGGCTATGTGTTGCAACAAACAGGCGGAGCAGGAACGGTGCGCTACTTCGGCGGGGGTGATATTCGGTTTTCCGGTACGAATACTTTCCAACCAGTTTCCATGGTGATCTGTACTCTGATACAAATGCACATCATGATCCGTTAATGGGGCGAGTATCTTGGGATCGGATGCCACCAGAGCTTTAGACGCTTTATTTGTTGCAGGATCATTTGCTGATGCCGAATAACTTCCACGGCATACAAAAATCCATCCGTCACTACCTGTAAATAGAACCCCGTTCGGTTTTTCTTTGCTTTCCGTCACTCCATGTACGTACACGCCATTGGAATAAAGCATTTCTGTCGAATAATCCCCGTGTACATCCCATAGACCGGATGTAGGGAATACTGCTGTTCCCGAGATCTCTACCGGGCCACTATGTTCTGTATCCATCGCCCAGTGTGCGATGTCGAAGTGATGAGAACCCCATCCCGTGATCATTCCGGCTCCGAATTGTTCGCAGCGTAACCATCCCGGACGTCCGTACCCTTTTTGAGGATGGACACGTTCCACCGTATAAGGTATATATGGAGTTTGACCTAACCATGCATCGTAGTTCAACCCGGTCGGGACAGGCATTTCCTGCGGATTGCCTCCGGCAGGATCACCCGGTAAACGCACTTCGATGCTTTGCAATTTGCCTATACGGCCACTTCTGACCAGTTCGCAGGCAAAACGGAATTGTTCCATTGAACGTTGCTGGCTGCCAATCTGCAAGATACGTCCGGATCTGTTCACTTCGTTACTCATTGCCCTTCCTTCTGCAATGGTGAGAGACGTCGGTTTTTGAAGATACACATCTTTTCCGGCTCTGACTGCTTCAATAGCTTGTGCGGCGTGCCAGTGGTCGGGTGTGCTGATTAGAACGGCGTCAATGTCTTTGTCGGCTAAAAGATCCCGATAATTTTCGTAAGTTTTTACACCGTTATAGTTTGCGCCCGATTTTTTTGTATATGTATTTTCGACCAAAATCTTAGCTTCAGCCAGCCTGTGTGCGTCCACGTCTGATACGCCGACAATACGTGCATAATCGTATTTCCATACTCCAGGCATATCATGGTCGCGTGAAATACGCCCGCAACCGATAGCCCCGATATTGATCCTGTTGGACGGAGCATTGACTCCGAACACAGAAGCCGGCAGAATTGTTGGAGCAACAACAATTCCGATACCTGCAGTTAATGATTTGCGAAGGAAGTCTCTTCTTCCATTCTTCGTTCTGTTTTCCATAATATGTGCTTAAAACTTAAAACTTAAAACTCATAACTTAAAACTTAAAACTCATCTAACTACCCATTTCAGTCCGCCGAGAATATGATCCACGTAGTCCGGATCGGAATAATCGGACGGAGCATGTCCCAGAGCGGTGTACCATTGTCTCCCTCCGTCGAAATCATTACACCACACGCACGGGAACACCTTACCATAGGTATGGGGCATTGGTTTGGACGATTTGTAATCAGGAGAAGAAAAATCCGAAACCATCAAAATTCTGACGGTCGGATTGATTTCTTTCATAAAGTATAATTCATCTTTTACAGTTCTTACTAACGGCTGATTTTTAGTAGATGGATGAGAAGCGTCCACCACTTTCACGGGGAACTCCTGCATTGGAGGGTGAAAATCGAAAGTACAACCCAGCATTTGTTTAAACCAATCCCATTCCCGCTCTGTCCCACAGGCAGAGTGTATGCCTACAAAACCTTTTCCGGAGCGAATGTATTTTACGAATCCGTCACGTTCTTCCGGAGTATCAAACACTTCATTATTGGTATTGGAAAATACAACGACATGGTATTTTTGCAATTCTTCAGATGCAAAAATAGAAGAATTGGTAGTCGTATCGAGTTGAAAATGTTCCGTACTACTCAACTTAAAGAACATTTCAATACTTGCCGGGATATTGTCATGAATATAACCTTTCCCGTTTTTTGTGAAAAGAAGTATTTTTTTTCCTTTCAAGTTAGCCGCCTTATTGTCATATTTCTGTGCAAAACAGACATTTCCGGCGAAGAGAAACAGTGCTGTCAGAATTAAAAGTCGTTCTTTCATATGTACATAATTTGTCTTTTTATTTAACAGAATGTATCATTCCCGATACCTCTGCCAAGGCCTTCATCCTTCCCAAAAATGAATAACCGGGATTATATTCCCGGTCAATGTCGGTAAGCATTAGCGGACCGTGGTCTACCCGCATCGGAATTTCTCTGCTTTCTTTTTCAAAAATACGTATAAGTTCCATCAGATGTCCTCTCCCTGCTAAATGGGATGCTTCCATAAAATCACCGTTAGAAAATACCTCGGTACTTCTCAGGTGTACAAAATGAGTACGCGAGACAAATTTTTCCGCGAGTCCGGGTACATCATTGTGTATTCCGGCGCTCAAAGATCCCGCGCAGAAAGTAAGCCCGTTATGGAAATTATCTACGGCATTTAACAGCCATTCTATATCAGCTTCATCTGTGACGATCCGGGGTAATCCCAGAACGGCGAAAGGGGGATCGTCCGGGTGAATACACATATTGATGTCGTGTTCTTCAGCAACGGGGATGATACGTTCCAGGAAATATTTCAGGTTTTCACGTAAGCCTTGCTTATCAATGCCTTTATAATTTTCCAATAAACGGTTGAATACTGCTACCGGAGCTTGTTCTCCTTCACGGATATTGCCGTTGATAAATCCCTGTGTTTTGACAATGATGGTGTATATCAATTCTTCCTTCTCTTCCCGGGTGATGGTTTTGTCCAGTTCCCGGACTTGTTGCATCACTTCAGGAGAATAGTCATTTTCCGCTCCTTTTCTACCTAAAATAAATACATCAAAATAAGCAAAACGGATGTAATCAAAGTAGAGTGTGTAAGCGCCATCATCCTGTTTACGTTTCAGGTCAGTTCTGATCCAGTCTATGACAGGCATAAAATTATAACAAACAGTAGTAATTCCGGATTTTCCAAGATTCGCCAGGCTTATTTTGTAGTTTTCGATCAGTTGATCCCTGTCAGGACCGGCATACTTGATACTCTCGGATACCGGCAAACTCTCGACTACCGACCATTCCAGACCGGCATCCTTGATATACTGTTTCAGATCAAGAATTTCTTCTGCAGGCCAGATCTCTCCATTGGGAATGTGGTGAAGCGCTGTTACAATTCCCTCAACACCAACTTGACGTAAACCGGACAGGGAGATTTTATCATTCTTCCCGAACCAACGCCATGTTTTCTTCATATAGTGAGTTTTAAGAGTTATATTGTGACTGTGGACGTACACGGCTGTAAAGATAAATATAATTATCATTAAAACGAATTTTTTTAACTAAACTTTTTTTTGTATCATTGCACCCGTAATAAAATTATTCATGTATGAAACGATCACTTTTACTCCTATGCCTGTTGCCATATTTCGGTTTGATGGCTCAGACGACTTTTTGGGAAAATCCGAAAATAGTTGATGAAGGAAAAGAACCTCCGAGGGCTGATTTTGTGCCTTATGCGGATATAAACCAGTTGGTCGAAGACAATAAAATGACTTCTCCTTACATTAAATCATTGAATGGGACCTGGAAATTCAGTTTTGCGGAAAATGTAGCTACGCGTATCGTCGATTTTTATAAGGAAAATCTGGATGATTCTTATTGGAAATCAATCCAGGTGCCCGGAAGCTGGGAAACTCAGGGATTTGGTATTCCTGTTTATACAAATATTACGTATATTTTTCCGAAAAATCCCCCTTATCAGGAC
Organism: Dysgonamonadaceae bacterium; assembly: GCA_031267385.1. Taxonomy (GTDB): domain Bacteria; phylum Bacteroidota; class Bacteroidia; order Bacteroidales; family Azobacteroidaceae; genus BNXB01. Next base: position 24,361 of record JAIRZF010000082.1, on the reverse strand, counting down.
AATAATGATCTTCCGATCGGGACTTACCGCACGTGGTTCGAGGCGCCGGAATCGTTTGAAGGAGAAGAAATTATCTTGTATTTCGGATCAATTTCAGGAGCGGCAACCCTGTATGTCAACGGTCAAAGGGTAGGGTATTCAAAAGCAGCCAAAACTCCGGTTGAGTTCAATATTACTCCTCTCCTCAAAAAAGGGAAAAATCTATTGGCGATGCAGGTATTTAAATGGAGTGATGCGTCTTACCTTGAAGATCAGGACTTCTGGCGTTTATCCGGTATAGAGCGTGATGTGATGCTTATAGCACGCCCTAAAGTTTCTATCGAAGATTTTTTTGTGCAGGGAGATCTCGACGCTGCCTATAAAAATGGTATTCTGGATGTGGATGTGACTGTGCGTAATTTTGATTCTCAAACATCCGGGCAATACGTTTTGAATCTGTCTCTGTTAGACGGAAATAACCGGACTCTTATTTCAAAAGTTCTGAATGTGAGCGGTATTTCCGGAAAAGGGATGCAAAAAGTATCGTTCAGGCAATCTTTGAATAATCCTAAAAAATGGAGTGCGGAACATCCGGATCTGTATACTTTTTGTGTCGAATTGAAAGATCCTGGTGGCCGGCTTGTCGAGTTAGCCGGTTGTAAAACCGGTTTCCGGAAAATGGAAATTAAAAATAAACAATTCCTGATCAATGGTATGCCGATCATTATCAGGGGAGTGAATATGCATGAGCACCACGAATCATACGGACATTATGTCGACGAGATCACAAAATTAAAAGACCTCCGGCTGTTGAAACAGTTTAATTTTAATGCCATCCGTACCTGTCACTATCCTCAGAATCCGGAAATATATAAGTTGTGCGATAAATATGGTATATATGTAGTTGATGAGGTTAATCTTGAAGCTCATGATCTGGATGGATTCGACAGAACCCGTCACCCTTCATTCATTGCGGACTGGAAAGGTCAACATCTGGATCGCACCGCCCGCATGTTTGAACGCGATAAAAATCATGCTTGTGTGATCAACTGGTCTCTGGGTAATGAAAGTGATTTCGGGCCTAATTATGAAGCTACTTATGATTGGTTAAAAGAACATGATAAGGCCAAACGTCCTGTTCAATGCGACCGTGCGGGAGAGCGTTCTTTTACGGACATGATTACGCCGATGTACACTCCGGCTGTGTGGTTGGCTCATTATGCTAAAAGAGAAGACATTACACGTCCTCTGATTCTGTGCGAATATGCTCATTCCATGGGAAATAGCACCGGTGACTTTCAGGAATATTGGGATACTATCATGAAATATCCGGCGTTGCAAGGCGGTTTTATTTGGGATTGGGTAGATCAGGGCTTAAAAGTCGCGGATGAACACGGTCGTAACTATTGGATTTATGGTGGAGACTGGGGTGGTCACCGTTGGGCGCATCAGGAAAATTTCTGTGCCAATGGTTTGATTAATGCCGACCGCACGATCCATCCGGCCATGCACGAAGTTAAAAAAGTGTATCAACCGGTGTGGATTCGTCCGGTAGATATAGAAAATGGAAAGATTAAATTGATCAATTACAATCTATTTACCGATCTGAATGAATATGATTATAAATGGGAATTGTTCAAAAATGGAGAATTGGTGACTGAAGGGAAATTCTTGATTTCGGGTAAACCTATGACTGAAAAGGAAATAACTTTGCAACTGCCTGAAAGAAAAACCAATGAGGGCGAAGAATATTTCCTTGAAGTATCCGTTCTCGCAAAAGAAGGAAAAAATCTCATTCCAACCGGACATATAGTCGCGAATGAACAGATTGCGTTCCCCTCAGACAACTATTTCGTTTCATCAAAAATGTCACCGGGAACATTGATACTCAACAAAACAGAAAATGACCTGAACTTTTCCTCCGGAGATGTAAAAGGCCGGATCAGTCTGAAAGATGGATTGTTATATAATTATTCCGTGGACAACCAACGATTGCTGACTGCGGCTCCCGTCCCCAATTTCTGGAGAGCTCCCCTGGATAATGATTTTGGTTTTGGAATGCAAAAATCATCAAATGTGTGGCGTAGTGCCGGTAATGACAGGGAATTGCTGAATCTTGATATAAAAGATCAAACCGGCGAAGGTCAGGAAATTGTGGTTCAATATCGCCTGAAATATGTGGACGTTCCCTATCAGATCAGTTATTTTATTTACAATGACGGAAGTGTGAAAGTGACCGGAAATATGGATCTTACAGGAAAGAAAATGCCGGATCTGCCTCGTTTTGGTATGAAAATGGAAATCCCCGAAACATTCGAAAATGTGGAATATTATGGTCGTGGCCCGTGGGAAAATTACAGTGACCGTTCCCGTTCTTCGTTCATAGGACACTATTTCTGTAAAGCGGACGAGCTTAAGTTCGATTATATCCGTCCTCAGGAGAATGGTTACCGTACGGATGTCCGTTGGGTTACTTTCTCAGGAGATAAAGCCGGGATCCGTTTTGAAGGAATTGATGGCCCGATCTGTTTTAATGCCCGTTATAATTTTGATGAAGATATGGATCCCGGATTTACAAAAAAGCAGCAACATCCTATTGATGTGGACAAGCGTAATACTTTGGCAATCAATGTCGATTGGAAACAGATGGGAGTCGGCGGCGATAACAGCTGGGGTGCGCGCCCTTTACCACAGTACCGTCTGACTGATGATAAATTCAGTTATTCGTATTTAATTAGACCAATAAAGTAATATGTTTTACGTTATACGTTATACGTTATACGTTCTTGTCGTGCGTAAGCCAAACGTAAAAAGTGAAACGTAAAAAGTGAAAACAGTTTGCATATCTCTTGTCGCTCTTATCGTTCTTTTTTTCTTCGCAAATCTGGTCTATGGCTCTGTAAATATACCAATTGCTCAGGTTATTGATGTTTTGTCGGGGAAAGAAATTGAGCGGACAGCCTGGATGAACATCATTCTTCAATCCCGGTTGCCACAGGCTGTAACAGCTTTGTTGGCAGGGGCTGCTTTGGCTGTTTGCGGACTGATGTTACAAACTTTGTTCCAAAATCCGTTGGCAGGACCGTCTATTCTGGGAATCAGCGACGGCGCTAATTTGGGAGTCGCATTGGTGATGCTCTATTTTGGCGGCAGTCTGGACGGTTATGCCTGGTGGGCGCCGGGAGGCAGCATGTCTGTTATTATTGCTGCATTTGGAGGCGCTTTGATGATCCTGTCCGTAATCGTTTACTTCTCGACCCGGGTGAAAAGCAATGTTCTCGTTCTTATAATAGGAATGATGATCGGGTATCTGACATCGTCGGCTATTTCAATTCTTAATTCAATTGCTCCAGCCGAAAGTCTCCGGTCTTTTGTGATGTGGGGTATGGGCAGTTTTTCCGGAGTTTCATTGAATCAGTTACCGGTTTTTAGCGCTGTGGTTGTCCTGGGACTTGTTTTGTCAATTCTTCTCATAAAACCCTTGAACCTCCTTCTCCTGGGTGCGCGTTATGCAGCCAACTTAGGAGTCAATATCAATCGTACCCGTATTCTGATATTTCTTTGTACCGGATTACTGACGGCGATCGTTACCGCATTTTGTGGCCCTATCAGTTTCATTGGACTGGCAGTTCCTCATGTTGCACGTTTGGCTCTCGGCACTTCAAATCAGACTTTTTTGTTACCGGCTACCCTCCTGACAGGATCTGCAGTGGCTCTGTTATGCAATTTGATGACGATCTTACCTTTCGATCGTGGACTATTGCCATTGAACGCCGTAACTCCGCTTCTGGGCGCTCCGGTGATTATTTACGTAATTGTGAGCCGGAGAAATTCAAACTATTTCAATTGATTTCATTAAATTGTAAAATCTCTCGTGAAATAAAATAATTGGCTATCTTTGCGAAAATAATTGATTATGGGAGAAAGCTGATAATAAGCAACTTTAATAAATTCCATATTTTAGCAAAAAAAATAGAAATAAAAAACAAATTATGTACGTATGAAAATAGCTTTTCACGGGGCAGTTCAGACTGTTACAGGAAGTAAGCACCTTTTGACATTAAATAACGGAAAAAAAATATTGCTTGATTGCGGAATGTTTCAGGGTTTGGGAAAAGATACCATTTACCGGAATAAGGATTGGGGATTTTTCCCTCATGAAATTGATTATGTATTCCTTTCTCATGCCCATGTAGATCATAGCGGTCTGTTGCCTCGCCTGGTAAAAGACGGATTCAAAGGAACGATTTATGCTACGCCGGCAACGATCGATGTAACAAAGGCTTTGTTGCTGGACTCCGCCCATATACAGAAACAGGATATCCACCTTCTGAATAAGAAACGTGTTGAAGAAGGTCGGGATTTGCTGGAACCTCTTTATACGGAAGACGATGCCCGGGCTACTTTTGATCGTTTCAAAGCAATGGATTATAATGTTCCCAGTAAAATAGCGGATGATATAGAGTTGCAATTCTTTGACGGCGGACATATCATCGGGAGTTCTACGGTGTTCGTGACGATAACAGAAGAAGGTGAAAAAACAAACATTGCTTTTAGCGGTGATGTTGGCCGGTACCGGGATCCGATTCTGCGTTCTCCTCAGGTTTTTCCTCAGGCCGATTATATCATTATAGAATCAACTTACGGTAATAAAATACATGAACCGATTGAAACTTATGCCACGAAATTGCTGGAAAATATTATTGAAACCTGTCTTAATAAAAAAGGGAAATTAATTATTCCCGCTTTCAGTGTCGGACGTACCCAGGAGTTGCTTTATGCTTTAAATGAATTGGAATTAGATGGAAAATTGCCTCCGCTGGAATATTATGTGGATAGTCCGCTGTCTACCAAGATTACGGAAATAGTGAAGAATCATCCGGAATGTTTCAATAAATCCGTTCAAAAACTCATGAAGCGTGATGATGATCCGTTCGATTTCAAAGGATTAAAATATATAACCGATAAGCGGGATTCCCAGGCGTTGAATACGACCCATAATCCGTGTGTAATCATTTCAGCTTCAGGAATGGCTGAAGCCGGACGGGTTAAGCACCATATCGCCAATAGTATTGAAAATTGGCGGAATACTATTTTGTTGATCGGATATTGTGAGCCGAATTCTTTGGGCGCCAGATTGAAAAAACGTCCGGAAGAAGTTGGTATTTTTGGTACTCGTCATGCCGTGAAAGCTGAAATTAGAACTATTGATTCCATGAGCGCCCATGCCGACTATAATGATTTGAGCCAATATCTGGCATGCCAGGATATCAGTGAAGTCAAACAAGTGTTTATTGTGCATGGAGAACCTGACGTCCAGATCGAATTTAAAACCCGCCTGATGAAAAAAGGATTTAAAGATGTCATTGTTCCGGAATTACATCAGGAATTCGGATTAACTTAATTTAAAGCATATCTGACTGAAATATAGAGGCTTATTTCTGAAATTGAAAGATAGTTCGATTTTTTATGTTAAAAATTTGGTTTGTTCGAAGATTTGATGTACATTTGCGGTATACCAAGAGAGGTAAAATAAAATAAAATTAGCCGCATTTTGTCGATTGGGAAACTCATCAAATTAAACATTATTCCGAGACAAGCTCTTACCGGGAATGGCGGGCCGCGCTCTTTTGAAGGGGTATGCTTAGCACGGCGGATTACAAACACGGTAAAGCACTCAAATCCTGTCATACGGAGTTTTGTCATATCTACGGTGCGGCTTTATTATAAAAACGCTCCGTTTCGTTCGGGGCGTTTTTTTGTTTATACAAATTTATGTGCTGCGTAGTCAGATCTGTATAAAACAAAAAAAAATAGTCGTATGGAAAAAGAGAATATCCGCGTTGAATTATGTGATTTTGATAATCGGGAACAAACCTGTAAGTTTACAGAATTATTGAATCACTACATCGAAGATCCCATGGGCGATGCAACTCCTTTGGATGGTGACCGGCAGGCGCTGTTACTGGACGAATTGAAAGTCAATCCGAAAGCTTTTGTGTTACTCCTTTATTATCAGGAAAATATCGTTGGTTTTTCCACTATATTCGAACTCTTTTCCACCTTCAAAGTAAAACCGTATTTGTATATCCATGATTTTGTAATACACGACGATTATCGGGGAAAAGGATTAGGACAAAGTTTAATGGACGGAATTGTCGACCTTGCCAACCGGCGTAATTGTTGTAAAATAACCCTCGAAGTACGATCTGATAATCATCCTGCTCAAAAACTCTATAAAAACTGTGATTTCAAACCTTGTGAACCCGATATGTATTTTTGGACGAAGATGCTTTCGTAGAAACTATTCCGGTTTTTTTTTTCATAAATTGTAAATTACTTGTCACAAAAAGGACTTGAAACAGTCTTATTATAAAAACAACTCAATTTTTGTGAATTTCGAGGAAGTTTATATAAAATATTATCGGGAATTGTACAGTTTTGCTCTGATGCTACAGTCGGCACAGATAGAAGCGGAAGATTTGGTGCAGGAAGTTTTTTCTCGGTTTTATAAGGAAACGAAGAAAGAAATTCAATTTGAAAATCCCCGTGCATGGTTATATAAAGTGTTACTTAACTTATCAGTTTCACAAAATAAGTTGAGAGATTTGCATCGGCAATACGTTGATAACCGGATGAATGTGGACTTCGAAACTCGTTATGAGCCGGATTTTTTTTCATCAGAAAGACAGGAAATCGTTTTTTCAGTTATCGAATCAATGGAAGAAAAAGATCGTTTGCTTCTGACACTTTATCATAATGGCTTGTCGTACAATGAAATTGCAGAAATAATGAAAATAAATCCGGCTTCAGTCGGAAAAACTTTGGTCAGGGTAATTGAGAAGCTAAAGAAAAAATTAAAATTGGACTATCATGAAATGTTTGAATAGAGAGGAAATTCAGCTCTATATTGATGGTGAAATGTCGGTCGAAGAACAGCAATCGGTAAGCGCTCACTTGTCAGAATGTGCTGATTGCCGGCTATTGTACGACCGGGTGAAAAGAGATATTGATTTATTGAATCGCATTTTTGAATCCAGGGATAATGTGCTTCAAGAGAAAGAAATTCCGGTATTTATTCGCCCGGAAAAGAAAGTTTCAATCTTTATGAAACTGGCTGTAGCCTGCGTCACTGTTGGAGTGATTGTTTTGTTCTCCGTGTTCTACCGGCAGACTGAAAAACCGGAAAATGTTACAGTAGCCAATACAACATCTCCGATTACTCCTCCGAATGAGTTTCCCGTAGAAGATCTGGATCCGAATCAACAATTTCTGAAAGGGAAAATGGAATTGGATATGAATTTTAAAAAATCAAATTGAGGGATGTAAATTGGAATGAAAAAACGTAAATATATTTGTTTGACATATTTATTTCTCCTGACTCTGAATTTGCAGGCTCAAAAACTGTTGGATGTTTATCGGAATGGGATAGTCCGGTTGACGGAAGTAGAAGAATATGGTCAAAAAAATAATTGGGAACAGATATTTTTTGATTATACCAAAATGAGTGGGCAGAAACAGATTGGAAAGGTGAAGAATATTGCTGTCGCTCCTGACGGATCGGTATTTATGTCGGATTTGACGACATACACCATTGCAAAATTTGATAAAGACGGCAATTTTCAAAAACGATTCGGACAAAAAGGAGGGAAAAATAAAGATTTTTTATATGATCCTGCTATTTCCGGAGTATTGGATAATAAATACGTTATAACTTACGATCTTCAGGGAAGAATACAATTATTTACTCTTAATGGCGACTTTGTGAAATTGGTAAAACTGGACTATATCCCGAATCGTATTGTTCCTCTGAAAGATTCGTATGTCGCAATCAAAGGTTTTGTAGTTACAACAAAAGGCAGTAAACAATTCATTGAAATAAGAAATCTGGATACAGGATCAAAGAAAATGATCTGGCAGAGAATGGATGTTTATCAAATAAAACGGGTTATTATCGGATCGAATTCATATCTTATGAAAGAGCCATTTTTATTTTATTCCAAAAAATATTACGATCCGATGATAGAGCGTAATAAAAAAGGTGAACTGATCGTTGCGTTTTCTGAATCCGGAGAAATAGCTCAATATTCGCCTACAGGAACTCTTTTAAGGAAGTTTAAATCGGATGTAGAGCCGCTGTCTGTTTCCGTGGAGGAATTAAAGAGTAATATCGAACGGGCAAAACAACAGATGGAAAAGGAAATGGATGATGATAAGTTAAAACCGGAGGAAAAAGAAAAAATGATAAAAGAATATGTTTCCAGAGCGAATAGCCGGATAGAGAGCGGAATGTATCAAGAAACGATGCCCTGTTTTTCCTCTTTTATTGTCGATAGTGATGATAATTTACTACTGTTTGAATTTAGTCGGGAAAAAGATAATCAATTTCGGGTACATACCTTAGATCAGCAAGGAAAAAGTGTTGCAACTTCCTCTTTTCAAAGTGATCATTACTCCCTGTCTTTTATTCCCGGAAAATTTACATTCTTTAATGGATGTATTTATGCTGTTGGAATGGTTAAGGAGGGAGGAGGAGAAGTCCCCTTGCGTTTAGTGAAATTTGAAATAAAAAACTGACGATAAATTTTCACGAAAAATAAAATGATGTATTTATGAAGACAAAATTATTTTTTGCTGTATCAGCATTGTTTCTTTTAAGCTTGCATTTGAATGCTCAATCTTCAGCTAAAACGGTTAGCTGTGAGTTAAGTAAAGTCACAAAATCAGAAACGATACCATTGAGTAGCCTGATTGATGATTGTACATTTGTTCAACTTGAAAATTCGGGTAAAGCCTTGTTTAAACTTTGGTTCACTACGGTGACGAACAAGTATATCGGAATCCGGCAACACGGTCAAGGCGATGGTACATTCAAACTGTTTGACCGTACCGGGAAATTTTTATGTAATGTCGGATCTAAAGGCCAGGGTCCGGGGGAATATCAAGTACTTTATGACGATATAATCGATGATAAAAGAAATTTGATTTATCTGGCTCCATTTTCAGGGAAAAAGATTCTTGTGTATAACACGTCCGGAAAGTTTGTGAAAGAGATTGTTGCACCGCAAAACTTGCAGAAACCGAGACTGCATTTATCTGACGACGGAACACTCTCCGTTGTGCATATGGCATTCAAAGGAGATAAAGCAATCGCATTTCAATTTGATACGAATGGAAAACTTATCAAGGAATTAGCTCCTCCCGAAGAACTTCTGGGTCAGAGTTTTGATGAAGAAATTTTCAATAGCAGGAATACCCGCGAATTTGATTTTCAATATACAACAAATAAAGATGTATTGTATCATTATAGTGTGAAAGAAAATAAGATATCTCCGGTTTTTACACTGAAAACCAATCCTTCGGAAAAGGTGTTTGCGCAATATCTTGAGTTCAACAATAGATATATTGCTCAGGCCTTTGGAAAAGCGGTTGTGAGTGTAGATAAGAAAACGAATGTTTCTTCAAAAATTAAAATTGTAAACGATTATTATGGCAATCTGGAAGCGCCTGTAAATGTCATGACATTCAGAGGCGGTTTCTTTATTCATAACCTGGAACCGGGAGAATTGGTTGATTTAATTGAAAAAAGAATGAAAGAAAGCAATTGCACGGCTCAGGATAAGGCAAAATTGAAAAAACTGCTTTCTTCTATTGATAAAGATGCTAATAATGTCGTGTTTATCGGAAAATTAAAATAAGATAACTATATAAAAAGAAGCAGGATTCATTCCGAATATTGGGTTTTATGCTTAAAAAACCGTTTCTTTGCATAGTATTATACCCTGAACAAATGAATTATAAGTTTTCTGTATGGATCATGTTCTGTTTTTTGTTTTGTTTTACTTCCTGCAGAAAAAAAACGATAGATGATTTGCTGGCGGAGGCAGGCCGTTATATGGATTCCCGCATGGATACCGCCCATGTGATCCTGGGTAAAATACCTCATCCGGAACAATTACAGGGGAAGCAGAAAGCCCTGTATTGCCGGATGAAAGCCCGGTCTGCAGGATATGTATTTGCAGAATGTGTTTTTTTATTTCAATATATCCTACTTTTGTGATCGGTATATTATTTGTAAATTAAAAACAAAATTATCATGAAAACAAGAATGAAATCATTAGTTATTATTTGTCTTTGGATGGCAGGCATTTTTTCCATATGCGCTCAATCCGGTAATCCGTTAGTAAATTGTAAAGAAGTGGCAAAACGGGTGAAAATTGGAGGCAATGACCTGGTTGTTTGCGACCGGTCTCTTCTGAATAATACGATTTCCGTCCCGTTAAGCGCTTTGACGGAAGAACTTCAAATTGTTAAATTAGATGACGCAGATGCGGCTTTAGTAAAAGAAACAGGAGCAATAATAGGAGATAACCATATCCTTGTGATAGGAAGCCGGGAAATACCATTTAAATTGTTTGATAAGAAAACAGGAAAATTTTTGAACAATATTGGGGCGTTCGGACAAGGGCCTAATGAGTATCAGAATATTTATGATGCGCAGTTGGATGAAAAGAATAACCGTATTTATCTGCTTCCATGGCAAACAAAGAGGATCCTCGTTTATGATTTGAAAGGTAATGCGTTAGATCCGATTCCTTTATACACCGGGTCGCCTAAAGGAAAATTCAAAGTCGATACCAAAGCGGGAACCGTAATCGTGTCGATTCTTCCATTTACGGGAGCGCCTGCCGTGGTATGGACTCAAACTACACAAGGGAAATTAATTCATTCCGTAGCTCCGGGACATCTGGCTGTTCCACCGGATTTTAGTAATGAAGTAAGCGCTTTTAAAGTTGGCAGCGCTTATGGTTTCAATGTATTTACATTTGATCCGAGAACGGATTCTCTTTATAGATATGAAAGCGCTTCAAATAAGCTGATTCCGGTATTTACAATGAAGTTTAACGATTCAAAACAACCGATACACAGTTACACGGAGTTGACTAATTATTACATGGGCGATTTTTCAGAACCTAAAAAACAGTCTGAGCAAATAACTGTTACTCAAAACAGAAGATACTATATTATAGATAAAAAGACATTGAAAGGCTCATTTCTAAAATTAGAAAATGATTTTTTGGGTAATGTGGAAATTGATTGGCCTAATTATGCTTTCAGTGGAGATTATTTTGTAAGAAATGTGGATCCGGGAAACTTGTCGGATGTGTTGGAGAAAGTTCTTAAAGAAAATAAAAAACTGACTGCAGAGCAAAAAACGAAATTGACAAAACTAAAGAACTCAATAACAGATAACGACAATAATTATATCCTGTACGCTAAATTGAAAAGGTAATATTTGCACCTGAATTTAGCAAATGTCAAAAAATATATATTTCTTTGCGTAATGATTTAATACGTTAATATGAGAACACGACTCACTTTTCCTTTATTTTGCCTGATTGGGCTGATCCTGTTTATTTCCTGTGGAAAAACGGAAAAAGCTATAACTGATGAAGATGGAGTTTCTACGGTGCTGCCGGAAGAAGAAAATGAAGTATCCGTCATGCGGTTGGAATACACCGATTTTCATCACGAATTGATAGCCAATGGTACGGTCTCTTCTCAAAATAAAGCAGACCTGAAGTTCCAGACGCAGGAAAATGTTGCCGCTATTTATGTCAAAAATGGAGATAAAGTAAGCAAAGGGCAAAAAATTGCGATGTTGGATCAATTTAAGTTGCAAAATACAATGGCACAGGCAAATGACAATCTTGAACGTGCCCGCCTGGAATTACAGGACGTGCTGATTGGCCAGGGATATGCTGTAGGCGATACTGCAAAAGTTCCTAAAGAAGTGTTGAAGTTAGCCAAAGTAAAAAGTAATTACGATCAAAGTGAAATACAATATGGTCTGGCCGAATACAACCTGAAAAATTCGGTCTTATACGCTCCTTTCGATGGTGTGATCGCCAACCTGTTCACTAAAACACATAATATCCCCAATGCCTCCGAGCCGTTTTGTACCGTTGTTGACAACAGTCGTCCGGAAGCTGATTTCATGATACTGGAAAGCGAATTGCCTGTGATCCGGATCGGAGACAAAGTACAGGTTTCCTCATTCTCCATCAGCAATTACGCTGCAGAAGGGCGGGTCACCGAGATTAATCCGGTTATAGATAAAAACGGTATGGTTCGCATTAAGGCCGTAATCTCCAATCCGGGAAGCAGGTTATTCGAAGGAATGAATATCAAGATAAAACTTCAACGCTCTCTGGGAAAACAATTGGTCATACCTAAAGAAGCGCTGGTGCTTCGTACCAATAAAAAAGTGGTGTTTACCTATCGCGATGGAATGGCAATGTGGGTCTATGTACAGACCGGACTTGAAAATTCCACCGGTTACGTTGTTACCGAAGGACTTGCAGAAGGTGACAGTGTAATATATGAAGGAAATATTAATTTAGCTCACGAAACACCTGTAATAATTAAGTAGTTCCTCATTATTTTCACTGTTCATTTTTTGACGATGATTAGATTCCTGATAAATAGACCAATTGCTGTATTCATGGCCTTTACGGCCTTCTTTATCCTTGGTATCGTTACCTACCTGAATGTGCCGGTATCCTTGTTGCCCGATATTGCTATCCCTGAAATTACCGTACAGGTGTCGGGAAAAGATATGTCGGCCAGAGAGTTGGAAAATACCGTAGTCACTCCGATCCGGCAACAATTGTTGCAAATTGGTAAAATGCGTGATATTCGGACGGAGACCCGGGACGGAAGCGGAATTATACGCCTGAGTTTTGAATATGGAGCCGATACCGATCTCGCATTTATTGAAGTCAATGAAAAGATTGATGCGGCAATGAATTACATTCCGAGGAATGTGGAACGTCCTCGTGTAATAAAAGCCAGTGCGACTGATATTCCGGTGTTAAATCTGAATGTGACGCTCAAAGAAGATCGTGAGGATCAAAGTAGTTTCCTGGATATGTGCGAATTTGCCGAGACAGTCATCAAAAGGCAAATAGAACAGCTTCCCGAAGTGGCTATGGTCGATATGACCGGAACAATGAGTAAGGAGGTCTATATTTCACCGGATAATGAAATGCTGGCAATAACCGGGATAACATTGTCGGATATAGAGTCGGTGCTGGCCAATAATAATATTGAGCCGGGAAGCATGATCGTAAGAGACGGGTACTATGAATACAACATTAAATTTTCTGCAGTCCTGAGGACGGTAGAAGATATCCGGAATATTTTTATCCGGGAAAATGGGCAGATATTTCAACTTAAAGACCTGGCTTCCGTTGAGATTGCCCCGGTGAAAGAAAAAGGCGTGGCTTTATATAACGGAAAACGTGCAGTGACCCTGGCTGTAATAAAACAGTCGGATGAAAATATGTCGAGGATGCAGGAAGCCCTTGAGAAAGTGGTCGACTCATTCAAGAAAAAATATCCTGATATTCAATTCGATGTATCGCAAAACCAGACCGAATTACTGGACTACACCATTGGAAATCTTCAACAAAACCTGGTTCTGGCATTTATTTTTGTATGCCTGGTTTCCGCAATTTTTATGCGGGATGTCAAATCTCCGGTTATTATCGGTTTGAGTATGTTCATTTCGTTGATTATCAGTCTGTTGTTCTTCTATCTGTTCCATATTTCACTGAATGTGGTATCCCTCACCGGATTAGTACTCGCTTTGGGAATGATGATCGATAACTCCATTATTGTGACCGACAATATCGGGCAATACAGGGTGAAGGGCTTATCTGTCGATGATGCCTGTGTAAAAGGAACTAATGAGGTTATTGTTCCTATGTTGAGTTCGGTTTTTACGACAATATCGGTCTTTGTTCCGTTAGTCTTTCTCAGTGGTATTGCCGGGGCTATTTTCTTTGATCAGGCTTTTTCCGTAACGGTAGGATTATTGGTTTCATATGTGACGGGTATCATGCTTTTGCCGGTACTTTATAAAATTGTATTTTCCCGGAAAAAAACAAAAAAGAATGAAAAAAATGAAACAGAGGACACACATTCCAAACCTTCACTGGTAGAAAAGGCTTACGATGTGGGTATCGACTGGATTTTTTCGCACAAAATCCTGACCATAGTTGTCATGATTGCCGTTTTCCCGCTTTGTTACGGGTTATTTACTATCATTCCGGTGGAAAAAATGCCGGATATAAGCCAGAATGAAATGCTTGTGAAAATTGAGTGGAACGAAAACGTGCACGTACACGAAAATGCGGATCGTACGGTTGGTTTTTTGTCTTCACTCGAAGGAAAAACTCTTGAACATTCGGCTCTGATAGCCCAACAGCAGTATCTTTTGAACCGGGAACGAGAACAAACTTCTTCCGAATGTGAAATATATCTCCGCGTGCCTGGAAAAGAAGATCTTCCTGCCATGAGAGAAACGGTGACTTCTTATTTCAAAGATCATTATCCGGATGCAATCATTTCATTTTCTCCCGTCGGAACTATTTTTGAAAAGATTTTCACAACCGGATCTCCGGATCTGACGGTCGAGTACTATACCCGGAACCGGATGGATCCCCCCGAAGCGCGGGAAGTCCGGGAGTTGGAAAGAAAACTGCAGCAAAAAACCGGCGAAATTCCGGCTGGGGTTTCTTTTCAGAAACAGTTGAATATCAGGATTGACCGGGAAAAATTATTGTTATATAAAGTGTCATACGATGAGGTATATCGGGCATTGAAAACAGGTTTCAAACAGAATGAATTTTCTGTTCTGCGGTCGTATCAACAATATTTACCGATTGTATTGGGAAATGAAGATCAAAATGTAAGAGAGGTCATTGATAATATTCTGATTTATACATCTGCGGATGAAACCGGAAATAGAAACCTGTTGCCGCTCAGTACGTTTGTGACAACAGTCCCGGCCGAAGATATAAAAACGATTGTAGCGGGGAAAAAAGGAGAATTTATTCCTTTGGATTTTTACAATACGGATCAGGTAGAAAAGATCATTCAAGTGGCTAAAAATGAGGTGGGAACAAATAATAACTGGGAAGTGGATTTTTCCGGGACTTTCTTCTCCAATAAAAAAATGATCAATGAGCTGATAATCATTTTGATTATCTCTATTATGCTGATGTACTTTATTTTAGCAGCACAATTTGAGAGTTTTGTACAACCCTTGATCGTTTTGCTGGAAATACCGATTGATGTGGCTGCAGCGCTCGGCCTGCTGATAGTTCTGGGACATAGCCTGAATTTAATGTCCGCCATCGGTATAGTGGTTACCTGTGGTATTATTATCAACGATAGTATTCTGAAAGTAGATATTATGAATCAACTGAGGAAAGAAGGCTGGGAGTTGATGGAAGCTATCCATGAAGCCGGGAGACGCAGGCTTAAAGCAATTCTGATGACCAGTCTGACTTCTATTGTCTGTATGGCGCCGCTTCTGTTCAGTGGCGACATGGGTTCCGAATTGGAGAAACCTTTGGCCATCGCTACTATCGGAGGAATGGTTATCGGAACACCGGTCAGTTTATTTGTAGTTCCTCTTGTTTATTGGTGGATCTATAGAAAAAAGAGTTGAGAATTGAATTATAAAATCGACGTAGTCAAAACAGAGAATCATGTCTTTAAATTCGTATCATACAATTTCCGGTTTAGAAAAGGCTTTTATTAAGTCCCTCTTCTGCTGTGTTTTTACAGTCTTTAGTATCCTTATTTTTCCTCATACGCTAAAGTCTCAGATCTCCCTGTCGCTCGGGCGCACCATTGAGATTGCCAGCGACAGTTCTTTACAGGCTTTCACGGCAAAAAATCTCTACCAGTCGAGCTATTGGGGCTTCCGTTCTTACAAAGCCGCCCGTCTGCCGTCGTTAAATCTTATAATGACCCCGATTCAATATTACAGGGACATCACAAGACGTTACGATTCGGAAACCAACCTGGATATTTATCGTGAACAACAATCCATGTATTCATCCGGAAATCTGTCTATCCGTCAGAACTTTGATTTGACGGGAGGAACCTTTTTTATTGATTCGGAATTGGGATACATCCGGAATTTTGGGGACAACGTATATGGTCAATATACTTCTGTACCCATACGTATAGGCTATCAGCAGGATCTGTTCGGTTTTAACAGTTTTAAGTGGGAAAAAAGGATCGAACCTCTCAAATATGAAAAAGCCAAGCAACAATATTTATATGACCGGGAAGAAATATCGGAATCCTCTACCGGATACTTTTTCGATCTGGCAATGGCTCAGGCAGAGTATGATATGGCGATGGATAACGTTGCTTCAAGTGATACACTGTACCGGATCGGGCAGGAACGCCATAAAATTGCAGCAATTTCCCAGGCCGATTTGTTGACATTGAGACTGGATGCCGTAAATGCCCAAAACAGCCTTAAGAATGCAGAAATAGATCTTAAGCGCGCCATGTTTAGCTTTGTCTCCTTTTTGAGTATGGATAAATCTACAAAAGTCAGGCTGGAACTGCCCGGTCGTCCCAAAGAATTGGATGTAAATGCAGATAAGGCGCTGATGTACGCTCAACAGAATAATCCGGACTTTATCGGATATAAACAGTCTGTACTGGAGGCCGAGCAAGAGGTCGACCGGACAAAGAAGAGTGCGAACTTTGAGGCCAGTTTTACTGCCAGTGTCGGATTCAATCAGGTAGCAGATAATTTTTCCGGAGTATATCAAAATCCATTGCAACAGGATGTCATATCTGTCGGATTAAAAATACCTTTGCTTGATTGGGGAGTGCGGAAAGGCAAAGCTAATATGGCTAAAAACAACCTGAATGTCACTAAATTATCGGTTCGTCAAAAAGAACTTGGTCTGGAGCAGGATGTGATCATGACAGTGAATGATTTCAATGTCCAACAGGATATGATCAGCAGTGCAGAGGAAGCGTTGAATCTGGCAAATATGGCTTATAATAATACCAAAGAACGTTTTATTATCGGAAAAGCAGATATTAACAGTCTGACGTTATCATTAAACCGGCAAAAAGAAGCTCAGAAAAATTATATATCATCACTGAAAAATTATTGGAAGAGTTACTACAAGATCAGGAAATTGACTTTATTTGATTTTGAAAAAAATGAGTCTCTTTCTGTTGTATTTGACATGGAAATGAATATTAAATAGTTGTACGTAGTACACGTTATACGTTATACGTTTTACGTTTGGCTTACGCACGACAAGAACGTACAACGTATAACGTACAACGTACAGCGTATAACGTATAACGTATAACGTAAAACGTAAAACATGAAAGTATCTTCATTCTCTATTATTCTAGCATTTGCCTGCCTCACACTGGTTGGTCTGGCATTGATTCCGAGATTACCTGTGAAGTTATCTCCTTCGCAGGCGTTACCTCAGATCAATGTCAGTTTTTCCATGCCGGGAAATGCTTCCAGAGTAGTGGAAATGGAAGCTACCTCGAAACTCGAATCCATGTTGAACCGGATAAAGGGGATTCAGAACATTGCTTCGACTTCGGGAAATGGATGGGGAAGGATCAATGTCAGTTTTGATAAACATGCAGATCTGGATGCGGTACGTTTTGAAGCATCGACAATTATCCGGCAAACCTGGCCGTTCTTGCCGGAGGGAACAAGTTATCCCGTCATCTCCCTGAATCGTTCGGATAACGATGCTAACCGTCCCTTTTTGAGTTATACGGTTAATGCGCCTGCGAATCCGATTGTGATCCAGCAGTTTACGGAAAGTAATATCAAACCGAAACTGGCACAAATACCCGGAGTTAATCAGATCATCGTCAGTGGCGCCATGCCGATGGAATGGAAAGTTGAATACGATTACAAAATCTTGGAAACCCTCGGTCTGAATGTGCAGAATATTCAAAGCGCTATAACCAATTATCTTAGCCGGGAATTTTTGGGGACAGCTTCCATTGAGACTTCGGACGGAGAGACTCAATGGATACGGGTCGCTCTTGCCCCCGAACTTGAAACTAAACATGGATTTGATCCCGCAAACATTCAGGTCAAGAATGTCAACGGGAAATTAATATCTCTGGATAAAGTTGTGACTGTCGGTTATCTGGAACAAGACGCCCAGAGTTATTATCGTATCAACGGACTGAATTCCATCTACATGTCGATAAAAGCGGATGAAAATGCCAATCAGCTGGAATTGAGTCAATTGATAAAAAAAGAACTGGAGGCCATTGAACTTATTTTTCCTGCAGGCTATGAAATGCACCTCGGATACGATGCAACAGAATATATTAAAGATGAACTGGATAAAATTTATTTCCGCACAAGTCTCACATTGATAATCCTGCTGTTGTTTGTGATGATGATCTATCGTAATCTGAAGTATTTACTACTGATTTCGATTTCTCTGTTCATCAATATTTCCATTGCAGTCATTTTTTATTATTTCCTGGGACTCGAAATGCAGCTTTATTCCCTGGCGGGGATCACTATTTCGTTGACCCTGGTCATTGATAATACAATCGTAATGTCGGATCAGATTATCCGGAGAAATAACAAAAATGCCTATTTTGCGATTCTCACGGCAACGATTACGACAATTGCATCTTTGGTGATTATTTTCTTTATGGATGAAAAAATCAGGTTGAATCTGTTGGATTTTGCCTGGGTTATTATTATAAATCTCTCCGTATCACTGTTTGTTGCGTTATTTTTGGTTCCTGCGTTATTAGAGAAACTGAAGATCGGCAAAGGGCAAAAAGCAAAGAATAAAAGGCGCATCAGGAACCGGTTGCTGAGTAAGCTGCCATTTGCCGTTCAACGTTGCTTACCTGTTGTAAGACCGAAACGTATGAATGTATATTTCAATCGTTTTTACGCTGTTTTTTGTCGTTTTACCTGGCGTTGGAGAGTTCCGGTTTGTATTCTGATTATTCTGGTTTTTGGTCTGCCTGTGTTTTTATTGCCCGAAAAAGTGAACGATGGATCACAGTGGGGCGAGATTTATAATAAAACCTTGGGATCGAATATTTATAAGGAAAAAATCAAATCCCATACAGATAAATATCTGGGAGGAACTTTGAGGCTGTTTGTACAGAAAGTGTTCCAGGGAAGTTATTTTAAGAACAGGGAACAAACCTCTGTCTATGTCACAGCAACATTACCTAACGGATCGACTGTGTCGCAGATGAACAATCTGATACAGAAGATGGAAGTCTATATCAGTCAATTCAACGAGGTGAAGCAGTTTCAAACCAGCGTACAGAGCGCCCGGAGGGCCAGCATCAACATTGATTTTACCAAAGAAAGTGAACGTACCGGATTTCCGTATTTGTTAAAATCCAAGCTGATCAGTAAGGCTATTGAATTGGGTGGAGGTAGTTGGGGAGTATATGGACTTGGCGATGGTTTTAATAATAATGTCAGTGAAATGGCAGGTTCGTCATATGTTGTGATACAGGGATTTAATTATGATGAATTGTATGAATTAGCCGAAAAATTCAAAGAAGAATTACTGGAGAACCGACGGATAAAAGAAGTGTTGATTAGTTCGGAATACAGTTGGTATAAAGATGATTACCAGGAGTTTATGTTTGATTTGGATCCGGAGCGACTGGCACAGGAAAATATGCTGCCCATTCAATTATTTGCTTCATTAAAACCAATGTTCGGACAAAAAATAAATGCAGGACAGATCCCGGGAGAATACGGACTGGAACGTATTGTCCTGAATTCACGGCAATCGGAAGAATATGATGTGTGGAGTCTTGAACATGTGCCCGGACGAATCGGAAAAGAGAAAGAATATAAATTAAAAGAACTGGCAACTGTTCAGAAATCTCAGGCTCCCCAGGATATTGTGAAAAAAGACCAGCAATATTTGTTAGGCTTACAATATGAATACATTGGATCCAATGAACAGGGGAAGAAATTCCTGACACGTTGTATCGATAAATTTAGGACTACATTGCCGATGGGTTATACCATTGAAGATCAGGCGAGAGGTTGGAGCTGGGGAAGAGATAATTCCAAACAATATTGGTTGATACTGTTGATTTTTGTGATTATTTATTTTACTTGCAGCGTCTTATTTAATTCATTGAAACAACCATTGTCCGTTATTTTTGTGATTCCCATAGCATTCATCGGTATTTTCCTGACATTTTATCTGTTTAAGTTGAACTTTGACCAGGGAGGATTTGCCTCATTCGTCCTGCTTTGTGGTATCGCCGTCAATGTCAATATCTATGTGATGAATGAATATAATAACATTCTCAGGAAAAGGAAAATTAATCCCTTGAAAGCATATATTAAAGCCTGGAATGCCAAGATCAGCCCTATTTTCTTGACAGTAGTGTCTACTATATTGGGTTTTATCCCGTTCATGATCGGTGAATATAAAGAAGCATTCTGGTTCCCTCTGGCTGCCGGAACAATAGGAGGGATGGTGACTTCCCTGATTGGATCGTTTTGTTTTCTGCCATTATTTATGGGAGTAGCAAAAAATGAACATAAAATTCGTAAATTTGTTCCATAAAAAACAAATTATGTACGTATGAAACCCGTATGATAAAATAACATCCATACCGATGACATTAGCACGGGTTCCATACGACCTATAAAATAAAAAATAATGACGTATGAAAATAGCGATAGTAGGAACGGGTTATGTCGGTTTAGTAAGCGGAACCTGCTTTGCCGAAATGGGAACCGATGTGATCTGTGTCGATATAGATAACCAAAAAATAGAGAATCTGAAGCAGGGAATTATCCCGATTTACGAACCCGGTTTGGAGGAGATGGTTTTACGTAACCATAAAGCCGGGAGATTAAATTTCACGACCGACCTGAAGTCGGTTCTGGATGGTGTGGAAATCGTTTTCTGTGCCGTAGGGACGCCTCCCGGCGAAGATGGAAGTACGGATCTGAGGTATGTTTTGGAGGTCGCCGGGACGATTGGCCGGTCGATCAACAATTACACTCTTGTTGTCAATAAAAGTACTGTGCCGGTAGGTACCGCCGTTCTTGTCAAAGAAATCATTCAGTCGGAACTGGATAAAAGAGGAGTTGAAATCCCGTTTGATGTCGCTTCCAATCCGGAATTTTTAAAAGAAGGCGCCGCAATCAAAGATTTTATGAGTCCCGATCGGGTTGTCGTAGGAATTGATTCCGAAAAAGCGCAAAAGTTGATGACCCGTCTTTACCGTCCGTTTTTGCTGAATAATTTCCGTGTGCTGTTCATGGATATTCCATCTGCAGAAATGACTAAATATGCTGCAAATGCAATGCTGGCTACACGGATCAGTTTCATCAATGATGTTGCAAATCTTTGCGAGATCGTTGGCGCTGATGTGAATATGGTTCGTAAAGGCATTGGTTCGGATGCCCGTATCGGCAGTAAATTCCTTTATCCCGGATGTGGATATGGAGGCAGTTGTTTCCCGAAAGATATTAAATCGCTGATCAGGACTGCAGAAACAAAAGGGTATACCATGCGTGTACTCAAGGCCGTTGAAGAAGTGAACGACGCCCAGAAAGAAGTGTTGTTTAATAAGTTAGAAAAACATTTTAACGGTCGGTTGCAGGGAAAACGCATAGCCCTTTGGGGCTTGGCTTTCAAACCGGAAACAGACGATATGCGTGAAGCCACATCTTTGGTGTTGATCGATAAGATATTATCGGCAGGAGGGAGTGTGGTAGCTTATGACCCTGTTGCAATGCCGGAAGCTGTGCGCAGGTTGGGAACCGGAATTGAAGTCGCAAAAGATATCTATGATGCCGTAGATGATGCTGATGCACTCATCGTGGTCACGGAATGGAAAGAGTTCCGTCTGCCGGCATGGAATACGATCAAAAAATTGATGAAATCGCCTGTAGTCCTTGACGGACGAAATATATATGAGAAATCGGATCTTGCCGATTACGGATTTGATTACTATTCTATAGGAAGGATATGACTTCCGGATAATATGAAATAAGTTAGCGAAAGTATTGGGCAAAATCAAAAAAATAGCATGTTTATTTTGTTTCCTATCAACAATTTCTTATTTTTGTGAGCAATTTGGCTTGTTATGACTGATGCTCAGAAGAAAACGTTGACGGAATTTGAAGCGCGAGTTCGGCAATTAATGTTTATGTATGAGACACTTAAACGGGAAAATGGCGAACTTGAGCGACAGATTGCCGGAAAAGACGGACAATTGCATCTGGCGTCTGAAGAAATAAAGTCTTTAAAAGTCAAATACGACAATCTGAAAATGGCAAGAATTATAACCGTCCGGCAGGACGATTTTAAAGGAGCTAAGCAGAGATTGTCGAAGTTAGTGCGGGAAGTCGAAAAATGCATCGCTTTACTCAATGAATGAAAGTCAATGCAATGAACGATGAATTAGGAATACAAGTTAATATCGGAGGTAAAGTTTATAAACTTCGTTGTAAAAGAAGTGAAGAACAACTTTATCGAATAGCGGTACGACAAATAAATGATAAGATACTCCAATACCGGTCGGTTTATACTAAAGGCGTGGAGTTGAATGATTTATTGGCTATGGTATCTCTTCATTTTTCTCTGCGTTCTGTTAAAATAGAAAAAAATGAAGATATTGAGCCTGTATTTGAAAAACTGGAAGGTCTGAATTTCGATTTGATGGAATTTATCGGAGAGAACGGACAATAAAGTTCCGACTTGTTTCGCACTACTGTAAGTTGTTTCAAAGTGAAACTTTTCGTCAGAATGACGACAAAATGACGCTGTTGATTCCGCTTTTTGGGTAGTGTTTTTTTATTTTAAATGATATATTAATGAATAATTTTGTATGGAAACAATAATAATCGGGGTGGTGGGATTGATTATAGGAGCTGTCGTTGCCTGGATTGCAGTCAATACGGTGGCTAAATCAAAAAGCCGGAAAATCATAGAAGAAGCTGAAAAAGAAGCTGAAACAATAAAGAAAAATAAGCTCCTGGAAGTGAAAGAAAAATTTCTTGGATTGAAAGCTGACCTTGAAAAACAGGTGAGCGTCAGAAATTCAAAAATACAATCACAAGAAGCAAGACTGAAGCAACGGGAGTTGGTCTTAAACCAGAAGCAGGAAGAACTTCAGAAAAGAAAGAATGAAACGGAAGCAGTTCGTGAAAATCTGGAGGCCCAAATGGAAGTTGTAGAGAAGAAAAAACAGGAACTGGGTAAAATACATAAACTTGAAATCGAACGATTGGAAGCCCTTTCCGGATTATCGGCGGAAGAAGCCAAAGAACGTATGGCCGAATCATTGAAAGAAGAAGCCAAATCCCAGGCGTCCGCATACATCAATGAGATCGTGGAAGAAGCGAAGATGACCGCCAATAAAGAAGCTAAAAAGATTGTGGTTCAGTCAATTCAACGTGTAGCTACGGAAACTGCAATCGAAAATGCGATTACGGTCTTTCATATTGATTCCGATGAGATCAAAGGACGTATTATCGGTCGGGAAGGACGTAATATCCGTGCCCTGGAAGCTGCAACCGGCATTGAGATCATTGTTGATGATACTCCTGAAGCAATTATTCTTTCCGGTTTTGACCCTGTGCGCCGTGAAGTCGCCCGTCTGGCGTTGCATCAATTGGTGCAGGACGGACGTATACACCCTGCACGTATTGAAGAAGTTGTGAATAAAGTACGTAAACAGGTTGAAGAAGAGATCATCGAGACCGGTAAACGTACAACGATCGATCTGGGAATACACGGTCTGCATCCTGAGTTGATCCGCATGATCGGGCGCATGAAATATCGCTCTTCTTATGGACAGAATTTGTTGCAGCACTCACGTGAAACAGCCAATCTTTGTGCTGTTATGGCTTCGGAATTAGGCTTGAACCCTAAAAAAGCAAAAAGAGCCGGATTATTACATGATATAGGTAAAGTGCCGGACGACGAGCCGGAATTGCCACACGCTATTCTCGGTATGAAACTGGCGGAAAAATACAAAGAAAAACCGGACATCTGCAATGCAGTCGGAGCGCACCACGATGAAGTCGAAATGACCAGCCTGCTTGCCCCGATAGTCCAGGTTTGTGATGCCATTTCCGGCGCTCGTCCGGGAGCGCGCCGTGAAATTGTCGAAGCTTACATCAAACGTCTGAATGACCTCGAGCAGTTGGCAATGTCTTATCCGGGAGTCGTAAAAACGTATGCGATCCAGGCCGGTCGTGAGTTACGCGTCATCGTCGGCGCTGACAAAATTGATGATGTACAGACAGAAAACCTGTCGAATGAAATAGCGAAGAAAATCCAGGATGAAATGACTTATCCCGGACAAGTGAAGATCACCGTGATACGCGAAACCCGTTCGGTCGCATTCGCGAAATAAGTTTTACGTTATACGTTTTACGTTGTAAGCGTGCGTAAGCCAAACGTAAAACGTAAAACGTAAAACGTAAAACGTACAAAATGGAACTTGCAATAATAAAATACAATGCCGGAAACATTTA
>JAIRZF010000249.1 GCA_031267385.1 Dysgonamonadaceae bacterium | reverse complement strand
CCGTTTCGGGCTTTCTCAGTTTTGTTTCCATTAATTTATTTTAAAAATTTAAGTACTTAACTATTTAAGCACTTGCTGATCGGTTGTTAATGATTGGTGTGAACAGAATCATTGATTCTAGTCGCAGTACGAAGCATATTGTGAACAGAATCATTGATTCTGCTCGCAGTACGGAGCGTATTGTGGACAGAATCATTGATTCTAGTCGCAGTACGGAGCGTATTGTGAACAGAATCATTGATTCTAGTCGCAGTGCATGTTGTGTTGTGAAAATTTTTTATATTATACATTAAATATATGTGTGAATTTGTTTTGACAAAGATAAGAATAATTGTGGGCGCCGAAACAAATTCATCGACATTCAATGAAATTTTATTAAACAATTCACGTTTATATTACATTATGAATAAAGGTTGCGAAATATCACAACCGGTTAAACAATCTTGAAATGAGAAAAACAATACTCTTACTGTCTTTAATCTTGTCTGCACAATTGGCCGTCTCCCAGCGTTCGGAACAGTTCATTTCACCCGACCGGCTTTACAAGGAAGCTAAAACCATGTACGATGATGGGAATTACGCCGGATGCATTGACAAGATCAATCAGTATAAAAAACAACAGGCAACAGATCCTGTCCTGATCCGGGAAGCCGGCTTTTTACTGGCCGCATCGGCTTATAAACAAGGGCGGAAAGATGCAGCCAACGTGTTGAAGGATTTTCTGGATACTTATCCGGAAACAATCCACCGTGACGAAGTCTGCTTCATGATCGGGTCTGCTCACTTTGAGCGGCAGGATTATAATGTGGCCATTCACTGGTTCGAAAGAGCCGATATTGATAACATCTCCCCTGAAGATCAGGAAAATTATGCCTACCGGATGGCGTTCTCCTGCCTGAAATCGGATAAGAAAGAAGAAGCGCGCAGGTTGTTCGGACTGTTGAGAACCACCGGAGAGCATTATCGTGATGCTGCAACTTATTATTCGGCCTATATCGACTATTCGGATGGAAAATACAATGACGCCTTGCCTCTATTCAATCAGCTTCGGAATAACAGAGAATTTCAACCGGATGTGTCGTATCATATCGCACAGTCTAATTTTATCCAGGGACGTTATTCCCAAACCATAAAAGAAGGAACCGATTTGTTGAATAAGTATTCGTCGCATGCATATAATCCGGAAATAAACCGCATTGTCGGCGTATCTTACTATAAAGAAGCCGACTATTCAAATGCAGCCAACTATCTGTTGCAATACGCCTCCTCCGGGAAAAACCCTCAGCGGAATGATCTGTATCTGCTGGGGATGTCGTACTACAACCAGAAAGACTATAAACAAGCTGTAACTTACCTCGTAAAGAGCGATCCGTCCAATGACGCCCTGGGACAGAACGCTTACCTGTACCTCGGACAATCGTATCTGAATACCGGAGATGAAAAGAATGCACTGATGGCTTTTGAATCGGCTTCCCGCCTGGATTTCGACCCACAGGCCAAGGAAACGGCGATGTACAATTACGCAATGCTGCTGCATAAAAATTCGTTTTCCGCTTTCGGGGAATCCGTTACCGTCCTGGAACATTTCCTGAATACCTACCCGAAGTCAATCTATGCCGACAGAGTAAACGATTGTCTCGTTGATGTTTACCTGACAACGAAAAACTACGATACCGCTCTCCGTTCCATAGAAAAGATTAAGAACCCTGGACGTAAAATCCTGGAAGCAAAGCAAAAGATCTATTTCTATCAAGGAACCGTCGCCTTTACGAATGTCGACTATCCCGCTGCCGTAAGCAGCCTTACAAAAGCAATCGGGATGGGAGATTATGCCCCCGGCGAAAGAGACCAGTCCATCTATTGGAGGGCTGAATCGTATTATAAACAAGATCAATACGATAACGCAATCAAAGATTATAACGCCTATCTGAACACCTCCCAGGCCGGCAGTAATCCGGGCGCACTCGCTTATTACGGCTTGGGATATTGTTATTTCAAGAAAGCCCAGTATTCCAATGCCCGAAATACATTCAACACCTATATAAATAAGGAGAAAAACCATGCAGCCAATTCATTCGCAGATGCGTATGCCCGTCTCGGAGACTGCTATTTCGATCAGCGCCTCTTTGCCGACGCAGAAAGTGCGTATTCCAAATCGGTAGAACTCCAACCCTCCCTTGCAGATTACGCCGCCTACCAGAAAGGATACGTCATGGGATTACAAAAGAATTACAAGGGGAAAGTAGTTCAAATGGATCAGCTGATCTCCTCCTACCCCGATTCCCGCTACGCGATTGACGCCCTCTATGAAAAAGGCCGCGCATACGTGATGCTGGAAGATGACGCCGCCGCCATTCAGACTTTTGAGAAACTGCTTGCTCAATATCCTCAAAGTGCATTGGCGCGTAAAGCCGGAGTCCAAACCGGCTTGCTGTATTTCAACCGGAATGATCTGCAAAAGTCGGCGACGGCGTACAAAAAAGTAATCGAGAGTTATCCCGGAACAGAAGAAGCCCGCGTGGCAGCACAGGATTTGAAATCCGTATATGTAGACATGAACAATATACAGGAATATGCCGAATATGTGAATAGCAGAGGCGGAATAGAACGGTTTGAAGTGCCGGAACAAGATTCCCTGACTTACCTGTCCGCCGAAAAGCTATTCCTGAAAGGAGATGAAACGCAGGCGCAGGCCGCTTTAAGTAAATACCTGCAACAATTCCCGGAAGGCTCGTTTTCCGTCAATGCACACAACTATCTGGGAGCCATTCATTACAACAGGAAAGACTATGCCGGATCCAAATCAGAATACGAACAGGTGATCTCCGTCGGAAATACCCAATTCCTTGAAAATGCGCTCCTGTGTGTTGCGGAAATTCAATACAACAGCAAAGACTATAAAGACGCCCTGGCAAATTATCAACGCTTAAAACAAGTGGCGGCAAGTAAACCGAATGAAATAGCCGCCTTACTGGGTATCATGCGTTCAGGATATCATTTGAACGACTATGCTGAAATACTGAACGCCGCCAGTGCCGTATCAAAAGAGTCTGCCGTTGCCCCCGAAGTAACGACCGAAAGCAGATACTACAAAGCCAAAGCCTGCCTGGGCTTGAAAGAAACCCAAAAAGCATTGCCCGAATTGATGGAGCTGGCAAAAGATACGCGTACCGTACACGGAGCAGAAGCCAAGTATCTGCTGGCGCAGGCCTATTATGACACACAAGAACCGGACAAAGCAGAAAAAGAAGCGCTCGATTATATACGGAAAGGGACGCCCCATGCCTATTGGCTCGCCCGTGGATTCATCTTGTTGTCGGATGTTTATGTCGCAAAAGACGATCATTTCCAGGCCAGGCAATACCTGGAAAGCTTACAGCATAACTATAAAAATACAGACGATGATATTCATGCAATGATTCAGGAACGTCTCGGTAAAATCAAATAAACAAACAGATATGAAACTTCAAAATCTCATCATACTCGCAGTTGCATGTTATGCAGCGCCCACTTCGGCCCAGGATGCAAAACAGGATTCTACAGCATTAAAAAGAGAACTGACCCTGGAAAAAGAATACACTCCAACCATCAGAGATGCAGCTAAGATCGGCACATTGCCCGAATTGAAAGAGCCGGAAGCCCCAAAAACACAGGTGGAATTTGCTAAATTCTCCGTCCCGTACGAAATCTCTCCCCAGTTGACAACCCTTCCTGCCGGATCGTTCTTTACAGATGTTCTTCATTCAAAGAAAAGAGGCTATCTGACGGCGGGAGTCAGTTCATTCATCGACATTGACGGCGATTTGGGTTATCAAATCCTGAATTCAGAACAGGATCGCCTCAGTATTTTCGGTTCCCATCGCTCATCCAACGGTAATGTGAAATACTTGCAGGATGATACAAAACAGAAAATGAAGATCAATGATAATTTATTCGGCTTGGGATATCTGCACGATTTCGGCGGGACACGCTTGAATATAGACGCCAAGTATACCTGTTCCTCATTCAATTATTACGGATTTACAATACCTTACGTTTTGACTGACGACTATTCTAATTCATCCTATTATATTGATTCGTGGTTGCCGGACGACATTCATAAAGATGTAAACCAGGTCGATAACATCTTCGAAATAGGAGCCGGAATCACAAACGACCGTCCGAACGAATTGAATTATACCTTCAGTTTGTCAAATACACTGTTCAAACAGAAATACCTCTATTCAAAAGAATTGGACGGAACAAAAGAAAATCGTTTTACGGCAGGCTGGGACTTTCATCAGGGAATTAATCCGGATATGAATATCGGTCTCAGTGGTTACTGGAAGAATTATGACAATACAACACCCGGTAATAAGCGGGTTTTTGGCTTCTATGACTACAATAACATATTGCTCAATCCGTACTTTAGAATAGACGGCGATCGCTGGAATTTAAGGTTGGGAGTCAAAGTAAACATGCTTCTTATGTCGGGAATAGATAATAAGAGTAATTTATCGCCCGATGTGGAATTCAATTACCATCCCGCAGAGAAAATCGATCTGTACCTGTCGGCCGGCGGCGGCGTGCAGGACAACAGTTGTTATTCCATGTTTTATGAAAACCGTTACGTAACCCCGGGAATCAGGATCTTTGACTCCAGAGTCCCACTCGACGGAAAGATAGGAGTCCGGGGATCTTCGTCCGGGAATTTCCGGTTCGATGTGTTTGCCGGATATAAAGTTATAAAAGATGAACATTTTTTCAACACGGCGCTTTCACTTGTATCCGCATATTTAGACCCGGGAGCATTTCTTGCAGGAGGGATGATCTATCCTTTGTATGCCGATGCAGAAGTATTCTCTCTGGGAGGCGAACTGAAATATAACTATCAGGATGTATTCGAACTGGGGCTAAAAGCAACTTATTACAGTTGGGATATATCATCGGATATGCTCTCTATCGATCCCGTCCTTTTGCAAAAGATACAGGATAAAAAAGAACCCTGGGGTAAGCCGGATTTTGAGGCGGAACTGACTGCCGGATACAAAATACCTCAATTACCCTTGCGACTGGATGCCGTTTATCATCTGGAAACAGGAAGAAAAGCGCTTTTGAGCGCAAGCGCTGAAAACATGAAGAATATGAATGATCTTGGGGTGTCCGGAACTTATACAATCAATGATACCTTTTCCATTTTTGCTAAAGCGAATAATCTGTTGTTCCAAAAATATGACTTGTTTTACGGTTATCCGGCACGAGATTTTAATATTATGGGTGGCATAAGTATCAGATTCTAAAGTTTTTTATACCTTTGCACCCGAAAATTAGAAACATATATTATGCAAAAAAATCTGGTTATCGTTGAGTCTC
Source organism: Dysgonamonadaceae bacterium (assembly GCA_031267385.1). Classification (GTDB taxonomy): domain Bacteria; phylum Bacteroidota; class Bacteroidia; order Bacteroidales; family Azobacteroidaceae; genus BNXB01. The sequence goes on along the minus strand of JAIRZF010000249.1, from coordinate 5,619 downwards.
CGGCAAAGGCCAAAACCATAGAGAAGTTTTTAGGCGGAAGTTATAAGGTATTGTCCAGTTACGGTCATATCCGGGATTTGAAAGACAAAGGTCTTGCAATCGATATTAAAAATAACTATCAGCCGGAATATGTTATATCTCCGGATAAGGAAGTTGTAGTCAAATCGTTGAAGAAAGAAGCAAAAGATGCTACAATGGTATGGCTTGCTTCCGATGAAGACCGGGAAGGAGAAGCCATCGCATGGCATCTTTTCGAGTCATTAAAGCTGGAGAAAGAGCATACTCGCAGGATTGCTTTCCACGAAATCACTAAAGACGCCATCCTGAATGCCATCGAGAATCCCCGTGATATTGATTATAATCTGGTGGATGCACAACAGGCGCGCCGCGTTCTGGACCGTATCGTGGGTTTTGAACTGTCACCCGTGCTCTGGAAAAAAATACGCCCTTCCCTTTCTGCAGGACGAGTTCAGTCGGTTGCCGTTCGTTTGATTGTAGAACGGGAACGGGAAATCAATAATTTCAAAGCTGAAGTTTCATTCCGTGTAATAGCCTTATTCACATTATCGGATGGAACCACACTAAAAGCAGAATTGGGAAGACGGCTCAAGACTGAGAAAGAAGCTCAGGAATTCCTGGAAACACTGGAAAGCGCTTCATTCACAATAGAAGATATTATTACCAAACCGGCAAAGAAATCGCCGGCTCCACCGTTTACAACTTCTACTCTGCAACAGGAAGCTTCCCGCAAATTGGGATATTCGGTATCGCAAACAATGGCGGTAGCTCAAAAACTCTATGAATCCGGGTTTATCTCCTATATGCGTACCGATTCCGTTAACCTGTCGACGATTGCTATTTCGGCGGCCAAAAAGGAAATAGAATCGGAATTCGGAGAAAAATATTTCAAGGGACGCCAGTTCCAAACGAAGACCAAAGGCGCTCAGGAAGCTCACGAAGCAATTCGTCCTGCTTATATGAACAGGCAAACGATCAAAGGGACTGCACAGGAACAACGTTTGTATGAGTTGATTTGGAAGCGCACTATCGCCTCCCAGATGGCAGATGCGGATTTAGAACGTACAACGGTAACAATTGCGATAAGCAATAGCCGGGATAAGTTTCAGACCACAGGAGAAGTCATTAAGTTCGACGGTTTTTTACGTGTCTATATGGAAAGTCACGATGATGAAAATTCGGACGAAACGACCAATTCCATTATCCCGCCTTTGAAAGTCAATGAGAAATTGGATTTGAACGAGGCTTCCGCTCAGGAACGTTTATCTCAACGTCCGTTCCGGTATTCGGAAGCCAGCCTGGTGCGCAAACTGGAAGAACTCGGTATCGGACGTCCTTCCACCTATGCCCCTACAATTTCAACCATACAAAATCGTGGTTATGTAATCAAAGGAAATAAAGACGGAGAAGAACGTGATTTCGTAACATTGACTTTGAAAGATGGTAAAATAGCCTCCAAAACAAAGAAAGAAACGGTGGGAGCAGACAGAGCTAAGCTGATGCCGACGGATACCGGACTGGTTGTGAATGATTTTCTGACGGAACAGTTCCCGGAGGTTTTGGATTACGGTTTTACAGCCAGTGTTGAGATAGAATTGGATAAAGTTGCCGACGGAGACTTGAAATGGACGGATACCATTGATAAATTTTATAAGGTATTTCACCCGATTGTAGAGGCTGCCGCCAAAGCAAAGACCGAACATAAAGTTGGAGAACGTATTTTAGGTACCGACCCCAAATCAGGAAAACCTGTTTCTGTGAAAATCGGTCGCTATGGGCCTTTTGTTCAGATCGGTTCCGCCGATGATGAAGAAAAACCGACTTTCGCTTCATTGATGAAAGATCAGTCGATAGAGACGATCGCTCTGGAAGAGGCTTTGAAACTCTTTGATTTGCCTCGTCTGGTCGGAGAAATAGAGGGTAAACCTGTTACTGCTGCCATTGGACGTTTTGGGCCTTTCCTGAAATATAACAATGCCTTTACTACAATTCCCAAGCAATATGATCCTATTTCCATCACAATTGAAGAAGCAGGACTTCTGATCAATGAGAAAAAGGAAAAAGAAGCAAGGAAAATAATCCGGACTTTTGAACAGGATGAGAAGCTCCAGGTTCTTAACGGACGTTTTGGGCCATATATCTCATATGATGGAGGTAATTATAAAATTACGAAAGGGACTGATCCGGCTACCTTGTCGTACGACGACTGTATGAAGATTATCAAAGAAGCGCCTGAAAAAGCAAAAGCAACCCCGAAAGGAAAGATCCGCCGGGGGAAGAAATGAAATGAAATAAAATAAACGGTAAAAATTGGCCTGTTCCTGTTTCTTAATGTTTCAGGAACAGGTCAATTGCTTTTGCGGCTTTCCTGCCGGAACTGATAGCCCTTACAACCAGGCTGGCTCCTGAAGTGACATCTCCGGCTACGAATACTTTGTGTATGGAAGATTGATTTGAGTTTGTCGAAGAAACATTCCCCCTGTCGTCGTAATCAACGCCCAAGTCGTCCAGCAGGCCTTCATGAACGGGATGTACGAACCCCATAGATAAAAAGACCAGGTCGGCTTTGATGATCTCGATTTTTCCGGTTTCTTTCATCTTCATTCTTCCGTCAGAGCCTTTTTCCCATTCGACTTCCTCCACTTCCACTCCGGTGAGTTTGCCGTTTTTGGAAATAAAACGTTTGGTCGACAGGTTCCACAACCGGGTGCATCCTTCCTGATGGGAACTGGAGGTCTTCAATACATATGGATAGGCCGGCCATGGAGTCTCCGGATTTGTGCCGATAGGAGGTTGTGATAATATTTCAATTTGTGTTACTTTTACTGCTTTTTGACGGATGGATGTTCCTACACAGTCGGAACCGGTATCTCCACCTCCGATTACGAGAACATGTTTTCCTTTGGCAGAAATTGTTTTTGAAGCAGGGATTGCTTTCCCTGCAATGATTCTGTTCTGTTGTTGCAGGAATTCCAATGCAAAATAAATTCCTTTGGAAGAACGGCCTTCCACATTCATATCCCTGGCTTTACCAGCTCCGGTTGCAAGGCATACGGCATCAAATCCGGAAAGGAGCGCTGCCGTTCCACTATTTTTACCGGCTTCAATTCCGCATTGAAAAATGACGCCTTCTTCTTTAAGTATCTTTAATCGCCGGTCTATAACCTCTTTATTTAGTTTGAAGTCCGGAATTCCGAAACGGAGCAATCCTCCGGGAGATTCGTCTTTTTCAAAAACAGTAACCGCATGTCCTTTTCTGTTGAGCATATCTGCAGCTGCCAGTCCGGCCGGTCCCGATCCTATGACGGCGATCTTTTTCCCTGTACGGATCACGGGTGGATGAGGCTTAATATACCCTTCCAGAAAAGCGTGTTCTACTATAGCCGCTTCGTTCTCCCTGATTGTGACCGGTTGTTGTTCGCTCAGCATCAGGACACAGCTTTTTTCACATAATGCGGGACAAACGCGGCCTGTAAATTCAGGGAAGTTATTGGTAGCGCTTAATATGTCATATGCTTCTTTCCACTTCCCTTTGGATGAAGCGTCCTGCCATTCGGGCATAAGATTTCCCAGCGGGCAGGCCCAGTGACAAAAAGGAACGCCACAATCCATACAACGGGAGGCCTGTAACATTCTATCTTCCTGGTTTAATGTCTGTTCCACTTCTCCGAAATCAGCAATTCGTTCCAATACGGGGCGATAACCGGCTTCTTTTCTATTTATCTTTAAAAATGCGTTATACATACAAACAAAATTAAGATGTGATTTGAGGTGCGCCCCAAAAACTAATCATACTGAACTTGTGCAATCTTTTGCTTGATTGCTTCTATTTTTTCCTCTTGCATTACTTTTTTATATTCGATTGGAGTGACCTTAATAAAGCGCTTGAGATATTCCTCCCAGTTCTCTAAAATTCGTTTTGCCAAAGGACTTTGGGTGTATTGGTAATGTTTGGAGATCAATTTGTATAATTCGTCATTTTCAGTCTTGTATTCAATGAGGGAGAGTTCGATCATTTCCATATTGCAGAAATAATCGAAATTTTCTTCGAGATTAAGAACATAAGCCAATCCTCCGCTCATACCTGCGGCGAAGTTTTTCCCAACAGAGCCGAGTACCACAGTGCGTCCTCCGGTCATGTATTCGCAGCAATGGTCGCCTGCTCCTTCAACTACGGCAATGGCGCCGCTATTCCGGACACAAAAACGTTCTCCGACGCGCCCGTTGATATACACTTCTCCTGATGTTGCGCCATACAGGAGGGTATTTCCTGCAATGATGTTTTCTTCCGGGGCAAAAGTACTGTTATGCGGAGGGGACACGATAACACGTCCTCCGGAGAGGCCTTTCCCCAGGTAATCATTGGCCTCTCCTTTGAGAAGAAAAGTAATTCCGGATGTAAGAAATGCGGCAAAACTTTGTCCGGAAGAACCCTTAAATTCCGCAATAATAGTATTGTCCGGGAGTCCCGCTCCTCCATAACGTTTTGCTATCTCCCCGGATAACATTGCACCTACGGAGCGGTCGGTATTGGAAATTCCTATTTCCATTTTTACGGGCATAGACCTTTCAATAGCAGGCCTGGATTTGTGGATCAATTCGATATCCAGAATTTTATCTATTTTGTGATCTTGTGGTGTGGTAAAACGGATGTCATTTCCGGAGTCGGAAAAAAAGAGCAATTTAGACAGATCGATCTTTTGTATTTTAGGACTGAAATTATGCTCCGTTTTTTTTACTTCCAGAAGATCTGTTCTGCCGACGATCTCATCCAGGTTCCTGTAACCCATCAATGCCAGATGTTCTCGTACTTCCCGGGCAAGGAAAGTCATGTAATTGATCAGATATTCGTATTTACCTCTGAAGCGGGATCTTAATTCTTCATTCTGAGTTGCAACGCCGACAGGGCAGGTATTCAAATGACATTTGCGCATCATGACGCAACCAAGGACGATCAAAGCGCTGGTTGCAAAACCGAATTCTTCGGCGCCAAGCATTGCTGAAACTACAATGTCTTTTCCTGTTTTCAATTGTCCGTCAGTTTGGAGACGTACAAATCTTCTCAGATTATTCATTACCAGGGTTTGCTGAGTTTCAGCCAAACCCAGTTCTCCCGGAATTCCGGCGTGTTTGATCGAACTGACGGGACTGGCTCCGGTTCCTCCTTCGGCGCCACTGATGACGATCATATCTGCTTTTGCTTTCACAACACCGGCGGCAATGGTTCCGACTCCGCTTTCCGCCACCAGTTTGACACTGATACGGGCTTTCGGATTGACATTCTTCAGGTCATAAATCAGTTGAGCAAGGTCTTCAATGGAGTAAATATCGTGGTGGGGAGGAGGAGAAATCAGTGTAATTCCCGGGATTGAATGGCGGGTTTTAGCAATGATCTTATCCACTTTAAAACCGGGAAGTTGTCCACCTTCGCCCGGTTTTGCCCCCTGCGCTATTTTGATTTGAAGTTCATCCGCATTTACAAGATATTCTGTCGTTACCCCGAAACGTCCTGAAGCGATCTGTTTGATGGCGCTTCGTTTGTTTAGTCCGTCTTCTCCTATAATAAAACGTTCCGGATTTTCTCCTCCTTCTCCGGTATTA
>JAIRZF010000178.1 GCA_031267385.1 Dysgonamonadaceae bacterium | reverse complement strand
AGATATTGCCCCGCTGTTGGATATGACTTTCCGGAGCGTGGAAATGCATCGCTACCGCCTGCGGAAAAAAATGGACATGAACCGGGAAGATAATCTGACGGATTTCCTGCAGAACTTTTAACGAAATCCTTTTAACGACCCGTTTGTACTTCCGAACTCCGATTTTGTACTTCGGAAGTACAAATTTGTACTTCTGAGGCTCGGCTTAGTACTTCTGAAGTACAAATTTGTACTTCGGAGGCTCGGCTTAGTACTTCGGAGGTACAAATTTGTACTTCGGAGGTACAAATTTGTACTTCTGAAGTACAAATTTGTACTTCTGAAGTACTAATTTGATATTCAAAGAGCCGGCTTCGATGCTCGACACATCAAAACCGGCTCTTTGAACATCAAGCGCGGGATTTTATTCCTCTATTTCGGATTTCTGGTCGCCGTTGCTGTGATTTTTACGCTTGGGACCGGGGAAACGTTTCTTCAATTCTTCGTATACCGCCTTGGCGCCGGGAATATCCTGACGGGCAGCCATCTTTACGGAATTGTAAAATATGAGCGCTGCCTGATAGGCTTCGCTTCCGGAGGCCATCGTGGTGTCGTCAAGGTTTTCGTGGAGCTGCTGCGAAGCGAGGAGCACCGACCACAGGTTGTGAGCGTCGGCAAAATCGGTGTTGAAAGCCGTCATGTCGAGGAACGGCGGCACGAGATTGAGATTTTGCGTGGCGAACTCGTGGGCTTTTTCCACGAAACTCAGCGTTTTTTCGCCCATCTTCGCCATCGTGCGCCTCTCGGTGGGCGTGAGTGACGTTACGTAAGGTAAGAGCAGCGCATTAGCCTGCTTTACCAAGTTTTGTACCTGTGTCAGTACGTCGGTGGGGATAAATACAGCATGTTTGTTTTCCATTTATTTTCTTTTATGGAATTAATACTAATAACATATCGACGTAAAGGTACTAAAAAAAACGGGTATATAACTTTTTTCTTTGCAATGGGTACTCCGCCGGGGGACACAGGCCTTCTATTGCAGGTCTTCCATCAACCGGCTCACGGCTTTGGGGATGGTGTTTTCCGAGGCCAGCGCTTTGATAAACTTGCTGCCTATGATGGCTCCGTTTGCATTTTCGTGCGCTGCCTGCAAGGTTTCCTTGTTGGAGATTCCGAATCCGATCACCAAAGGGTTACGCAATCCCATGGAATGAATTTTATGGAAATAGTCTTTAGTATCCGTGCCGAATGATTGCCGGGTTCCGGTAGTAGACGCCGACGAGACCATGTAGATAAAGCCTTCCGTGTGTTCGTCTATGAGAGAGATCCGTTCTTCTGAAGTTTCCGGAGTGATCAGCATAATCATCTTCAAATCGTATTTGTCTGCAACCGGCTTATAGGATTCCATGTAATCCCGGAACGGTAAGTCCGGGATAATCATCCCGTCGACACCGGCTTCGGCACATTTTTTACAGAAGTTCTCAAATCCGAATTGCATCACCGGATTCAGATAACCCATCATCACCAGAGGCATGTCGACTTCTTTCCGTATATCCTGCAACGGTTCAAACAGTTTCTTCAGGTTCATCCCGTTTTTAAGCGCAACTGAACTGCTTTCCTGGATGACGAGACCATCGGCCATCGGGTCTGAAAAGGGGATGCCTATTTCCAGCATGTCGACCCCTTTTTTCTCTAATTCAATTATAATCTCCCTGGTATCATCGAGATGAGGATATCCGGCTGTAAAGAATACCGATAGTATATTCTTTTGTTTTTTCTGAAAAAGTTGTTGTATTCTGTTCATTGAAATGTGTTTTTTTAATGCAAGTGTTGCTTGCTCGTTTCGTAATTGACTGATAAATTTCTCCAGTTGAGGAATGTCTTTTCGGGTATCAGCGCTTTCAAATTTGCTGTTCAGGTCGACTCCAAACAGGCGGGGATGCTGGAATGACAGGATCCGGGGCAGATCGTCCGCACCGATTCCTCCGCTTAAAAAGAAAGGGGCGGGAGCGTTGTAATCCGTTAATATCTCCCAATCGTACTGTTTCCCTGACCCCCCGTAAAGCGGCGTCTTCGTGTCAAATAAAAGGAAATCACAGCTGTCTGCATAATCTTTCGACCGTAATAAATCTTCTTTACCCGAAACAGGAATCGCCTTGATGACTTCAATGCCTTTTTCCCTGAAATGCCTGCAAACATCAGGTGATTCGTCTCCATGCAACTGGATAGCCTGTAAATTGTACAGGCAAACAATCCGTTCTATTTCAGCGGGGTTTTCGTTTACAAAGACGCCGGTTTTCTTAATCTCTCCGGGGATGGACAACAGCGTTTCCGGCTCCGGATCGCCGACAAAACGCTTTGAGTTCCTGTAAAATATGAAACCCATGTAATCGGGTTGCAAGAGGGACAATTCCTTTATATTCTCCGGAATTTTCATTCCACATACTTTAATCTTCATATCCGGTTGTTTGTTTTACGCAATTCCTCTACCCGAAGGATAAAATCGTTCAGTTCTGCCTCCGGATCGGGTGCTTTCATAAAACATTCTCCTATCAGAAAGCCCCGGAAACCGGCGTCCATCAGGTGAACTATCGTTTCCGGCTGTGATATTCCGCTTTCCGATATTCTCATCAGATCAGCCGGCAACCGGTCTGCCAAACGTATGGAAGCGTCTATATCCACAGAAAAAGTCTTCAGATTGCGATTATTAATACCCACAATGTCAACGTACTCATTGATATGCCCCAATTCCTTTTCATCATGCAATTCCAGCAATACTTCCAAATTCAGGGTTTTCGCTTTCCGAGCCAGCCGGAGAGTCTGCTCCACCGTCAACGCAGCGGCAATCAGCAGGATAACATCGGCGCCGATAGCTTTGGCTACATACAGCTGATATTCATCAATTATGAAATCTTTTCTCAATAAGGGAAGATCCGTTAACGTACGCGCCAGCTTCAAATCGCCAATATTCCCACCAAAGAACTGCCTGTCCGTCAGCACGGAAATGCCGGCAGCCCCCGACCGTGCGTATCCGGGAATAATGTCTTTCACATCGGCGCTTTCGTTGATGAATCCCTTGGAAGGAGATTTCCGTTTGAACTCGGCAATGACCGGCGTCGCTGACTGCGAGAGGGCGTTTTTCAATGAATGTTGAGCCGTACGGCAGTTCAGGAACATCGTTCTCAATTGATCCAAACTGACCACCTGCATATATTGACTGAGTTCAATCCGCTTTTGAGCGATTATCTTATTTAATATATCCATAAACAAGTCATAGCTTACTGTTTAACATTCATCAACTGTTTATATCGCTGAATTTCTTGAACATCTTCAAGGCTTTCCCGCTTTCAATGGAAATGGTTGCCAGATTGAGGCAAGCTTCTATCGAGAACTCCGGCACCAGGGTTTGAATGGCAAAGGCCGAATTGACGATCACGACGGCTTTCTGCGCCTCTGTCGCCCTGTTATTCAATACATTTCTGAAAATAGCGGCGGCTTCAGAAACCGTATCGCCACCATAAAGATCGGATTCTGAGAAACGGGATAATCCCAACTGTTCCGGCGTATAGATCTGCTCGCCCGACGAGTTAATAACCTTAAATTCGCCGGTCAATGATATTTCATCGTACCCGTCGAGGCTGTGCACAATGGAGAATTTCCCGCCTAACTTCTGATACATATAGTAATATAACCGTCCCATGCGCAAATTAAAAACGCCCAGCATATTGTTTTTAGGACAAGCGGGATTGACCAATGGCCCCAGTACATTGAAAAATGTTCTTACGCCCAACTGTTTGCGGACTCCGGCAACGGTTTTCAGCGCGGGATTAAACAACGGCGCATGCAGGTAAGCAATATTGGCCTCCTCAATGGATCGTGATAAGATTCCCATGTCGGTAGTAAACTTAATACCATTCATTTCCATTACATTAGAAGCTCCACTGATGGACGTCGCACCGTAATTTCCATGTTTCACGACCTTGTATCCGGCGCCGGCCACAACAAAACAGCTGGCGGTAGAAATGTTGAATGTATTTTTATTATCCCCACCGGTTCCAACAATGTCGATGGCGTCGTAACCGGAGAAGTCCACAGGGACACACATTTCCAGTAAAGCCTCCCGGAAACCGGTCAACTCTTCCAGGGTGATACTTCGCATTAAATAGACAGAAACGAACGCCGCAATCTGGGAATCGTTAAACTTGCCTGCAGCCATGTTCGTAAGTACGTTTTTGGCTTCTTCCTTACTCAGGTACTGATGGTCAAAAAGCCTGTATAATATCTCTTTCATTTATTTATTTTTTAGAAAATTATGAACTATTGTCGCTCCCTCCGGCGTCAAAACAGATTCCGGATGAAATTGCACTCCATGTACGTCATACCGGCTATGTTTTATAGCCATTATCTCCGCATCTTCCGATGATAATGCCGTTACTTGCAATTCATCCGGAAACGGGGTTACACTCACAGCCCAGGAATGATAACGCCCGGCTTGAAAAGTCGCCGGAACACCGTCGAAAATATAATCGGACGCTATAATGTTCATTTCACTTGCAACTCCATGGTACACCGTATCCAGGTTTAATAAAGTCGCGCCAAAACATTCGGCAATAGCCTGATGCCCCAGACAGACGCCCAATATACTTTTTGTCGGGGCATACTGTTTCACCAAGGTCAACAATTCCCCGGCTTCTACCGGAGTGCCGGGACCCGGCGACAAGATTATCTTGTCGTATGCGGCAACCTTTTCCATGGCTATCCTGTCATTGCGAAAGACATCGACAGCGTAACCGAAACTCCGGACTAAATGCGCCAGGTTGTAGGTGAAAGAGTCGTAATTATCAAATATTAAAACTTTCATATATACATCATTTTATTAGTTTTTCAATGATTTAGCCAGATCTATGGCTTGCTTCAAAGCGCCTATCTTATGATTTACTTCCTGCAACTCTTTTTCCGGAACAGATTTGGAAACGATTCCGGCTCCTGCCTGATAGTACAACGTATTGTTTTTACTTAAAAACGCACGGATGGTAATGGCCTGATTTATCTCTCCATCCAGTCCGACATACCCGATACACCCGCCATAAAAACCCCGCCGGTGTGGCTCTATTTCATCTATCAACTGCATCGCTTTCACTTTGGGCGCTCCGGAAAGCGTTCCGGCAGGAAACGTATCCGCATACAATTTAACGGGATTGGTTCCGGGAATGATCTCCCCGCTCACGTTGGAAACCATGTGTATTACATGAGAATAAAACTGTATCTTTTTGTAAATGTCCAGGGTAACATCCGTACAGTTCCGGCTGAGATCATTCCGCGCCAGGTCGACCAGCATGACGTGCTCCGCATTTTCTTTCGGATCTTTCAATAACTCCTGAACCAGTTGATGGTCTTTTTCATCATCACCCGTTCTTCTGAACGTACCGGCAATCGGGTCGATATAAGCCCTTCCTTTACTCGTCTTGAGGTGAGTCTCCGGAGAAGAACCGAATATACGGAACGATCCGAAGTCGAAATAGAACAGATACGGGGATGGATTAATGGATCTCAATGCCCGGTAAACTTTGAAATCATCGCCTGAGAAGGGTTGATGAAACCTCCTTGATAATACAATCTGAAAGGTATTGCCACGTTTGCAATGATGTATTCCTTTGGTTACCATCTCCATGTAATCTTCGTCCGACACGGGAGATATTTCCTTATCTCCGGCTTCAAAATCATAAGAAGCGAAATTCCGGTTGTTCAATAACTCTTCCAAATACTCCATGTTACTCTCCTGTCCGTCCGTCAGATTCTCTACAATTGTCAATTCATCTCTGAAATGATTGACTGCAATTGTGTATTTATACAAGATGTAACACATGTCAGGAATAGAAGACTTGTCATTAACCGCGTTTTTCAGTTCTATATCTTCAAAATACCGTACCGCATCGTATGATGTGTAGCCGAAAAATCCGTTGAACGATTGCTTTTTAGGATCCTTATCCGGACTGAACTCCTGTAAAAAACGGTTGAACACATCAGCGACCTGATTTTCAGGGGAAACAGTGGAAACAAGAGTTTTCCCGTCAGGGTAAACCCGGCTGATGGAGCGATTCTCTACAATGAAACGCGCCAACGGTTGTACACCTATGAAAGAATAGCTTGATTCGCCGCCATGGTGGTCAGAGCTTTCCAGTAATACGGATTCCGGGAATAAATCCCTTATTTTCAGGTAGACGCTAACCGGCGTCTGCAAATCCGCCAACATTGTTTTTGAAATAGTATGTATTTTCATTTGTCGATTATTTGTCGATTATTTTTAAGTAAATCAAATATATTGCACATAAGTAGACATGTCTTTGTCGCCACGACCGGAAAGATTGATCACAACAATATCCTCTTTCTTAAATTGCTGTTTCCTCAAAATCCCCAATGCATGCGAACTTTCCAATGCCGGTATGATTCCTTCCAAAGCCGTGAGTTCAAAAGCAGCTTCCAAGGCCTCCTCATCGGTTACGGCAAAGACCTGCGAGCGGCCTTCCCGAGCCATGAAAGCGTGTATGGGGCCAACTCCGGGGTAATCCAAGCCCGCTGAAATGGAATACGGCTCTTCAATTTGTCCATCCTCATTCTGCATGATCAATGTACGGCACCCGTGAATGATCCCCTCCCGTCCAAGTTGAATCGTTGCAGCCGACATATCCGTATCAACCCCTTTCCCGGCCGCCTCCGCAACCAGAAATTGCACCTTTTCGTTGTCCAGATAATGATAAAAAGCTCCGGCAGCATTACTGCCTCCTCCTACACAGGCTAACAGATAATCGGGATAATCGCGCCCTTCCTTTTCCTCCAATTGACGTTTGATCTCGGCGCTGATCACTGACTGTAAGCGTGCAACCATATCCGGATACGGATGCGGACCGATAGTCGACCCGATCACATAGAAAGTATCGGACGGGTTACAACACCAATCCCGGATGGCATCATTGGTTGCGTCTTTCAAAGTCATATTTCCTCCGGTAACGGGAATGACTTCGGCTCCCAGCATTTTCATTTTTTGCACATTCAGGTGTTGACGTTCCACATCCAGTTTTCCCATATAAACAAGGCACTTCATACCGAACAAAGCGCAAACAGTCGCGGTGGCCACGCCGTGCTGCCCGGCGCCCGTTTCGGCAATGATCCGCGTCTTTCCCATTCTGCGGGCAAGCAATACCTGTCCTAATGCATTGGTTATCTTGTGGGCTCCCGTATGATTCAGGTCTTCCCTTTTCAGATAAATCTTCGCCCCGTACTTCCCGGACAATCTCCGGGCAAAATACAAAGCAGTCGGACGTCCGGCATAATCATGCAATAAACTGCTGAATTCTTCCCGAAACGAAGATTCTTTCATCAGTTCAAGATAACTGTTCCGCAAACGTTCCACGTTTCCATACAGGATCTCAGGGATATAGGCTCCTCCAAAATTCCCGTAATAACCATTTTCATTTACATTGTAATTTCCCATTTAACAGACTATTTTGATTTGTATTTTTTTCCTTAAAAAAAGGCCTGTCGTGAGTACGACAGGCCTTTCGAATATTTTATTGAAAATGTATACAGGCTTAGCTCCTCACGACTTGTTTAAGTTGTAAGCGCCACCACCAAAAATTATTTACCAATTGATTCATTTGTGTCTTAATTATGGGGCAAAGATACATATTTTTTGAAAAAAACAAACAAAGAAGACAATTAATTATAAAACAAACTGACAATCGTTTTATTTATCATCATAGTGACCGTATGTAGAAAGTACTAATACTATTATCTCTTTTTCTTGAACCTGATAAATAAGTCTGTGTTTATCTGTTATTCTGTGCGACCATTGCCCGGCCCTATTATTTCCTAATGGCTTAGGGTGTCCTGTTCCGGTAGTCGGATGAAGAATTAACTCTTCTAATAACTTTAATAATTTTCTATATGTTTGAGGTTCAGATCGCTTTAAAAGAATAACGTCACTTTTAGCAGTATCAGTAAAATCAATTTCGTAAATCATAAACTATGGAGAAATTTTCTTAATTCTTCCGCTGACTTTATTTTTGTCACTTTTCCTTCTTTGGCTTGCTGAACAGAGCGATCTATTTTTGCAAAAAACTCCTCTTCACTCATCAGGGTACCATCATTTGGTATGGGTATAATTTTATAAGATCTATTTTTCCCTCTTTGAATAAGGATTTCTACACCTTCATCTATTTTATTGAAGTAACCCTTTTGATTCTCCCTAAATTCTCTGGAACTTATTACTAACATAATTTTATCTTTTAAACGCGTACAAATGGTACACAAATGTACGTTTTTTTTACAGAAAAACAAACAAAACATAAAACATAAAAAATAACGATATGTTATTTGCCTTTGTTATCTAAATATACGATGATACAACCGGAACATCCGGCACAAGGATTCGGATGCGCCTTTTTCACAAAGAAAAAGCGATACGTTTTGTACAGCAAAAGACCTGCTATGAGTATCCCAATAATGAAAACTACAACAAACTGCCACATAATCAAAGTGAAATAAATATTAAGCCGATCTGATAAGCAAAAAAACTTATCACCCACGCTAAAGCCGTAGTGTAACAAATCACAAAAACAGCCCATTTCCAGGATCCGGACTCATTTTTAATGGCTGCGACAGTGGCGATACACGGGAAATAAATCAATACAAAAAGTAATAAACTTACAGCAATGAGCGATGTGAATACCGGACTTCCATCTTCCCGCTTTTCTTTGATGAACCGTTCTTTCAAAGCATCAGTATCATCTTCGTCCCCTACATAGAGTACAGCCAGCGTACTTACAACAATTTCTTTCGCCGCCATTCCCGAAAGCAGACTGACACTGATCTTCCAATCGAATCCCAACGGACGTACCAGGGGTTCCGTGAAACGACC
>JAIRZF010000107.1 GCA_031267385.1 Dysgonamonadaceae bacterium | reverse complement strand
AACACCTGCCTTGTTGCCTTTCAGATTCTCGAAATTTAAACCGTTATACTTTAAAAGCGCGTTTGTGTCCGGCACGCGGCGCATCAAGTTTATACAATGTTTGTATTTACGTACGATTTCGGGTTGAAAGTGATGTTTTTTATCACCCGTTTCCCCCTTTTCGTACAATTCGCGCAGGTATTCCTTTTCAAAAACAACAATCATATGCCGATATTAATCTCCGGTGCAAAGGTAATGCAAATCCCCGGATATTCGCAAAAAACAGAACGTTATTTTGTCGGAAACGATACATTAATATTATTCACCGTAAATTTTTTTTGGTCGCGGGATAGGACTTTTTTTCATTTGCGGTGTCATACGGATAAAGAATGAACCAAATGGAGAGCAAAACAAATATAGGAGAACACATCGTCAATTTTCTTCTGAACGGGGAAAAGGAACTAAGCGATCCGGTACTGATAGAATGGCTGAATGAAAGCGATGTTCACAAAAAAACGTTCAATCGGTACAGAAAAATATGGGACGAATCGGAATATTACACTGACGCCGGTGCGGCATGGGAGAAGATCGACGGAGTAAACCGGAAAAGAGCGCGTGCCGGACGCCGTCTGCGCAACCTCTGTTATGCCGTATCGGGCGCCGCCGCTTCCATAATTGTCATTTTTGCGCTTTCTTTAACCGGGCAGTTCGGCAAAGATGCGGAAATATCCGTCGGCATGAGGGTGGATTACGGAAGCCGTTCGAATATTACACTGCCAGACGGTTCGACCGTCAAACTAAATTCAGGTTCGGAGATAGCCTATTCATACGACAGTAAGGAGAAGATCCGGAAAGTAACTTTTCAGGGCGAAGGATTTTTTGATGTTGCGAAGAGCGACGGACCGTTCGTTGTCCGGACGGTAAACGGGCCGGAAGTGAAAGTACTGGGAACGTCGTTCAACCTGCAGGCCTACGCAAACGACCGGACCATACGGACGTCGCTGGTGGAAGGCAACGTCGAGTTGACGTATGAAAACGAGAAATTAACAATGCACGCCGGCGACATTGCGGTATTTGACCGGGATACCCGCAAGTTAAAGCAGACGGACGGAGTACTGTCA
Source organism: Dysgonamonadaceae bacterium (assembly GCA_031267385.1). Lineage (GTDB taxonomy): Bacteria > Bacteroidota > Bacteroidia > Bacteroidales > Azobacteroidaceae > BNXB01. Next base: position 9,492 of record JAIRZF010000107.1, on the reverse strand, counting down.
CATTCATACGGATGGCTGGAAAACAAGCTGTACATGGACGACATGTCACTGACCGACGTGTGTCGGCATCTGGAACGGTGGTATGGCGTGGATATTCATCTTCAGGCCGGACTGGGCGAAAACATCCATTACAACGGCATCATCCGGGAAGAAACCATATCCGACGTCCTGGATGCCCTCTCGCGCCTCAGCAATATGAATTATCATGTGAAAGGAAAGAATATAAGTATAACCACAAAATAAAGATTTGCCTATGGAGAATAAAACATCATGAAAAACAAAATGGCGGGAAATGTTGCACCAAATCCCGCCGGTCTTTTTGATAATCAATTTTTTTAGTGTCACACAACACTATAGTTAAATAACAATCAAAGTACAAAAATATGCAATTTTTTTATATTTCAAAGCCGGAAAAGCATCCGGACTTAAAAAAGATTTTAACTATTATGAGAGTAGCAATTATTTTTCTGACGGTATTCTCATTAAATATCTCGGCGACGATATACTCGCAAAACACGAAATTGTCGCTGAATGTGCGCAATAAATCGATCAAGGAAATTCTTTTCCAGATCGAGAACATGTCCGAATACCGGTTTATATACCAGAGTGAAAAAATAAACCTGAACCGGAAAGTCTCCGTCCGGATGAAAGACCATACGGTTGAATCAATCCTTGACCGTCTATTTGAAAATGCGGGCGTGGAGTACGAAATTACGGAGAACAACCTTATCCTGATTAGCCCGGATAATATTTCTGTTTCTCAACAAATATTACAGCAAAAAATAAATATTACCGGTACTATTGTTGATGAACAAGGCGAACCTGTTATCGGAGCAAATATTGTTGAAAAAGGAACTGCAAATGGGGTTATTTCGAATATTAATGGCGAATTTTCTATCACAGTTCCTAATATTGCCGTGTTACAGGTTTCTTATATAGGATATATATTGCAGGATATATCGGTAAGGGGGCGGACGTCTATACGCGTTGTTTTGACGGAGGATACGCATAGTTTGGAAGAAGTGATTGTTGTAGGCTACGGGACACAAAAGCGAGCAAATATAACAGGCGCAGTTTCGACCGTAAATGCTAAAGAATTGGTTAAAGCTCCGTCATCGAATGTGTCTCAAAATCTATCCGGACGCCTTCCCGGACTTGTTTCAAAACAAAATAGCGGAGAACCCGGCAATGATCAGGCAAGCCTCAGTATTCGCGGTTTTGGTGGAGCTCTTGTGATTGTCGATGGCGTGGAATCTTCCCTTAACTACATAGATCAGAATGAAATAGAGTCCGTGACTATTCTGAAGGACGCTTCTGCTGCTATATATGGAGCGCGTGCAGGTAATGGCGTAATACTTATAACAACAAAACGGGGCGGACAGACAAAGCCGACGATAAACGTAAATACTTCTCTTGCCTTTCAGGGATATACATCTTATCCGATGGCAATGAATGCGGCTCAATATGTGGAGCTTCATCGTGAGGCACAGTTAAATTCAGGTACTCCGGAGTCCGGAATACGTTTTTCGGCAGAAGCTGTGCGCAAATGGCAGGAAGGTACCGAATCCGGTTACCAGGGTGCGGACTGGTGGTCTGCCGTAATGAATAAATATTCGCCGCTACAGCAACATAATGTGTCTCTTTCCGGTGGCAACGAGAAAGTCAAATATTATACTTTCCTTGGATATACCGGACAAACCGGCATGTATAAGTCAGGGGATAATGAAATGAACAGATATAATATACGATCAAATGTTGATGGTAAAGTAAATAACTATTTGTCTGTTGGATTTGATATTTCATATATAAACTCCGATTTAAGAGGATTGAAGCGCGATCAGGGAAATATCTGGCAAGATCTTTATGAACATCAGCCGGTGTATATGGCCTATTTACCGGATCCGGATAAAATACCGTATGGAGGTGCGATTACGTCTATCGTTGCCAGTACGCACCGTGATTTAAGCGGCTATAACGATGTAATAAACAATCAGCTTTCTACCACTGTAACGGCTACGCTGGATATTCCTAAGGTGGATGGATTATCAATTAAAGGCCTGTTCAATTATAAGTATGATACCAGGGAAAATAAGATATGGGAAAAAGGATACAGAATGTATGAGTATGATCTCTATTCGGATGTTTATACTGAATATTCAAGCCCTTTCGGGACTACATTGAATGAATCGTATTCACGGAATCAAACGCTTACGGGGCAGATTTCCATAAATTACGACCATACTTTTTCAAGTCAGCACTATCTTTCCGCTTTGTTTTTGACCGAGTTAATTGATTATGACGAAAAGTGGATATCTGCCGGACGTGCAGGTTATATTACCGACGCAATGGACTATCTGTTTGCCGGAGGCGCTGATATGCAATATTCGGATGGCCGTGCTGCGGAATCAGCCCGTATAAGTTATGTAGGTCGTATAAATTATGCTTATCAATTAAAATATCTACTGGAAGCGACAATGCGTTATGACGGTTCTCCCAAATTTCCCGAAAGTAGGAGATGGGGATTTTTCCCAAGTGTTTCAGCAGGCTGGCGACTTTCCGAAGAATCGTTTATGAAAGAAAATATGGAATGGATAAATAATTTGAAATTCAGGGCAAGTTTCAGTTCTACCGGATTTGACGGGATAGGTGCATTCCAGTATCTGACCGGATACAGATTTGCTAACCGTTATATTGTCAATAATACGGTTCGTAACGGTCTTGTCTCTACCGGTCTGGCAAATCCCAATATAACATGGGAAGAGATGATTATTTATAATGCGGGATTGGATTTTAGCCTTTTGAGAAACAGTTTGTATGGAGAATTGGATGTTTTTTACCGTGACCGTTCAAATATCCTTGCAAACAGGCTCGGTTCCCTTCCCAATACGTTTGGTGCAACTTTACCGATGGAGAATATCAATTCTATGAATACGAGAGGTTGTGAACTGAAACTGGGGTACAGGAGTGGATTTAACGGATTGATTTACGACGTTTCTGCTAATATTTCCTGGTCAAGAAGCCGGTGGGATCATTTTGAGGAGCCGGATTATTCGGATCCTGCAGATATTCGTATTAATAAACAGTCGGGAAACTGGACGAATCGCGTGTTCGGATATAAAACGGATGGATTGTTTGTGTCGCAGGATGAGATTGATAATCATGATCTGGATCAGGACGGACAGGGCAATGCCACGATTAAAACCGGAGATGTAAAATATATTGATATTGAAAAAGACGGGATATTGGACTGGAAGGATAAAATAGAGATTGGTACGGATGATAATCCCGAAATAAATTATGGGCTTAATATAAATCTGGCATACAAGGGTTTTGACTTTTCCGCATTGTTTCAGGGAACGGCAAGAAGAGACGTGCTGATAAACCTGCACATGGCAAATGACGGGAATAATCCTCAAAGTCTGTATGAATTACGCTGGACGGAAGAGAATAATGTCAGGGATGCAGAAGTGCCGCGCGTATATCTGGGGCCTAAGGCAAATAACCAGTACGTCTCGGATTACTGGCTTAAGAGTGGCAATTATTTGCGACTTAAAACGCTTAGTTTGGGATATAATTTTTCACAGCATTGGATGTCCCGGATCGGTTTCACTCAGGTTAGATTATATATGGCGGGTACGAATGTGTTCACAATAAGTAACCTTAGAAAATATGGTTTGGACCCGGAAACGCCATCTAATATTCGTGCAGGATTTTATTATCCGCAACAAAGAACATATTCATTCGGTATAAACTTAACATTTTAATTCTAAAGATTATGAAAAAGTTTTTGAAAATTACGCTAATAGCGATGTTTATTGGATTTCCATCCTGTAGTGATCTCTTAGAAAAACAACCGATAGATATTATTTCCGATGCAGTCGTATGGGATGATACCCGACTGGTTGAAGCGTATCTTGATCAGATATTTTCGGAAATGCTGTTTATGTTTAGTGAATCTCCATGGGAAGATGGCATAGGTTCACATTTATGGGGTATACACGATAAAATCTGCATGAGTGATGAAGCAAGGCATGCATTCCCGTGGTATCCGGTCTATGCGACATGGGGAAGAGGATTGCTGAACGTAGGAGGCGGGTTTGATGAATACTGGCTTTATCCTACCATTCGCAGTTGTAACGAAATGCTGGAGAAAATGGAAACGTCTGCAATCGATGACGCCAATAAAAAACGTCTTATCGCCACAGCCCGCTGGGCAAGAGCGATGTGTTATTTTGCAATGGTCAAGCGATATGGAGGGATACCTTTGATTACTGTTGTACAGAAGATAGATGCGCTGCCGGAAGATTTGTTCCTGCCTAGAAACAGAGAGGTCGATGTATATGATTTTATCATAAATGAGATGGATTTCATATTTGAAGATCTGGAACCGGCGGCAGCGGGAGGGTATCCGACAAAATGGGCGGCTTTGGCGTTGAAAAGTCGTGCGGCGCTGTATGCGGCGAGTATAGCAACATGGGGGACCGTACAATTGGATGGCATTACAGGTATTCCGGCCACGGAAAAAAACCGCTTCTGGACAGCCTGCTACGAAGCGTCCGATATGCTTATACACAATAGCGGTCATTCGCTATACAATAAATATCCGGAAGATAAAATCATGAATTTCCGGCAATTGTTTGTTGATGAGAATAGTAACCCTGAATCAATTTATGCTTTCCAGTTTACAGGACAGGATGCCGTAGGGTTTAATCATGGCTGGGATATGTTTACAAGTCCACAGGGTTTCACGGCCTGGGCGGGAGGTTCCTGTGCAGTCTATCTTGATATGGTTGAAGAATTTGAAAATGCCGACGGTTCACCGGGGACTTTTGATGAAGACAAGTATACTGCCGGTCTTTGGGATGCTGATGAACTTTTTGCGCATAAGGAACCGCGTTTCTTTGCGTCCATATACACCCAGAATACTCCATTTCAAGGAAAAACGGTTGATTATTACACAAGTCTCATATTGCCCGATAATTCGGTAATCCGGGAAGGTTTCTACGAAGGAGTCAGAGCACAGGGACTTGGAAATTATGATGGAGGAGCGGTAAGCGGTTTTGGTATTCTCAAGTACGTGGACGAATCGAAAATAAACCCCGGAAACTGGTCTTCCGACACGGACTGGATGGTATTTCGCCTTGGAGAAATATACCTTAATATGGCTGAAGCCTGCGTAGAATTGGGACGTGACGGAGAAGCTCTCAATCTGCTGAATACGATAAGGGAACGGGCAGGAGTAGCTCAACTCACAAGTGTCGACAGGGAAAAAGTCCGCCATGAGCGCAAAATAGAGCTTGCATTTGAAAGCCATCGCTGGTATGACCTTCGCCGGTGGAGAATTGCAACAACCGAATTATCAAAACCATTCAAGGGTTTGGTATATTCTCTTGATTATAATTCCACAAATTCCGGCGGCCCATGGAAATTCAAGATCAGTGTTACGCCGAATGTGGACGGTGATAACGAAAAGCGATTTTTTGAACGTCACTATTATTTGCCGATAAGTTCGTGGAGAACGTCAAATAATCCCAAACTGGTTGAAAATCCAGGGTATTCTCAATAAGGAATTAGATGAATTATCGTTTATATATTGTCACTGCAAGCACGCGGATGATGCAAATTTCCGGGATTCGCGCAGATTTTTTCTGTAATTATCCGTGTCATCTGTGTGCTTGCATCCTTTATGAGAACGCATAATAATAACAGAAATGATCATGGTTTATGAAAAAAAGTATATGGCTTATATGCAGTAGTTTGCTTTTTACTGTATATAATAAAGCGGAGGATATTCCGGGATTGGTAAGAAGAACAGCCGGAAATTACACTTATATGTGGTGGATTAATTCCGTAAAAGAACAGAAACCGTTGAAATTTGCAGTTAAAACGGCAAACTACTCATTTGTTTTTAATTATGAAAATCTTCAGTTTGAGAATTTTTCCATTACAGATGGAAAATCGGCGGATAAATCTTTTCTTACCTCCATTGAAAATATCATGAAGCCGGCAGAAAAACCGTCGCTTGAATTTGGTATAGAGACGGACGGGAAAAGTCATCCATGTAAGGTTTCTTCTTTGCGCACGGAAGATTGCCAACTGATACATTCCGGTCGTTTTCTCCAGCATCGCTTTATAAACCGGATACCGGAACTTCCAGGCTGTGACCCGCATCACAGCGGACTGGATGTGATTGCCTGGAGCGATCGACTGAGTCTGGATTTCCGGATAGCGCCGGTTGTGAATTTGCGTTCAAAAGCGATATGTATAAGTTTTATCGTCCCGGAGGGATACGTTGAGACGGAGGATGCCGGCAACCGGAAGTCTTTTAAAAATATTGAAGGCAAAGGTTATCTGTTTTTGCCGGCATACAAGGATTCGGAGATTACTGCTGAGGGAAATCGGGTAACGGTACGTTACACCTCCAGAGAAAATATTCAGGCCGGGGAAAAAATCCGCGTCGGTTTGATTATTTATCCACTGGAGGATATCGACAGAGATTTGCATCAGAGGGTTGTCGCAGAAGAAAATCCGCCGGAAATAATAGCCGTCCAGAAAGAACCGGTAAATGCGGATATTGATGTCCGTTACGATGCGGTTATGGGCTGGCACCGGTTATCCCTGCGCAATGACGTATCGGGAATACCTGAAAAAGATAATGATCATATCGAGAAAGTGACCTTCATCATAAAAAACGACAAGACTCATCCGGTTCCGGTACGTCTTAATTTCAGCAAAGAAAAAGAAGTATTTTCCATAACAGGCATATCCTCCATGATCAGAGACATGGAAGGTAATCCGACAGGCATTCCCGTGCAGCTCTCCAAAAACTGGCATACGATAGATTTCAATCAATATGAGAATCATTTGTACAGAGGAAAGTGGTATCATGGCCTGACCGTCATAGAAATACCCCCTCAAAGCAGTGTAACGCTCGAATATGTCGGAGTAAATGCTCATTGGGGAAATGTTCCTGCCGCTTCACACGCTCAGCTGTGTCTTGTCGGATGGGGGCAGAATCAATTATGGGATCAGTCAGCAATAGGATCCTGGGGCGAAAGTATATGTTATGAGCCGGACCTGGATCAGGCTTCCGCTCCGGTACTTGATATGCGGCCTTTATTAGTCTCCGGTCCGGAAGGAGAAAAATGGCAATGGACGGGAAACGTAGGGGGAGTCGATTTTCTGAATATGAAAAAGACCGACGGACAACGCGCCTGGCATACGGGAATGCGTGCTATGTATAAAAGATACAGTCCAAATCTTACGGAAGTCGTTTATGCGGGAATAATGGATGATGGTAAAGCCGGCATACAATACACGACCTCCATTGGCCGCTCCGACGATATTACACGCGGTATTTTCAGGATACGCATGGATGTCGTAAAAGATATTGTTTTTTCGGATTTGGCGATTTTTCAGTTAAATGCGGAATATTATCATTATGGAATCTCCCGGAAACTGCATACAGGGAATGAAAACGGGCTTGTACGCACGTGGAATACCGTTGAAGGAGAAAAACAGTCGCGTGTTGTAAGTAAAAAAGAACCGTTGCAAGGGAATAATCCGTGGATAGCATTTACGTCGTCTTCTTTTGCCGGAGATCAGTTGTCTTTGTACCGTCCCGCCGACAGAGGATTTACTCTGAGAGAATGGAACGTTTGCATAGGAGGAGAAAAAAACATAATCCCCCATTGGCAGGAATATTATACGGCAGAAGGTAACCACGGTAAACCCTCATCAATAATAAATCTGACACTTCCGGAAGGAATAACGTCTCTTTCTGCAGGCGATTATATTGAAACGGAAGTAGAAGTGTTTATTTTACCCGTGAGTGTGGAGGATTACTATGGGAGTAATGAAAATCTGCGTTCTGCATTGAAAAAAAATGCAGGTACGTGGAAGATCTTCCAGCGTGAAGCCACAGGGAATCATATAATTCTGTCCGTCAACGAAGGTAATGCAGTTTCATCGTATCCTGTTGTCGTGAATGCGGATAATAATAAAGCAGGATTTTCCATAAAAGGAGGAATCGGTTATGTTCCGCTGACAATAACAGGCCTCACATCCTATCGTAATCCGAAACTGTTTATGAAAGAAAAAGGTAAATGGAAAGAAATAGATCAAAGCAGGTACGGAAAGGATTTCTGGCAAACGGATTATAATACTGCTGCCGGAAGATGGGAAATAACGTATAATATCAAACTGGATTCTTCCGGGGACAGGGTAGAGGAAAGAGAATTTAAATTTGGATTGATTGAGTAAAAAACAGATATTAACAAGCATGATGATTATGAAAAAGAGACGACAGGTATTTTTAATGATGTGTGTGTTTTCTGTCCTGAGTTCGTATCTTGCGGCACAGGAAATGAATGAAATATGGGGAAGCAGCGGTGATATTAAACAAAATACAGTCCGTGGCAGGTATTTTGCGGAGGGTAATTATGGTATGTTTATTCACTGGGGGTTATATTCACATATTGCAAATAAATGGGATGGAAAAACATATTATGGCATAAGCGAATGGATTATGAATCCTCAAATGGCAGCTATTCCGGCTGAGAAATACAAATCGGCGGCAGGAGAATTTAATCCCGTACATTTTGATGCCGGAGAGATTGCTCAACTGGCAAAAGATGCCGGAATGAAATATATTATCATTACAGGTAAGCATCATGACGGGTTTGCAATGTTTCATTCAAAAGCTGACAAGTTCAATATCGTAGACGCTACCCCTTACGGGCGTGATCCGATGAAAGAACTTTCCGAGGCGTGCCGTGAACGCGGACTGGGTTTTGGTTTCTATTATTCACACAGTCAGGACTGGACATATCCGGGTGGCGCCGGAGGTCCGGGTGTTGATCCGGAAGGAAACGTGAAGACGTTTGATGATTATTTTCATGAAAAATGTCTTCCGCAGGTAGAAGAAATAACAAAAAACTATGGTGAGATAGAGTTAATCTGGTTTGATACACCGGGAAGCATACCTGAGAAATATGCGCGGGAACTGGTTGATGTGGTTCACAGGAATCAGCCGGTCGCACTGGTTTCCGGTCGCGTCGGGTATAACCTGGGAGATTATCAGACGCTGGGAGACATGGAGGTTCCACTTGAAAACGTGGAAGGTTTGTGGGAAAGTGTAGATGTCACAAACGATTCGTGGGGGTTTGCCTGGTATGACGAGAACTGGAAGACGCCAAAACAGATACTGACAGTTTTGTTATCAACAATTGCACGTGGCGGAACGCTGATGATGAACGTAGGCCCGGACGGCCTCGGTCGCATACCGGAAGCGGCAAGGCAAAGCCTGTCTTCGGCAGGAAAATGGATAGTCCGGTATCCTCAGGCTGTTTACGGTACCGGAGCTTCTCCCTGGAATCACGCCCTGCCATGGGGAGACGTGACGGTAAAAGATAACAGAATGTATCTGACTGTTTTTGAATGGCCTGAAACGGGAGAATTATGGTTGCCGGGATTGCAGAGCCGGATTGATGA
>JAIRZF010000105.1 GCA_031267385.1 Dysgonamonadaceae bacterium | reverse complement strand
CCGAAACCGTACTTTGTGCCGGAGTGTTCTCTCCAAGATATGTATTGGTTTACTTGCTCGCCGACCGCCCACAAGTTATCCTTTTTTTTCATTATTCACAAAATAATGGTAACTTTGTGAAATTATTTCCATAAATTATTATAATGGACAACATCAGAAATATTGTTTTTGATCTGGGTGGTGTTATCATCACTTTGGATCCGGGAGAAGCTGTAAGACGTTTTTTAGAGATCGGAATGGATAATGCACTTGAAATACTGGACCCCTATCACCAAAAAGGGATTTTCCTGGATCTGGAAGAAGGGAGATTATCCCGGGAAGAATTTTATGATGCCCTGAGGAAAGAAACCGGGAAAAATATATCCGATAAAGACATCGATTATGGATGGTTTGGATTTTTAAAGGAAACACCCGGCTATAAACTGGAAATGCTTGAACAACTGAAAGAAAAATACAATCTGTATCTGCTCAGTAATACGAACCCGATCATCATGTCGTGGGCGCACACGGGAGAGTTTTCCGGAAAAGGAAAGAGCCTGGATGATTATTTTGATAAATTGTATCTTTCATATGAAATGGGGGTCACAAAACCACACAAGGATATTTTTTACCGCATGATCTCAGATTCAGGAATCAATCCGTCTGAAACTTTATTCGTTGACGACGGATCTGCAAATATTGAGGCTGGTAAATCTTTGGGTATGAGGACGTATCAACCTGAAAACGGAGAGGATTTCAGGAGAATATTCAAATAATTAATTCTAACGCAGATTATGAAAAAACTATTATTTTTGTTTATTTCTATCTTATTTTTTCTGCCTGTTCAAGGTCAGGATAATCTTGAAAAAGCAAAACAAATACTCAATAGTATTTACACTTATTATTCGGTGGAAAATAACGTGCTGCTGCGCGAAAATTATCCTTTAGATATCGATTATACTGCAACATACCTGGCTGCTGCCGACACGGGAGCAAGGAAACAATTCGCGTATTTATGGCCTTTTTCCGGCACATTTTCAGGGGTGAATGCAATATTGAAAACTTCGCATGATAATAATTATCTTAAAATGATGACAAACCGGGTACTTCCGGCTTTGGGAAAATACTATGATAATCGCAGAAAACCGGCATGTTATGCTTCATATTTATTCGAATCCGCACCATCAGATCGTTTTTATGATGATAATATATGGTTGGGGATCGATTTTGTGGAATTGTATAACTACACGAAAAACTCCCGTTATCTGGATAAAGCAAAAGAAATCCGGCAATTCATTCTTAGCGGTACTGACGACAAACTCGGAGGTGGTATCTACTGGTGTGAACAAAAAAAACGTTCAAAAAACACCTGCTCCAATGCACCGGGATCTGTATTGGCTCTTAAACTTTTCGAAGCAACCCGGGACAGCCTGTACTTCTATCAGGGATTGGAACTTTATAACTGGACTAAAAACAATCTGCAGGATCCTGAAGATAAGTTGTACTGGGACAATATCAACCTGAATGGAAAAGTTGAAAAGGCAAAATATGCTTATAATAGCGGACAAATGATCCAATCTGCAGCATTACTTTATAAATTCACAAAAAATGAAGAATATTTGAAGGAAGCACAAGCTGTTGCAAAGTCTGCAATAAGCTATTTTACAGACGATTTCACTACAACCGACGGAAAAACTTTCCGGCTACTGAAACGTGGAAATGTCTGGTTTATAGCCGTCATGCTCCGGGGATTCATCGAATTGTATCATCTGGATCACAATAAAAAATACCTCGAAGTATTTCAAAAAAACCTGGATTATGCATGGGAATATTCCCGCGATAATACAGGATTATTCCGGGATTCCTGGGATGGAAGTTCCGGAAAGGAATCAAAATGGTTGTTAGACCAGGCTGCATTTGTCGAAATGTATGCCTCAATCGGAGCTGTTTTTGTCGCCTGTCAAAACCAGCCTTTTGAGATTGTCGACCTGCAATGTGAACACCTGATTAATCCTATAGGCATTGACTCTCCTACTCCCAGATTTTCATGGAAAATAAAAAGTCCGGGAGGAACTGCTTCTCAAACATCTTATCAGCTATTGGTAGATACCGATACGATGGCATTGATAAAAAACAAAGGTAATGTTTGGGATTCGGGAGTGATGTATTCCGAAAATCAACCGGTTGATTTCAAAGGCAAAGAACTAAAAAGTTTTACCCGGTATTTTTGGAAAGTAATTGTCTTCGATGAAAAAAAAGAAAGACATGAATCCGTCTTCGGATCATTTGAAACAGCAATGATGGATTCGACCGACCGGTCAGGGAAGTGGATTTTTGACGGAAAAGATATAAACTATAAACCGGCTCCTTATTTCAGGAAAGAGATCAATTTGACAAAAAAAATCAAATCTGCAAGGATATATATATCAGCGGCAGGATTATATGAATTATCCGTCAACGGTCAAAAAATCGGAGATCGTATGCTGGATCCGATGTACACCCGTTTTGACAGGCGCAACCTGTACTCAACATTTGATGTTACTTCTAATTTACAGGATGGGAAAAACGTATTCGGAGTGTTACTTGGAAACGGATGGTATAATCACCAATCCACAGCAGTATGGTTTTTCGATAAAGCTCCGTGGCGCGACCGTCCGAAATTTATAGCAGACATCCGTATCACTTATGAGGACGGTCAAACCGAGGTTTTCTCTTCCGATGAACAGTGGAAAACGACCGATAGCCCCGTCATATTCAATAGTATATATACGGCCGAACACTATGACGCCCGTAAAGAGCTTCCAGGATGGGACAAAACCGGGTTTGATGATTCCGGATGGAGAAATGCAGTATACACAAACGCTCCTTCAGAAAAGCTTGTATCCCAACAACTTTATCCTATTCGAGTGACTGATCGTATGGATGCGACTAAAATGGATAAAAAGAGCGATAGTTGTTATATTTTTTCATTTCCAAGAAATATTGCCGGAGTTATTGAACTGAAAACAAAAGGAAAAGAAGGTACGGTACTTCGGATCAAACACGGCGAACGTCTCTACGAAAACGGACATGTCGATATGTCAAATATTGATTTACATTACCGTCCGACAGATGATTCCGATCCATTTCAAACCGACATCTTCATTCTCAGTGGAAAAGAGGATTATTTTTCGCCTAAATTCAATTATAAAGGGTTTCAGTATGTAGAAATAACTTCTTCCGAACCGGTCGAACTAAAAACCGGGGATATAAAAGCATTAGAAATGCATAGCGATATTCCTCAAATCGGACATATCACATCCTCTAATCCGACATTGAACAAGATTTGGGAAGCCGGGAACAGTTCATACCTTGCCAATCTTTTCGGTTATCCGACCGATTGTCCGCAACGGGAAAAAAACGGTTGGACAGGAGATTCTCATATTGCGATCGAAACCGGATTATACTCTTTTGACGCAATCACCGTGTACGAGAAATGGTTAAAAGATTTCAGTGATGAACAACAACCGAATGGAATTCTTCCGAACATTATTCCTACTTCCGGATGGGGGTATGACTGGGCGAACGGACCTGACTGGACCAGCGCCATAGCCATTATCCCATGGGAAATATATGAATTTTATGGTGATAACCGGTTGTTGTACACCATGTATGATAATATTAAAAAATATGTCGATCATATCCATTCCATCAGTCCGAATGATACTACCGATTGGGGATTAGGCGATTGGGTTCCTGTAAAAACAGTCAGCTCCAAAACGCTGACATCCAGCTTGTTTTATTATACCGATGTGGTTATTTTGTCCAAAACGGCTAAGATGTTCAACAAAGAAAATGATGCAAACTATTACTCCTCACTAGCCGAACGGATTAAGAATGTCATCAATGCGAATTTTTTGAATAAAGAAACCGGAATATATTGTTCCGGATCCCAAACGGAACAGGCTACCCCACTCTATTGGGATATTGTTCCGGATGAATTGAAAAGTAAAGTTGCGAAAAATCTATATGATAAAGTTCTTGAAAAAGAGTATCATATCGACACGGGAATATTGGGAGCTAAGGCCCTACTCCATGCATTGACGGAAAACGGATATGCCGATGCGGCGTATAAAATTGCTTCTCAGGAGACATTCCCGTCATGGGGTTACTGGATCGTTAACGGCGCTACTACTTTTTATGAAAACTGGCGAATTGACGCCAAAAGAAATGACGCTTCTCTAAATCATATCATGTTCGGAGATATCGGGGCATGGATGTTCAAAGGTTTAGGAGGAATTTACCCGGATGAAGAACAGCCCGGATTTAAACATATTATCCTGAAACCCAACTTTGTAGAAGGCTTGGATCATTTCGAAGCATCGCATGTTTCTCCGTATGGCGAGATCATCTCAAAATGGGAAAAAGAGAAAGATATTGTACATTGTACAATAAGTATTCCTGCGAACTGTTCGGCCTCATTCGTCGTTCCTCAAGGCATGATCTACAATGATCAGGAAAGAATATCTTCCATGGAATTGGGAGCAGGAGTTCACAGGATTGATCTGAAAAGACCGGAAGACAAATAAGACCGAAAGAATAGCGTTGCTCGTCTTTTCCTCGTCGTTACCTACGTTTTTCGGAGCGATATTCGACGTATAAATCAACGAACTTTATGCTCGTGTTGACCATCAGACTGCATTGCAACGTAAGCATCCCAAATGCACCGTCTTGCAGTATTGCTTGTTTCTTGGGAACTTTGTCACCTAAAAAAAGAGATGTTCAGTTTGAGTGAAAGCAATCGTTATGTGGTATGTGTAACCGGAGTTGATTTGCGTAAGGGTTTGGATGGTCTTTGCGGTTTGATTCACTATCTGTCGTTGAGTTCAAGCAATGGAGACGTGTATGTGTTCTTTAACAGGAGCCGCACCAGGATGAAGCTTGTTCATTGGGAACGGGGCGGTTATGTTGTTTACTATAAACGTCTGGAACGGGGTCGCGTCAGCCATAAGCTCTTCGTGAAGGAAGGCGTCGGTTTTCATTCGCTGCGTTGGGATGAATTAGTGTTGTTGCTGGAGGGTATCAGTCCCGGAATAAAACGGCGGAAACGGTATAATTTATAGGCTGAAAATTTGTTTATTTCATTGTTATTGAGTATCTTTACGATGTATGACAGAGGTAAGGATATATCAGTTGGAGCAGGAAAATCTGAGGCTAAGATCACAACTCAGCCTTAAAGATGAACAGCTTGCCCTTAAAGAAGAACAGTTGGAACGTAAGAACGAACGTATCCTTTACCTGGAGCGTCAGCTGTTCGGTCGCCGTTCCGAAAAGCGCCTTCCCGACAACCTTCAGGGTCAACTTTCCCTG
>JAIRZF010000008.1 GCA_031267385.1 Dysgonamonadaceae bacterium | reverse complement strand
AACTTGTTTTTGAATTTACTATCTTCGCATCGCCGGGTAGAAATATCCGGCATACATTGTGGTAAAAACAAACATGGAAAGTGTTTGCTTATTCTCTCATGTTAAAGTCTGGTAAATTTTAGAGTGAGAATAAGTTGATTGCTCTCCGCCTGTATAGGCGTGGGCTGTTTTCTTATTTTAACTCGCAGGTTTACCAGAGCCATACATGATAAAGTAGGTCAATGGCTTCACGCCTTCTCTGTTTACGATAAATCTTTTTAAACAAGCATTGGGTAACATTCTTTTCTTCCGGAGCCGGGGAAGGGAGCAATCTTTTATTGAAAATGAAAAACTTACTTATCAATTTTGTCGATTGGTATCTTGAAACCAACGAGGGCAAAACAGCTAATTACTTTGCTGAATTTTTCAAAAGCGACAGGGAGATTTTTATTGTCGATCTGTTGGAATACGCTGTTGAATTTGCCATGGCGTATGGTTATAATCCTTTTCTGGCGGGCAAGGGAAACATCATTCCTTTCGCATCCCGGCTGGAAAGCGATTTATATCGGAATGATACGTCTTTTGCCGCTTTCAGCAAAAAGAGACACAATGACATGCCGCAAGCGCTGCTGGGGAAAAAGAATTATCTTACATTCCTCCATGGGCTGGATACTGAAAAAGCGACGGCCGAATCACTCAAAAAGCCGCTACCCCGCAATCAGGCGACAAACGTTTATCACTACGGGAGGGAGGAACTGAGAAAAAACTTTGCGTTCAGGTTAATCACGCAGGACAGGTATTATGAATTTCTGTATTTCCCGGTCAGCGTGCTGAAAAAACTGTTTTATTATCATGACCGGAGAGCATTTTTCAATAATTGGATTGACAGGCAGATAGATAATATAGCCGTTTATACCGGTCAATCGGATAAGCTGTTATTCAAAGACGTGAATACGTTGGACATAAACGATGACGGTAGCGTTTTGATTAACGGGAAATTCAGACTTCACACGCCTGTTGCCGGAAAAGACGCCAAAGAAGAAATCAGCACAAATACGCTTCAGAACATTGTGATTGACCATGTCGTGCCGTTTGGAAAAGTATTGTTTGAATGGAAGGAACAGTTGCCGGCATTGCAGGTTATTCATAATGTATTGGAAAACATCAACAATGGCAGAATATCAAACAATGAAGATTTGAAAAATGCCGGAAACTATCTCGTCAGTAATGTTGAGTTCAACAGCCGGGAACTGGATAATCTCGAAGAGGATTTGAATATGATTTTGAGTGAAATTCAATTACAACTGATGGACAGGTATGAGAATCTGTATAAAAAGAAATTTTGAAAATGAATGGGAAGATACACGACAGGATCGATAATCCGATTTTACAATAAATTTATTTACAAATAATTCAAATCTTTATTTTATGACAAACAAATCAATTTTTCGAGTATTCATGCTCCTGGTAATCGGCACATTCGTATCGTGCTCCACCATCGAGGAAATTATAGACGACAGCGCCGGTAAGTTTCCGATTACAGGCAAATGGGAAGTCGGCGATACGGAAGCGGAATACGGAAGCTTCGAGTTCACGACCGACAGCAAGTACATCATCACACAGCGAGTCTCCAGCCCGCCGGCAGGCGTCAAAAGCTTGCGCGCGGTAACCGACGGCCAGCAACCGGTTTACATCATTATTATCTTTGGAGATTATACGCAGTTGAATAATACCGGAAACCTGTTTGAGCTGGATTTGAAAGAGTTCGGGACAATCTCGGCTACTCTCGGCGACGACGGGAAAAGCATCACCGTAATTGTTAACGGCGCGACCTACACCGCTTCCAAAACGGCAGAAATTCCCTTGGCCTCGAACGAGAAAACAGACCTGCTGTGCCATACATGGGAATTTAAAGAATCTGAAATTATAGAAAATCTTGTTCCGAAAGATGAAAAAGAGTCGCTTATTCGTGACTGCGGAAATGAGTGGAAAACAGAGTATGAACAGGATTGGAACGATTTCTATAAAGGGATGACGATTACTTTCACAAAAGCAGGGACTTATTTCGTTAGCAATCCCAATGAAGCTGATCTCAACGCCCAATGGGAGTGGGAGAATATTTCAAAGGGTACGATGAAATATTATATTTCAGAAGAAGGTGAAATATATAGTAACGTTGTAACTGTTACGGTAACTTCTACTACTTTTGAAGTTCTGGAGGATTATATGATTACGAAATTTGTCAGAAAATAATATCCGATATACATCGGATATAATACCGAATCTATATGAAGGGGCGTCTCATGCGGCGTCTTTTTTGGGTTCTGCCTGGAAATGGAAATAATTCGTAAGCCCCCGAGCAAGTACACGTTTCTTCCTGCAAAAAAAAGCAGTTCGCACAGGGAGGCTGAAATATAGCCTTTGTCGCCATAGAGTTTTCCGAACAGTTGTTTGCAAAGAGGCTGAATTACAGACCAGTCCCGGTCGTCCACATTAGCGGGAGTAACACAAAAATTGAGCAGTTCGCCCTTATCATTGACTGCCAGATGGAGTTTGAAGCCATAGAACCAGCCCATCGTACTTTTGCCAATGGTCGCCATATCTTTGAAAACCCGGTTTCGTTTGATACGCTTGTTTTTGCAAACAGCCATTTTGGTGGAATCAATAAAGGTGATACCCGTGCATTGGCCGAAACAAATCAGTTTCAAAAAGAGGGCAAAGGGAATTATGATTTTTCTCTCAAGCTCAACAAATCGATTGTAAGAGAGTAGATTAGGAAATTCGCTTTGCAAATGTTCAGCGACATAAAACAGATAAAAATTATTTACAAAAGCAATATAGCCGCGAGACACGGGATCTAAGGTTGAGCCAAGACTGGAGAAATCAGCGAAAATGAGGTAAGACGCCGTATTGCCTGAAAACGTACAATTGTATATCAATGTCGTTTATACTTCTCGCGGGTTAAAATTGTGAGATGCAAATAAAAAAGTAA
>JAIRZF010000230.1 GCA_031267385.1 Dysgonamonadaceae bacterium | reverse complement strand
TTTTTGAAACTCAGAGGTTCTTATGGACTGGTCGGTAGTGATAAATTACCGGGAGACAGGTTCGGTTACTTGCAGTTTTTCCAGAGTGGCGAAGGTTATAGTTTTGGCGAGGCCAATAATTTCGGCACAAACCCGGGAGGTTGGAGAGAAGGCCCGTTGGCAAATATAGTATTGACCTGGGAAAAAACAAAAAAAATGAATGTCGGACTTGATGCGACATTTTTGAAACAGCGTTTGAAGTTATCATTCGATTATTTCCGCGAAAACAGATATGACATTTTAACGGAACTGACGGGAGATAAAATAGGTTTTCCCAATATTGTCGGGAAAGATGCTCCACGTATTAATTCGGGAAAAATCGACAATAATGGATTTGAATTCGAATTAACATGGACGGATAAAATCGGCAAGGATTTCCGGTATTTTATCAAACCGAATTTCACTTTTGCCAGGAATAAAGTGCTTTTTATGAATGAAATTCTGTATGATTATATATGGAGGCGCAAAACCGGGCAAAGCCTGGATGTGAATATGTTGTATGTTTTTGACCATTTTGTAGCAGATCAGGCGGAGGCGGACAAGTTAAACGCCTCAAAATACCAGACCTGGGGGAATTTAATACCGGGGGATGCCGTTTATAAGGATTTGGACGGAGATGGGAAAATTACCGACACCAACGATCGCATGGCTATGGGTTATCCCCGTAGTCCTGAAATCCAGTTTGGCCTTCCGGTTACTTTACAGTATAAAAATTTCGATTTCAGCGTTCTTTTCCAGGGAGCTGCCAATTGTAATATTATGTTGAAAGATGCAGCCGTATTTGATTTCCCGAATTTCGACGATGATAAAATCGGACGGGTAAGGGCGATGCACTTGAATCGATGGACCCCGGAAACTTCATCCACAGCCAAATATCCTGCATTGCATATAGGCACTCATACGAATAACAAAAATCCGGATAACTCTTTATTTATGTATGACGGACAGTATGTAAGGCTAAAAAATATGGAATTCGGTTATTCTTTACCTCGTAACATCATCAAAGTTGCCGGTTTAAGTAATGTCAGGGTGTATGCCCAAGCTCAGAACCTGTTCACCTGGGATAAGTTAGGCGATGTAGATGTAGATCCTGAAATCAGGAATGGTGGAGGAGATTGGTATCCCGTATTGAAAGTGTTTAATTTTGGTGTGGATGTTACATTTTAATAAAAGTCGATATGAAGAATTTTAAATATATTATTAGCGGCGCCGTTGTAATAACAATGTTTTTACTCGTAGCTTGTTCGGATTTTCTGGATAAACAACCGGACGATCAGATATCGGAAGAGAAGACATTCATCAGTTATGAGAAAGTCAATCAATTGGTTACTGATTTATATCTGAGAACTAAAAGATGCAATGCTCCCATGACTTGGTTGTCTCACTTTTCTTCTTCTGCCATTACCGATGAAGCGGAAGGCACAAATGTGGAAGGAAACATAACAAACAGGTATAATACCGGCGATTGGAGTCCTACCAGTATGCCTCAACCGAATAATGACATGTTCTGGAACGGGATATACAATACGATACGCCGGGCAAATGTAATTCTTGCCGGAATAGAAAAATACAAAACTCCCGATGATCCGCTTAATCCGGGTAATCTGCAGAAAAGAGTCGGCGAAATTTATTTTATCAGAGGATACCTGCATTATCTGTTGGTACGTATGTATGGAGAAGTTCCGTATTTAGACTATGTTGTTAATGCTGACCATTCGATGGATTTTGAAAAGGAATCGGTACATGCAATCGTTGAGAAAATTGTGGCGGATGCGAATGAAGGCGCCAAGCATTTACCTTCGAATCATTGGGGTATTGAATTTGCCCGCGCCGATAAGGGCGCCTGCCTGGGACTGATTGCGATTGCTCGCTGGACGGCTGCGGCGCCATTGTATAACGGAGCTTCTCAGTACGGTTATAACGGTGGTCGCGTGTTTGAATCCGAATATTCATATAATGCCGCCCGCTGGCAAAGCGCTCGTGATGCGGCTAAGGCTTTGCTTGATCTCAAAGGCGATGACGGAAAATCACGCTATGCACTATATGCTAAATATACTGCTACGGATTTTAACGATAGCGGAGGTAAAGACTGTAATAATTCAACGGTATACAGGCGTCTCTGGGACATGTATTATGATCTGGATGCATTCAAAAATGAATTTGTGTGGTTTGTTACAAAAGACAAATATGAAGGCTGGTTCGGAGATGTATATCCTCCCAGCCGTGGTGGCGGGTCTCGTCAACAGCCGGTACAGGAGCAGGTAGACGAGTACGAGTATATCTCTCCCGACGGTTACGGTTATCCGGTTTACAGTGACAGGGCTGTTTCCGATGGATATGACGATGAGAATCCCTATGTTTCCGTAAAGCGCGATCCACGGTTTTATCGTGATATTATTTTCCACGGGGCAACTTTTCGTGACGGAAGTAATAATCCTTCGCTGATAAATACGGCGGAAGGTGCAAACAGGATCGGTGCAAGTAATGCGACTACTACCGGATATTACTTGCGTAAATATATGCAAGAAGCCTGGAACAGAAACGGGAGCGTTTCGATAAGTTGCCCGCCGATCTGGAGATTGCCGGAATTCATATACATTTATGCGGAAGCCGTCAATGAGACTACCGGCCCGAACCAGGAGATATACAATCTCGTGAACACCGTAAGGGAACGTTCTTTCATGGCGCCAATGCCCCCGGAATGTATGACAAACAAAGAACTGATGAGAGATTATATTAAACGGGAACGTCGTGTCGAATTCTTTTATGAGAACAAGAGAACCTTTGACTGCCGTTTATATCTGGAGCCGACAAGTCAACCGGAAACAGAAAAGGAACAGCTATGGATGGCTGCAGGCCCTACTAATTCCGAACGTTCGAAAAATTACTGGAATCAATATCGTAAATCTTATCCGAAATGCCAACGCATGATCAATGGTATGAGGCCGGAGGAAGACCCGGACGGTAAGATTGAAATAAACGGTAAAAAATACAGAATGGACAGGTATTGCGTGGAAACCAGGATATTCGATACTCCTAAACACTATTACTGGCCGATTATGCAATCCGAATTACAAAAAGATCCGAATCTCGTTCAGAATCCGGGATGGTAAAATAATATTTCCGGAAAGAGTACATTAGCTCTTATCCTAAATTTGCCGGGTTTGCGAAGTTCAATATCACGTGGATTTTTTAATGAACAACTTCAGCAAACCCGGCTTTTTTTTATTATTTATCGCTGAATAATTTGCCTACGTTCACTTTCACTACTTTACCATATTTCTCCAAAGCTTTCAGGTCAACCAGTTTCGGATCACCAACAATACCGATTGCTACCGGTCGGCCTTTTACATTCTGATTATAAAACCGAACTATATCATCGAATGTCAGATTGTCGATTTTACTCATATTGGTTTCTGCGGGAGATTTGGCATATCCTCTTCTCTTCCAGACTTCATAAATCTGGCTGGCGGATCTGAAATGGGGTTTTTCCGTAAGAGCTGTTTCTTTCATGTAGTTTTTGATCATCGGCATACGGTCGGTATATTCCGGCATGTTATTGATCAATTCCATGAAAACATCGATGGCTTCTACCGTTTTGTCGGATTGAGTACCCAATTGTCCTATAAGGTATGTTTTTTTACCTTCAACGGGAGGATTCAGGTATGCCGCACCTGCGGTATAGGCCATTGAACGGTATTCGCGAATTTCCTGAAGAACCAATCCGCTGAAACCACCGGCAAAATACTGGTTGAAAGTTGAGCGGTATACATCACTCTCATGATTATAGTCATCCCCCTGAATGTAAAATGATATTGAGCTTTGTTGTGCGTCACTGTTGGACAGGAAATAAATCGTATTTTCCCGGTATTCAACACGGTCTTTTACTTCGGGAGAGGTAGACGGCTTTTCTCCTTCTTTTAACGGCAGGTTTTTACTTAAAATATCATATACCGATTCCAAATCCATAGCTCCTGCATAATGGATTTCCGCTTCATAATCGGTAGCCCGTTGGAATTCTCCGGTCAGGTTACTCACGGTTATCTCCCGGATCTCTTCCAGGGACAAGCGATTGATATAACTTGATTTGTCTTGATAGAGAACATATTGATTCATCGCTGACGCCATATTTTCAGTCGATGTTTTTTCCATTGCACGCGCTTGATAGTAAGGGCTTTTTTGATTGTTCATTTGTTTTTCATCCAGTTTAGGAAGCAGGATCTGACGAGTCAACAAATTACAGGACGCTTCCAAGCTTTCTTCAAATCCGTACAGGGTAACATACAAATAATTACCGTCCACAGTGTAGCGACAGGTAGCGCCCAGGTTACTGAACTCCTGTTTCACAGTCTGGGCGTCCATTTGTCCCATGATTCCGGCGTTATTCATCAAAGCCGCGGCTAATGCCAGTTTAGGCATTTTTTCTGTTCCTATCCCAAATTTCAATATCAAAGTAAACACGTCATTTTCCGGATTTTTAGTATAAAACAGTTTCGAGCGATCGTTGATTTTCCGTTCCTGTATTTCATTCATATTTGCATAATTCGCAATTCCCATTTTAACGGGAAGATGTGCAAATTCTTTTGCATATGCAGATTCGGCGCCTCTCACAGGTAAAATAGGATCGTATTTCGGTTTTTCCAGTTTTTCTCCTTTAGGAGGTTTTCCGTCATTCAACATGAAAGCCATATAATCCGGGCCGAAATATTTCTTTGCGATCTCTTTGATTTGTTCCGTTGTAATTTCAGAAACCATTTCTTTATAGTTAAGCAACTCTCCCATATCACGTCCGGCAAGGAAAACTCCGGATATGGCGCCCGCTTTGCTTTCGTTCGATTCCATCATCAGGTCATATTCACGGATCATTTTACTTTTGACGGACTGTACCAGCCAGTCTTCGAATTGTCCGTCCTGCAATTTTTTTATTTCTTTCAGTATCAGTTTTTCCGCCGATTTTAGAGATTCAAAACGCCGCTGATTCATATCGTAAGCAGGGATTGCATATACCGAAATAGTTCCACGATCCAGAAGCGACTCGGCAGAAGCTCCTGCTCCCAGCACGTCGCCATCGAGAGCCAGTTTGTCCAGAAGTCCGGTCTTGTTACCGTTAGAGAGTATGGAAACACAAATATCCAAGGCAATATCGTCTTCGTCCGAAGAGGTAATCCCTTTGTAAGCCAGAAGGACTTCCGGTGTGTAGGCGATCTTTGCAGAGAATTCTTTACGACCTTTGAGTTCAGTTTCCGGATATACTTTTTTTTCCGGGACAGGTTTGTTTTCCAAACGGCCGAACTTTTCCCTGATTATGGGAAGAACCTCGTTCGTCTTGATATTACCTACGAGTATTAACGCCATATTGGAAGGGACATACCAATCGTTATAAAATTTGATTAACTGGCTCAATTGCGGATTTTTCAAATGCTGTGATAATCCGATAATAGAACGTGAATAGGGATGTCCTGCAAACAGATTACGGGTAATAAACTCACTAATTCTACGTGATTGTTGATCCTGTCCCCGGTTATATTCTTCATAAACAGTTTCCAGTTCCGGTTGAAAATTTCTGAAGACAGGATTGATCAGGCGTTCTGAATTCAATTCCAGCCACTTATACACTTCTCCCGGAGGGAAAGAGCTATGGTAGATCGTATAATCGTATGAAGTTCCTGCATTCAGGTCTTCTCCTCCCATAGCCAAAGTCAGGTTTGAAAATTCATTCGACAAACTATATTTTGCAGCTTCTTTTGTCAGATCATTGATTTCTTTGGAAATCACTTTTCGTTTTTCAGGATCGGTTTCTTTCGCCATTTCATCGTATTTGACGATGATTTGCTCGTAAACCGGTTTTTCTTTTGCCCAATCGAGAGCGCCGATTTTTTCCGTTCCTTTGAACATCATATGTTCCAGATAATGCGCCAGGCCTGTGTATTCCTCGGGGTCTTCCTTGGCTCCCACATTTACGGAGATCCTCCCGAAGACGTTGGGAGACGATGCATCTTCCCAGATAAAAACACTTAGTCCGTTAGGCAACTTGAATGCTTTCAGACCTTGCGCCTGCATGTTTATCCCAATCAGGGAACAAATCAACAGTAATAAAATAAATTTTAATGATTTCATTGTCAAATGCGATTTAAGTTTAATGTGCAAATATAATTATTTTTATCAAATAAAACGAACAAACCCGGTCAGCAGGGCCAACCGGGTTTGTTCGTGCTGATAATTATCAGATTATTTTACCCTTTTGTATCCGTAAACGGCCAGGCTACCTAATTCTTCTTCGATACGAAGTAATTGGTTGTATTTAGCCATGCGGTCGGAACGGCTCAAAGAACCGGTTTTGATCTGTCCGGAGTTGGTAGCGACGGCGATATCTGCAATCGTTGCATCTTCTGTTTCACCCGAACGGTGGGAGGTTACGGAAGTATATCCATGACGGTGAGCCATTTCGATAGCATCCAAGGTTTCACTCAAAGAACCGATTTGGTTTACCTTGATCAGGATTGAGTTAGCGCAACCTAATTCGATTCCTTTCTTCAGGTATTCCACGTTGGTTACGAACAGGTCGTCTCCAACCAGTTGACATTGACTTCCGATTTTGTCCGTCAAGAGTTTCCAACCATCCCAGTCGCCTTCCGCCATACCGTCTTCGATGGAGTCGATAGGATATTTAGCTGCCAGTTCGGCAAGGAATTCAACTTGTTGAGCAGAGGTGCGTTTTGCGCCGGTTGCGCCTTCGAACTTGGAATAATCATAAATTCCGTCTTTGTAGAACTCGGAAGAAGCGCAATCCAAGCCGATCATGACATCAGAACCTGCTTTGTAACCGGCTGATTCGATGGCTTTGATGATCGATTCAAGAGCGTCTTCAGTTCCTTTCAATACGGGGGCAAAACCGCCTTCATCACCTACAGCCGTACTCAAACCCCTGTCGTGCAATACTTTTTTTAACGAGTGAAATACTTCTGCTCCCATTCTCAGGCCTTCACGGAAAGAAGAAGCTCCTACCGGACGGATCATAAATTCCTGAAAAGCAATCGGGGCGTCCGAGTGAGAACCCCCGTTAATAATGTTCATCATCGGCACCGGCAATACGAAAGTATTTGTTCCGCCGATGTAACGGTATAATGGGATGCAAAGGTATTCGGCAGCGGCTTTTGCAACAGCAAGAGAAACTCCCAAAATAGCGTTAGCGCCTAATTTCGATTTGGTTTTCGTGCCATCCAGTGCGATCATTTTCAGGTCGATAGCACGTTGCTCCAGAGTACTCATTCCAATCAAAGCCGGAGCGATTACAGTATTGATATTTTCAACAGCTTTCAAAACACCTTTACCTAAATAACGTTTTTTGTCGCCGTCGCGTAATTCCAAAGCCTCGTTTTCTCCCGTTGAAGCGCCGGACGGAACGGCAGCGCGTCCCACAACTCCCGACAACAAATGTACATCAACTTCTACGGTCGGATTCCCTCTTGAATCCAGAATTTCTCTACCAACGATTTTTACAATTTCCATAAATTCGTTCTTTTATTGGGTTTATAAATAAATTTTATTGATTTTATCCGGTTGGAAATGACAAACCGGCAAATTCCGCACACAAAGGTAACGATTATTTATCAAACATTATTTTAGAAAGCTGTTTAATTGAAAATTTAAAACGGCTTTTGAGGAATCGGCAATTCGCCTGTCTCTGTAACAGATACATGAATGTATGCTTTTCCTGTAAGTTTTATCAGTTCGATGTCTTCGGAAATCAGTTGTCCCTATGACGGGACAGACACTTTTCAGATTGGTTTTGCTTCTGTCCCCGCGGGGACAGATACTTTTCCGATTGGTTTTGCCTCTGTCCCCGCGGGGACAGACGCTTTTACGACTGATTTTGCCTCTGTCCCCAAAAGGACAGACACTTTTCTGATTTGTTTTGCCTCTGTCCCCGCGGGGACAGAGGCTTTTCAGACTGGTTTTGCCTCTGTCCCCAAAAAGACAGACGCTTTTCCGATTGGTTTTGCGTCTGTCCCTGTTATCATCGGGGCGCACACGCAGGTTAGGGCGCACACGCAGGTGCGCCCCTACGTGTTCATCCACGGTATTCATAAAATAAGAAAAGCGCCATTTCGATCCGAAATGACGCTCCCCATATTATTCATTTATTTATTTTTTATTTCCTTATTGCTTTGACCGTCTTGCCGTCGTACTGAATCAGGTACGTGCCTTGGGTATAGCTTGTCAGGTCGATCGTCGTTTCGCCGTCCCGGGTTGGGTAGTTCCCTTTGAAAGATCCGGCCATATCCAC
>JAIRZF010000248.1 GCA_031267385.1 Dysgonamonadaceae bacterium | reverse complement strand
AAGGCGCCTACATGGTTCAGTACGATGGAAAGACCTACAAAGTGATCAGGAAGTAAGCGCTCTAATTCTTCGATTTTTTAAACACGGAGTGACACGGAGTTTATTTCACAGAGTGACACAGAGTTTTAAACTCAGTGTACTCCGTGAAATAAACTCCGTGCTACTCCGTGTTTAAATGTGGCGGCGATGCAAGTCCGGGATAAGGACATGCAACTCCCGGTCATCGCATCAATGACCTCCTGCCCTTTCCTGCGAGGGATATGAATGGATATTTATTCTGATAAAATCGTGCTTTGCGTATTTTTCAAAAACAAGACTGACTCCGGCCCCATATTAAAAAGCAAATCAATAATACTCAGGTTCGGTTGAAATCCAAACTTTGAGTCGAAGACCTGATAATACGGTTCAAATACAGAATGTAACGGATCTTTCCGGGGAGAAATAATACCTCTGTAATCATTCAAGAGATCGCCGTCCGGATCATTAATATTATTTTCTGCAATACCATAAGAAGATGTAGAATAGACTTTCGGAGCAATATCAATTAAACGACACGTGAGTTCCCTCAAAGCTTCGTTAAAATCAAACAGGAATCCATAATTTCGTTCATAAAAAGGACGAAAATCATCCTCGTAATATTCAAAAAAAGGAGTGGAATTATACGCCGACACGATAGCATTCCAATGCAAATGCCGCCAATTTCCATGATCTGAAATACGGACGTCCTTTGTCGGACATTTGGCTGATCCTGTTCTTTCCACCGGAACACTCAACGCCTGAGGGCCATTGGCCGAAGCAATTGTACACCGGTTACGATAAGTCTGTTTAACGTAATTGCAATGTTGTTCAATAACGATTTGGTTAAATTCCGCAAGACACATATAATAGTCGACAGGAGCCAGATAAGCAGTCGACAGCCAGGCCGTGTCATTCATTTCCAACCCACTTGAACAAACGTTTCCAACGAATTCCTCCATCAAAAAATCCACGGTCTTTATCTGTAGAAAGCCAAACCAGAATCGGTTTTCCAACGATATGGTCTTCCGGAACAAATCCCCAGGAACGGGAATCCGCCGACTTATGCCGATTATCTCCCAGCATGAAATAATAATCGTATCCGAAAGTATAATTATCGGCTTGTTGTCCATTGATATAGACCTTTCCTCCTTCTTCTTTCAGGGTATTACCTTCATAATTTACAATACAACGGTAATACAATCCGATATTTGAGGGGGTCAAAGGAATGGTAGCGCCTTTTTTCGGGATCCACAACGGACCGTAATTATCGCGTGTCCAACCTGTATTCAAACGATTTCCCGGATAAAAATAATCTCCTCCGAATGGATCCGGCTCAACAATAATATTCTTGGCTGTATTCAGTTTTTTGATCCGGGACAAAGCATCTTGTGTCAGGGGAATTTTATAAACAGGATTGTAAGTCCCCGAACTATTGGGTTTTATGCCCAACATATCAAAGACCTCTACTGCTGATTTGTCTTCGTTATACAATTCACGATCCTCTTTGCTCACATTAAGCATCCTGAATTGTTTATCCGTCCAGCGGGTACCGGTAGTTTCCACAAAATAATTCAACTGCATATCTTTCGGATCCTTCAATGGAACCCCATCAATATATACCTTATTATTAACGACCTGAAAAGTATCTCCCGGCATTCCTACGCAACGTTTCACATAATTTTCACGCCGGTCAACAGGACGATATACAATGTCTCCAAACACATCTTTATTTGACCACACCGCATCGCGACCATACATATCGCAGAATTGATAATAATCCGGATTCTGTCTCTTCAGGGCGACAGTATCTCCTGCAGGAAAATTAAAAACAACAATATCATATCTTTTCACGTTCCCGAATCCTTTCAAACGATGATAAGCCCACTGTGGCCACTCTATATACGATTTACAATCAAGAACCGGGAGAGTATGCTGCGCCAGAGGAAAAGACAGGGGAGTGTTCGGCACCCTGGGGCCATAACTAAGTTTACTCACAAAAAGATAATCACCTACAAGAAGTGTTTTTTCCAGGGAAGAACTCGGGATCTTATAATTCTGGAAAATAAACAGGTTAATCAGATAAACTGCAACCAGAGCAAAAAGAATTGCATCAATCCATTCCACAACTTTTTTTACGGCAGGTTTGTCGGATTTTTTCCATGCTCCCCAGGGAATATATTTGGAAACATAGATATCAAAGATAACAGGTAACCCTAACAGAAGCCAGATATTACCTGCCCAAAGTGCAAACAAAAGGTATATTAGAGCAATTATGGAAAATTTGATCCATTGTGACTTGCCGGCTTTCTTTATCCGCGATTCATTATCCATTGATTTATTATCCATTGTCCATTAAAACTAAAAATTAAAAATATCGTTCATTGTCAGGAAGCCTTTCTTTCCTTTGGTAAATTCGGCAGCCAGGACTGCCCCCCATGCAAAGCCTTTCCTGTTCTTTGCATCATGTTTTATACTGATGATATCAGCTTCTGATTCATAAATTACAGAATGGATACCAGGCACTTCACCTTCCCTCATGGAATGGATTGCCAATACATCGGCAGGAACAGGTTTTTCACTCTCTTCCCAACGGTTTTTGCGATCTATATCCGATATGATATCCTCTGCCAGGGTAATTCCCGTTCCACTGGGAGAATCCAGCTTATGGATATGGTGAACTTCCTCCATACGAACGTCATATGAAGGGAATTGATTCATAATCCGTGCCAGGTATTTGTTAACGGCAAAAAACACATGAACGCCAACACTATAGTTTGAGGCATAGAAAAATGTTTTCCCTTCGTTTTCACAAATTGCCTTTATTTCGTCCATTTGCTGAAGCCAGCCTGTTGTCCCGGCTACCACAGGGATGTCCCGTTCAAAACATTTCAGGAAATTTCCGACAGCAGTTTCGGGTCTTGTAAACTCAATAGCCACCTCTGCGGAAAGGAAATCCGGAGAATCAAAATCCTGAATATTATCCACATCGATAATTGCTACAATTTCATGTCCCCTGTCACGGGCAATCGTCTCAATCGTCCTGCCCATTTTTCCATAACCAATTAATGCTATTTTCACCGGCCTTATTATTTTTTTTTAATGAATCGTTTATACCCTTGCCTCCGCATCATTTTGAAAGGATCCGCTCCACAATTCAATCATCTCTTTCGCCGCCACAAAGGAACTGACCCGGGAATTCAACACTTGCAGTTCTTTTATTTTCAATTCTTTTTCTACAGCAGGATTATTATAGAAATTAGATTTCAGGTATTCATTTATGGTTTCATACATCCAATACCGGGACTGGTCATTTCGTTTGAACTGAAAATACCCATTGGACTTAACGAAGTCCATGTATTCAAATACCATATCCCAAATCTCTTTTATTCCGGTCCGGCAGTATCCCGAATAGGTCAACACCTTGGGGTTCCATCCCGATTGGGGCATTGGAAACAAATGGAGAGCGTTCCTGAATTGTGAAGCCGCCAATCCGGCTTTTTCAATATTGCTCCCATCGGCTTTATTAACAATAATCCCATCGGCCATCTCCATGATTCCGCGCTTGATACCCTGAAGTTCATCTCCTGTTCCGGCTAATTGTATGAGAAGGAAAAAGTCTACCATCGAGTGTACTGCCGTTTCCGACTGACCTACACCCACCGTTTCGACAAAGATCGTATCAAAACCGGCAGCTTCACAGAGGATAATCGTTTCCCTGGTTTTTCGGGCGACTCCACCCAACGAACCTGCTGAGGGGGAAGGGCGGATAAATGCATTCTGTTCCCGCGAAAGGTCTTCCATCCTGGTCTTATCGCCCAGTATACTCCCTTTGGATCGTTCGCTACTGGGATCAATGGCAAGTACTGCCAGCTTTTTCCGGCAGTCCTTGATCAGATACATCCCAAAGGCATCAATAGAAGTACTTTTCCCGGCTCCGGGTACGCCGGTAATCCCGATCCGGACGGAGTTCCCGGAATAAGGCAGGCATTTTTCTATGATTTCCTGAGCCAACTGCTGATGTTCGTATTTTTGGCTTTCGACCAAGGTAACAGCCTGACTCAAGACCGTAATACTTCCCTTCAGAATCCCCTCAACATACTCGGAAGGAGTATATACAAGACGTTTCCTTTTTTCTCTCGGATAAGGATTTATGGCAGGAGGAGGGGCAATTCCCTGATTTACTGCCAATCCTTTGTATTGAGGATCATTTTCGGGATGAATCATGGATTTGAGTTTATATTACGGACGAATAGTCACGCGCATATCGTTTACCGTATTGAACGGGTCGTTAGTAATAATCGTCAGAGTGGCATTGGTCACCTCTTTTATTTTTTTCGATACAGCAACTTTGACATCCACAATTTCTCCCGGTTTGACCACAAATTTTGAAGAAGAAGCGGTTATTTCAGGATTACCGGAAGAAATTTTACGGATCAACAGATCCGATTTGCCTGAATTCGATATCTTGATTTCCTGTACGGCCTTGGCTCCCGGTTCACTCATAGGGCCAAAATTCAGAAATGAAGCGCTCATTCCCAGTTTAGGAGCAGTAGCCGGGTCTGTATTTTTCAGATCGTCCAAAACCGTAGCCGTGTATCCAAGTTGATTACTGACCGGCTTCGAATTATTCACAAGTAGCCCGAAAGAACCTGTAAATCTCCCGTATTCTTTTGCTACAGCCGAGTTAAAGATGACGATCAACTTTCCTTCTGTCTTTGCCGGAATGGAAGCCGGCTCTGTTTTCACTGTAATATATTTGGGAAGTTTTTCGTATTTCAGCGTCAATGCGGTCGTACCGGCATTATACACGTCTAAAATTTGCACTTTCTGTCCGCCGATAGTTATATTACCATAATTCAATGTAAGATCTTTCAAACGCAGATTCCCCATTTCTACGGGAAATTTTTCTTCCGGCGTAAGCGGTTTAGGGCTAACATTACCCTTGATACTCAATACGATAGGTGCGTCTCCCTGATTTGTATAAACAGAAACTGTTCTTGAAATCGGTCCCGGGCGTCCTTTCGCTCCATATGTTACGGTTACACTACCTTTTGTTTTTGGAGCAATTGGTTCCTTAGTCCATTCCGGAGTAGTACATCCGCAGGATGCAGTCACATTTGTGATCACAAGCGGGGCATCTCCTTCATTCGTAAAAACAAATTTATAACTGACATTACCATCTTCTTCCGATACCTGCCCGTAATCATGAGTTGTTTTTTCAAATTTTGCGACGGGTTTTCCTTGAGCAAATGCTACAGTAGAGGCAAATATAGCACATAATATAACAAGAATTGTACGTTTCATATGTTATGCTAATTTAAAGATTGAATATTTTTTGTTAACCTGACAAAGTTAAGGATTAATACTTAAAGTCGTTTTTTATTTTTCATTTATTAACATTTCAAACCGGGGTTTCGAAAGAATTTGTTTCCCCGCTTTCTGTAATGCTTTCATTGCTCTCCGTTCCTCCACCTCCCAAACAGGATAAGGCCTGAACCTGATCAACGAATTTCTTTTCCGATTTTATTTTTTTCAGCGCCATCCTGGCGGCCTGTTGTTGGGATTCTTTTTTAGAATAACCGGTACCTGTTCCACTCCACAGTCCATTCAATGCAACCTGGCTCTGGAATATCGGATTATTTTCCTCATCTGTAAAACGTTCAATTACATCAAAACTCAGGTCGATCCTGTACTTCTGGCACCATTCCAGTAATTTTGACTTGAAATTGACCTCTTTCCGGGCAATCTGATCGATGTTTATGTATGGTTGTATTACTTTCTCGTCGATAAATTTCCTTGCAACATTGTAGCCTTTATCCAGATATATTGCCCCGATCAATGCTTCCAATGCATTTCCAAGGATATGATTTTTCTGAGAATTCGCCCTCAGGGAAGAAACGATAACTTTATTGAGGCCTAAACTACGGGCTACCATATCCAGAGTTTCCCGTTTTACGATTTTAGAACGGGTATTCGTCAAAAATCCCTCATTTTTATTCTGAAATTTTTGAAATACCAGATCGGCTATCACTGCATCCAGTATCGCATCGCCAAGAAACTCCAAACGTTCATTATTCAAATACCTGCCGTTTTGTTTCTCTTTTGAGGATGATTTATGCAGCAACGCTTCTTCGTAGATATCCAGTTTCTTGGGAAAGAAACCCAGAATCCTGTAAAATGCGAAATAAGACCCCCTCTTCGGGTGAAGAAAGAGCCTCATTTTTTTTATCAAATCGCCTATCACTCGATTAATCCACAAATTTTTTGACGATAATACAAGCATTATGTCCTCCAAAACCAAAAGTATTTGAAAGAGCGGCTCCTATTTTACGTTCCTGTGGTTTATTAAAGGTATAATTCAGCTCATAGTCGATTTCAGGATCTTCATCACCATCCGCATGGTTAATTGTCGGAGGGACAACATCATTTACTACTGCCATAACACAAGCCAAAACCTCGGTTGCACCTGCAGCGCCCAACATATGGCCTGTCATTGATTTTGTGGAACTGATATTCAATTCATAAGCATGATCGCCGAATACTTCCTTGATCGCCTTACATTCCGAAGGATCTCCAACCGGGGTAGATGTTCCATGAACATTGATATAATCAATATCTTCCGGATTCATTCCCGCATCAATCAAAGCATTGCGCATTACAAGCATTGCGCCTAATCCTTCGGGATGAGACGCCGTGAGGTGATAGGCATCAGCCGACATACCTCCACCGGCTATTTCAGCATAAATTTTTGCTCCTCTGGCTTTTGCATGTTCCAGTTCTTCAAGAACCAGACAAGCGGCGCCCTCTCCCATCACAAAGCCCTCACGGCTTGCACTGAACGGGCGTGAAGCTGTTTGTGGGGAATCATTACGTGTGGACAAAGCGGTCAACGCATTGAAACCACCCACTCCCGATGCTGTAATAGCAGCTTCAGCTCCTCCGGTCACAATAGCATCGGCTTTTCCCAGACGAATCAGGTCAAATGCCGAAATAGCGCCATTAGTAGAAGAAGCGCAAGCTGAAACCGTACCATAGTTTGGACCTCTAAACCCGTATATCATAGAAACATGACCTGCTGCAATGTCGCTGATCATTTTCGGGATAAAAAACGGATTGAATTTTGGTCCTATATCTTCGTGTTGGAAATAATATCCAACCTCTTTATCAAACGTGTCGATACCCCCGATGCCAGACGAAAAAACGACCCCGACACGGTCGCGATCGGTTTTTTCGTTGTCCAGCCCTGAATCCGTAACGGCTTCTTTTGCTGCAACAACGGCAAATTGGGAATACCTGTCGAATTTCCTGAGTTCTTTGCGGTCGAAATGTTCTTCCGGATTAAATCCTTTCACTTCGCATGCAAATTGCGTCTTGAATTTCGATGCATCAAATAAAGTAATGGGTCCGGCCCCACTTACTCCCTCAAGCATGGATCCCCATGTGGTTTTCACATCGTTACCCAATGGAGTAATGGCTCCCAGACCCGTTACAACTACTCTTTTTAATTCCATGCGGTTTTAAAATTGAGTTTGTTCTTACTTTGAGTTAGCTTCGATATAAGAGATCGCGTCGCCTACAGTGCTGATTTTCTCAGCTTGATCGTCCGGAATAGAAATACCAAATTCTTTTTCAAATTCCATGATCATTTCAACTGTGTCGAGAGAATCAGCTCCCAGGTCATTAGTAAAGCTTGCTTCGTTTGTAACTTCAGATTCTTCAACGCTGAGTTTGTCAACGATAATAGCTTTAACTCTTGATGCAATTTCAGACATAATTTTTAAATTTTAGTGAATAATAAAATATTACTTTTTATTTTTGCGATGCAAAGGAACGCATTATTCTTGAAACAAAAAAGTAAAATCAAAAAAAAATGCACACTAATTAAAAATTTGTGCATTACATGAAGATAATAAATAATTTTAATAAACATGAAAAAAATTGCCATTTTTGCTTCCGGATCCGGATCAAATGCAGAGAACATTATTAATTATTTTGCTGACAATGACCATGTTACATTTCCGTTGATTGTTTGTAATAAAGTGGATGCATTTGTCCATGAACGAGCAAAAAAATTAAATATCCCATCCTATACTTTCAAAAAATCAGAATTTGAAGAGGGTGAAGTTTTAACACTTCTGAAAAAAGAAAAGATCGATTTGATCATTTTAGCAGGTTTCCTTCTGAAAATTCCGGAAAACATTTTAAATGCATACCCGCACCATATTATTAATGTACATCCGGCATTATTACCAAAATTCGGGGGAAAAGGCATGTATGGGATGCATGTCCACGAAGCCGTTGTTGCTTCCGGAGAAAATGAATCCGGAATTACAATTCATTATGTGAACGAGAATTACGATGAAGGACAGATTATTTTTCAAGCCGGATGCAAGGTACTACCGACGGATACTCCACAGGATGTTGCAGAAAAAATACACGCGCTTGAATATGAACATTTTCCTGAAGTGATTGAAAAAGTGATCAACCGGATTCAGACCCGTTGATCCGAAATAGTGTTCATTGCCTCTTTCACCATTCCGATTTTCTCTGAATCCGGTATCCCCGCATCGATCCAATGTATTTGAGATCCTCTGCGCTCCATTCCGCGGAACCAGGTCATCTGCCGTTTGGCAAACTGATGGATTGCAATTTCCAATTGATTGAACATTTCATCAAAACCAAGTTTTCCAATGACATGCAGGGTCAGGAATTTATATTCCAAACCATAGTAAATCAACTCTTCCGGAGTAATTCCGGAATCCAGTAAAGTCCTGATCTCATCCAACATTCCTTCTTCCAACCGGGATTTTAATCTTTTGCTGATCTTATCGCGCCTCCATTCCCGATCTATATTTATACCTATTATTAAACTGTCAACAGGTTCAAATTGAGTTTTGTCCGGCTCCTGTAAAAGATAATATTCTTCTATTTCAATTGCCCTGATTGCTCTCTGGACAGAATCCAGATCTGTTTTATTATGTAATTTTTTATACGAACCCAATAGTTCTTCCAACTCTTTCAAACTTTTGTCTTTCAGCCGATTCCGTAATTCGGGATTTTCAGGCACATCCAATAATCTGTATCCTTTCAATACAGACTCGATATACAACCCTGTCCCGCCACAAAGAACAGGCAATTTCCCTTTTGCCTTTATCTGCTCATAAACTTTATGAAAATCGTGCTGGTATTCAAACACATTGTATTTTTCCCCGGGATCACAAATATCGATCAAATGGTAAGGCACCTGCTTTCCATTTACTGTGTAATCGGCCAGATCTTTGCCTGTGCCGAGCGTCATGCCTCGATAGACCTGACGGGAATCAGCGCCGATGATTTCAGTGCCGAGCGCCGCCGCCAACTGAGCTGCAAAAGCCGTCTTCCCCGATGCCGTCGGACCCAATATGGTGATCAATTCTATCCTGCCATTCATGTTTTATCAATTTATTCAGATTTCAAAATTAATCATAAAATCAGACAAAACATTAGAATCATTCTAATTAAAGAAATATTTCCATAATTACTTGCTTCTTATCCTTTATTAGCCTAATTTTGTGCGCAAAATACGAAACTACTAAAATCAAAATTTAAAACAAAGTTCTATGTGTTGGCTATTTAACTCTTCTATTGGCAAGAAAGTTATCATGAGTGTATCGGGTATCGTTCTGTTGCTGTTCCTGCTGTTCCACGTATCGATGAACGTGGCGGCTGTATTTTCGGAGGAAGCTTATAACACCATCTGTGCTCTTTTGGGTGCCAACTGGTATGCAGTTGCGGCAACCATCGGATTAGGTGCGATTGTATTTCTCCATTTTCTTTATGCCGCTATGCTTACATTACAAAACCGTAAAGCTCGAGGGAATGACCATTATGCGGTAAATTCACGTCCAAAACATGTCAGTTGGGCATCTCAAAACATGTTCGTTTTGGGAGTTATTGTCATCGGATTTATGTTGCTGCACTTTGCGCAATTCTGGTATAAAATGATGTTCACCGAACTCATGGGGCATCATACGGTAGAACTGGGAGGAAATATGACATCTCCACAGGCCGGAGCTGAATTTATCAACTATTACTTCAGCCAAACCTGGGTAGTGGTTGCTTATCTGATATGGTATGTGGCGCTTTGGTTCCACTTGTCTCACGGTTTTTGGAGTGCATTCCAAACTCTTGGATGGAGTAACACCGTATGGCTCAACCGCTGGAAAGTGATTGGACAGATCGTAGCGACACTTATTTGTTTGGGATTTGCCTTTGTAACGGTTTATTTTTATGCTAAATCATTCTGCAACGGCGGATGTGGAATTTAAAGAAAAAAACAGATTATGAGTACTATATTAGATGCAAAAATACCTCAGGGTCCATTGGCTGAGAAATGGACTAATTATAAGAATCACCAAAAACTGGTGAACCCTGCAAACAAACGCCGTTTGGATATTATCGTGGTAGGTACCGGCCTTGCCGGGGCTTCTGCCGCCGCGTCCCTCGGTGAAATGGGATTTAATGTGTTGAACTTCTGCATTCAGGATTCTCCCCGTCGCGCACACTCTATTGCTGCACAAGGGGGTATCAATGCTGCAAAAAATTATCAAAACGATGGAGACTCCATCTATCGTTTGTTCTATGATACGATCAAGGGAGGCGACTACCGTGCACGCGAAGGGAACGTATACCGTCTGGCGGAAGTTTCCAACAGTATTATCGACCAGTGTGTAGCCCAGGGAGTACCTTTCGCCCGTGAATACGGCGGTTTGCTCGACAACCGTTCTTTTGGCGGGGCGCAGGTTTCCCGTACATTCTATGCCAAAGGCCAAACCGGACAACAATT
>JAIRZF010000225.1 GCA_031267385.1 Dysgonamonadaceae bacterium | reverse complement strand
GTTGGCCGGAGTGATGGATATTGTTTTCATATCAGTTTCGTATTGATTCGTTTGACAAAATTACATGAATAGTCCGATATTTCCAATTATACAAAATAAAAAAATGTTTTTTACAGAAGTATTATCCGCGGGTTATGCAAAAACAGGACGCTTTGATTCCCGATAAATGGAAAGGATAACTTCCGGACAGCCATAACATTCGGTCTTCCTGTTACGGCTACGCCTGACGTGTATCGCGCTTCTCAACAGAAGCGAAAGACAAATAAAACAGTTATCCGTCTTTATTCCGAATCGTCATTTTCAGCAATTATCCTTGCGATTAAATCTTTCGTCTCGTTATTTATGTGTTCAAAATGATCCATAAGTATCCCGTATTGAGCGTCATCCGATTCGAATGTATAGTAGGAAGGCGTGTCAAAATAATGACTTTCTTCACGTTGGATGGCGTCAATATCAAGTTCCGTCCGGCAATGAAACATTGTACTTTTTACGTCATCTTCCGTAATACCGAAATCAAGAGCGATCTGACCGACAAATTCAGACGTTTGAAGCGCCGCTATTTTTGACGCCGGCACAAGGAGATCCATATTTTCATTGAGCGAAACGGTCTGCCGGTTACGGTCAATGGATATGTTTGTCTTCAGTTGTTTCACTTTCCCGAATATTTTTTCGAGCCAGTCGAGCGTTTCCTTATTTCTTGCACTCCCAGCGAGAATGTTTCCGATAACGGCGCATATTTCCTCTGCTCCGTTCCGGCTGTAAGCAGCCTTTAACTGCGGCAGTTCCTGCAGGGCAAGTACGACAGCGACTCTGTTGCTTCGGGCGGTTGAAAGCAGGTTTGCTATCTTATGAAAGTAAAGCGTCGGCAACTCGTCTATGATAATGGCGGACGGCAAATTGCCCTTCGAGTTAATCAGGCGAACAAGCCGGTTAAGCATCAAGGCGTTCAATGCACTGTTAATCTCCTGCGTTTCGGGACTGTTCGCGATAATAATATAACCCGGATCATTCTTATCACTTATTTTCAGGTTCACGGGTCCCTTATTCTCGTCTTCCGTCAGTACCCAAAAACTCTCTTTAGTCGCCAGGCGTGAAATCTGCACTTTTGCACTGCCGACCTGTCCCTCCAACTGGTCATTGGCCTTATTGATATATGCCGTACGGAACGGAGACAGGATACTGTGGAGTTCCATATCCGTGTAGAGAACGCCAAAAACATCATCGTAAGAAGCATTCATGAATGATATTACATGAGGCAAATCGCTGTATTTTCCATCTTCGTATTTGGAGAAAAAATAAATGACCGCCGCCACAAAGTTTACTGCGGACTGTGTGAAGAACTGCTCGTTGCCGCCGCCATCCGCATTGGCCGCACCTTTTTTCAGCGCCTCGATCAAAGCCTGCGACGTTTCAAGCGCGGCCGCCAAAGTCGGTATGTATTCATGCTTTATCGGATTAAAGCGTATTGATTTTTCCACGTCGGAAAAATTGACGACGTTAAATTTTGCATTTGCCGGAAGAATGCCTTTCTGCCTGTTTTTAAGAAATTGATAATAGGTCAGTTTGGCAAGATCGGGAAACTTAAAGTCATATACGGCAAGAGCAAATCCTTTCGCCGACATCTGCCGGATATACGAATTGACAAAGGTAAACGACTTGCCGCTGCCGGGCGTTCCGATGATAAGCGTCCCGCGGAATGGATTGACGATATTAATCCAGCCTTTGTGCCGGTGTTTTTTGTAATAGAACGACATCGGGATATTGACCGAATAAGGCGTTTCCAGTAGCTTTTCTGTTTGTTCAAACGATTCGTTTTCAACATTAAAGCGGTCTTTCATAAGATTGTGCTGCACAAACTTTGAAATATTGTCGAAACCAACGTTAAGCAGTACCGTACCGGCTATGGCTGTAGCAATATAGACATAATCGGTCCATGACAAAGAGCGGTACAACTGCGTGCCCGCACTTGCCGAAAATGCGCTTCCGAAAAAAAGTATCAACCCGATAAAAACCGGAAAAGTAATATCCTGCAACGGTTTAAGTTCGAGTTTCTTCTTTGCCTTTGTTCCGATACAGGTAAAGATGATTATCAACAGAATAAAAAATTTAGAGTAAAATATATTACTGAAGAAAACTATCTTCGAGAGTTTTCCAATAATAACATTCCAATTCCTGCCATAGTCGTAATGAATAAAAATGATTATTTCCACAAACAGCAGGAAATAAATCGCGGCACGCAGAAAGTCGTGCATTTTTTTCAATTCGGGAGATTCGCCGTCCATCAAGCCTATTTTTTATTGGAGTTTAAAGCCTCATATCCTTTGATTGCAACGTCAAGCATTTCGTATGTTTCTTTCGACAGCGCTCTCAATCCTCTCAGCTCTTTCAGAACATAAGCCAGCAAGGCAAGCCGCTGGTTTTTATCCAAAAGATTCTTTTCATCCTTTCCGGCAGTTGCCATGTCAGCCATTGCGAGCAAATCACGCGAATGATCGGTAACGAACTTACTGTAATTCGTCCATGAATCTTTAAAATCGGCATGCGCTGACGTCTGTTCCCGTATCTTGCCATAGTACATGTTAATTTCGTTGAACACGGTGCGTATTAATTCCTCGTCCTTTCCGTTATCAATAAACTCAACGTCCTGTAATGACTTGAACAGGCTATCCCTTACCATGTGAATAAAGGTTGCCTTTGCCGCAATTGTATCCTGGTCTATCTGTATCAACTTGTACCAGCCAAGCCACTCATATAATTTAACAATTTGCACACCGTAATTCGAGATAAATGCTTCCGTACTCTTTTCATCCGTAACCCAATCCCAGTACTGAGCCTTTAGATGGGGTATCAGTAAAACGGAAAAAACAAAAATGACAATCGTTCTTTTCATGATCAATCTTTCTTAACCGGAATTTTCAAATTACTGTTTTGCTGTGGATGCGCCACACCAAGCATACGGCGTAAACCTTGCGAAACATAACAGAGTTTTTTAAGTTCACCTATAACATACAAGTTCAAGTCGTTACGCTGTTTATTATCAAGTCTGCCCTCATTGCCGGTTTTCATGGAAACGTTATCAATGTAGCGCCTGATTTCTTTAGCGCGTCCGACAACGTACTTTTTCGAATCATCAACAAGCTCCCTGTATTCGGGATAATTGCCGGCGTAAACATCCATCCATGTTTGATTATCCTGAATCATCCCTATCATATCCTGAATATAGTCTCCGTTCAATGATCGGAGAAGATGAGCCTGCAGGTTACGCTGATATTCCTGCGTCTTTTCTTCAAGAATTACCATTTTGTAAAACATGGAATCGGTAACAGCCTGGGCTTTAATAATCCTGTCCATCGTACTCTCCATTGTTTGCTCGAAGATAAGTTCACTTGCCCCATACGCGGAAGTAAGCGGAACCAAATCGACGTGAAAAATTTCAAATTTAACACCGCCGCCACTTCCGCCGCCGCTCCCACCACCATTCTGTGCCCGGATAACAGGGAAATAAGCAAATGAAAGAAATATTACAATCGTAAATTTCATAATATATTAATTATTAATACCATACAAATCACTGTAATGTGCGGCCACACTCAACTCACGATAAGCATTTGCGAAAACACCGCGCATCTCCCGCAAAGTATCGTAAACAAACGTAATAAGTTCGTCCCTGTCCTGATTGTGAAGCAAATTTTTATTGCCGTCTTTTTTTGCAAAGTCAAATATTTTCAACGCAATACGTGTCGACCTTGTCAAAAGTTTGACTTGCAACGCCTGTTTGGTTTTGTCAAGACCCGTTCCCCTGTCGCATAAAGCGGTACACTCTTTATAATAATAAGTAATATCCTGCGCCAGTTTCATGAAATTTGCTTCATCCTCAATATCGACAGCGTCAGACTGTTTTTTACTCATATACCGTACCGTAAGCAGTTCCAGTTTATAAAGCTGTTCGATTCGCATATTGATCGTGTCCTGCCTGGTCATGATTTCTCTTTCCCT
This sequence comes from Dysgonamonadaceae bacterium, assembly GCA_031267385.1. GTDB lineage: Bacteria > Bacteroidota > Bacteroidia > Bacteroidales > Azobacteroidaceae > BNXB01. The sequence continues at coordinate 6,811 of JAIRZF010000225.1, read as the reverse complement.
TTTGTTGATTTGAGGCGACAATAATTTGGTAGTCATAACGATTCCCCATGTCAAATTACTGTTAAGGCTCGCATCGTTATGCAGTTCTTCAATACCCATCGCACCCATAAGGTCTTTTCCAAATAAACCGCCAAATAAGCCGCCGAACAGATCTCCCATAAATCCTCCCTTTCCGAAATCAAGGACTTTCATTCCGCCGCCTGTAATTCCGTTTAAATCAAAGTCGTTGACCAGACCGCCCAATCCCAATCCGAAAAGATCGTAATCGCCGGTATTCATTGTACCGTCATTTATCTTTTGCTTTACTTCGTCCCAAGCGGAGTTCAAATTTGTTTGAGCGAAAGCAGAGAAATAAAAAACAGCAGCAACCGGTAAAGCAAACAGCTTTCTCATAATCAGTTCAGCTTGTCGAGTTCAACATCGTTTCCGTCAGAGTATTTAATAACGTACTTTTTTTTAGCCGCATTATAAACAATATTGCAGACCCAGCCGAATTTAGCGGATGATGAAGCGATTATCCGGTTGTTGACAGTCAATTTACCTGATATTCCTTCATTGAGCAATTTTTCATGTAAAACTATACCCTTTGCAAATACTCCGGCATCAATAAAGAATTTTGTGAAGTTACCGGGTATTTCGTATTCCTTCACTAGTGGAGACGGCAGTTCTTCAACAAAATTATCCGGATCGGAAAGCCATCCGGTACGGGGAAGACCATTTTCCACGTAGTTATAACTGCCGAGAGATATTCCGACATTATATAATTCCGGATGTTCGCAGGATATTTCAATCCTGAACTTGTACGGATCACCCGATTCTTCGTTTACCGGGTCTTCATCCCTGCCGCATCCTGTAAGGACGGCAACAGTAAAGACCGTTCCTGAAATAAACGTTTTTGACAGTGCATTGCAGTAATCTGTTTTTTTCATAACACGATAATTAATTGAAACGTAACGGTATCTTGATGCCAATCATTATACCTGCCCGAAACCAGCTGTGATTGGCAGTCCAGAATGAAAACTGTGTTTTTTCCTGAATGAACAGCTGAATGTTGGAGGGACAGGTATATGTATACTCAAATCCCGGAGAAAGCGAAAGCGTAAACCTGTCACGTTCGTTTACTCCTATTCCTGCCGCACCACGAAAACGAAGGTTTGCGTTCCGGTAGCGCACAAGGTTGTATTTGTACGCACCCTCAAACAACAGGGCCTGATACCTGAACCGTTTGCCGGATGCATCTATCGGGCGTGAAAAAGTCTGATTATAATAATCAAGTCCCATTTCCCATGCATGATGATATCGGAGGGTTTTTTCCAGGGTCAATTCATAGCTCATCGCTTTATAGTGCAAAAAACCTCCGGACAAAGACACGTAATAATCGCCATCACCCGCTTTTAATAAAGGGGAAAAAACAAACAGGCTGCAAAAAATGATGATGCACTTTTTCATATCTCACGGATTTAAAATAACAGACTTCTTTTGAATGCGTCGGCATTCAGAATATCCGCATAGTCGATACGCAATATAACCGTTCTGCCGGAAACCTGCTTTTCTGCCACTTCAACGGTAAACACTTTTTCATCGGGAAAAGTAAATTTATCAAATATATAAATATTACGGTATTCCTTTGTGAACTTGTCGCCCTCATTGATTGATAATACAGGCTCCATTTCAATTTGCTGAAAGTTGGTCGCCTTTGTCTGTTTCTTGTCTTCAATCTTGAAGCGTATCTGGTCAACATCATATTCGATATTCGTTTTATTTCTGATTGACACGTCAATAAAGAAATATCCCTTTATTGTATAGATGTTATTTAAGGTAATGCGCAGCCTGTAATCTTCGCGGGACACGTCAAAATATTTGTGTCCGTCGTTCCATATGGACCATGCAAGTCTGCGCATCTGCGCCTTCGGCATATCTACGTTTACATTAACGTAGCTTGCCATGTCTTCAGTCTTAACGTCGACGTTACTCACGGCTTTATTTCTGTCCGGAGTATAGGTGCAGTTAAACTGTATCTTGCTCCGTTCGCCGACGATGGTAATGAGAGCCAGTATATCGCCGTCCTTGAACTGCATCGAATCATTAACCGGTTTAATGCGAAGAATATTTTTAACAGGAAGATCACCGACAATTTTAGCGGTTGAAATATCTACATATTCAATATCTTCGCCAATCGTAATATGGCTGCTCACCTGTTCATTTACGCTGATGGTTTTCATTTCGCCGCTTTTGTTCATTACCTGAGCAGACAACACATTTACCAAAACAAGCAATACGTTTAAAATAACTGTCCGTTTCATATCTGTCAAATTTTAATTTACGCTCATAAATTTACTCCCTTACCGCTGTCGTTCAGCATCTTCATTAATCAAATAGATTTGCGAAGCATATTTAAGCCGGGCCTTGTTCTGCCTTATCCTTGTTGATACGGCACGTGTGACACTCCGGTAAAAATCATTCCCCGCTTGCGACATCATCTGCTGAAAAACGTTTTGATTGCTGTTTACGTTAACATTACTTGAACTTACCATTTGGGAACCGGCCTGTCTCATCATTTCACGAAAGTCCGAATTGGGTACGTAAAGCCCTTTTATGCCGTCGTTATCATAAATCGACAATTGCGTTTTAAGAATACGGTCGTCATAAAGAACCGTAGTGATGCTTACATGTACTCGCTGAGCTGAAAATCCCGATACAAGACCGTAAAGATAGGACCCTTTGGTAAAGAAGTGTTCACCGATAAAAATATCCTCCAGTAACCTTATGCGAATACGGGAACCGTCAATAACGGTCTGTGCTTCGTCAAGAATAGCCGTAATAAACGATTTCTTATTATCACCGGTCAGCGTATTGAAAAAATTCGACTTTCCTACATCCGCTTTCGTTGCTTCAAGAATCTGTTCTTCTTTTTGTTCAATAACGTTCTTCGCCTGTTCCGCTTCACTTTCCGCCTGCATCCTCATGACGGAATCCATATGTGCAAGTTGTTGACGTATTAATGCAAGGTCATCCGCCTGTTGATTTTTAGGATGTTGCTGCGGCTGTTGTCGGAATAAATCTTCTTCGTCGGGAAAATATTTTTCCTGTAATTCGCGCAATGCCGTTTCCGAATCTGTTTTTATCTGATCTTCATCTACTTTCAGGGAGTCGCTAACCGGATCAATCAAACTTTCAAGATCCCTTGCCAAATTTTCTTCTTCCGGAGACAACTCCGTAATTTCTTCTTCAAGTTCTCCCAGTCCGCTTTCTTTGCGTTTACGTTCAAGAAGTTCCTGTAAAAGAGTAAACTTGTCCTTTTGACCTGACAGGGAAGGATCAGGAAGATTTGAATTTAAACCTTCTATCGTCTCTTTTTCTGCTGCGCTTTTATCGGAATCAGGCGGAAATGTTGCGCTTATAACATAAGCGCCCAAAAGGATAAACGGCAAAAGAATAAGCGGCAAACCATACTTGGGATTGCGCAGGGAAAAATTTATTTTCATATCTCATTTATTTAATTTTCTGATTAATTGCTCTACCCGCGCAGTATCAATTCTGTCGGGATTTTCTTTCATTTCTTCAAGTTCTCTCTGTATTTCCAGCAGTTCGAAATATTCGGAAATATCATCAACAACGGATTTTCGTACGGATATGGAATCCGAAAATCTTCTTTGCACTGTCCGTATCAGTTCAACCTGTTTTTTTTCTTTCGGACTCCGCAGGTTATCGGCAAACCTGTACACGAAGAAACAGAAAACGGCAAACAGTATGACGGCCATCCATATGGCTGTCCGGCGCGGGTTAGCGTCCAGCCTTAATTTTGTTTCTCCCCATTTTTCTTTAAAAAATCTGTTTTTTTTGTCTTGCTTCGATGTCGTCATTGTTCAATACCTTATAGTTATAGATAATAAAACCGTGAGGATTATTTTCAGACCGTTTCACCCGGCGAAGATTACCCTCTGAAATCAGCATCCGTTTTACAACAGAAGTAGGTCGTTCAATTCTTTCAGTTCCGACGTAACGAAATTTTTTCGTTTCCACGTCGTAAAAAATGGAATCCGCTTTGACGGAGACCAGCGTAGAGTTCGCAACAATCTTGTTATAGAATCCCTGTTCACGCAGATCATTATAAACGGATATACCCGATTCGTCAATAAGATACATTGCACGTATTATATTGTTTTGTATGTATTTATCATCAGGCGGAAGATTGAAAAACAAAGAATGAAACATATTTACATGGCTCATGCCTTCGACTTCCTCATTTTCCTCGACGGTTGCGCGTTGAACCAAAAGCGGAAGGCCTGCATCAAGAACGTAAATATTTTGGCGCTCGTTCTTAACAAGGTTGTTTGCATTTATCATTACAACAATAACAATGATAATACACGTAAGCATGGATGCTACCGATACAAACAGTGCAAGCTTAATTTTATCTTCTATATTCTTTATAAGCATGGCATTTTAACTTACAAATTACTGCGTTCATTTTTTGAGCAGCATGGTAGCTGCCCCAACTACTGTTCCGGCGGCGCCCACCGGCGCTGAAATAACGGCATGACCGCCGGACGTTTGAATTACCCAGGTTGAAAGCGGAAAAATGATAAACATTCCGAATGCGATAAATAAAATGATCAGAGGAAACATAAAATTGTCGGAACTCCACATCGCATTGGTTGCGGCCATTTCCCACTCGCCTTTAGCAATAAGCAGATCCAACGCGTCATTTTCCTGTTTAATCATCGTATACATGATTTCCGCGCCTGCCCAACAAACTATGTAAGCAAGAGGCGACCACAGGGTAACGGAAAAAAAACGGGCAAACCATTGTGTCCATGAACTTCGCCAGGGATCAAGACAACTGAATGCGAATGCCAGCGGACCGAGAATCAGCATAAGAACCATTGCTGCCGTCTGCATAAAAAATACCCCGCATACAACGACATTCATAAAGAGAAGACAGAGAAATTCAATAATACCAAAAAACAGTCGTTTTATTTTCCCCATGACGATAGCGGCCATACCGGCTATTTGTCTACCCAGATTAAACGGACCTCCCGATACGGATTTGGAAACGTCGGAAGACTGCATTTCAAAAGCTCTCTCGCTTGATTCGGCTCTTTCGACCAAAGTACCGGTAGTCATAAGGTCGATGGATATCTTATCGATCTTGTCATACCGTGCTTCAGATTCACTTCGCATCTTCTGCCAGGATGTCATAAATTCCTCCCGGGTAGACTGTTCAAAATAATGCCCGGGCATGCGACATAAATCGACAAACGATTGCCAGTTCATCAAAATAAGAGCAAGTGCAAAAGGTCGTAATATCGGCAAAACGGAAAGTTTTTCTTCACCGGCAATTACGGGATATAACTTGGCAGCCGTCCATACAAGGGCAAAAAGAGCCAGCAAAGATATGCCAACCTGAACGGCCGAATTCAACATGTCAGTATTCATTCCTACATTATCGCGCCATTGAATGATCGCATCCATCACATCGGTATAAAAAACGTCTACCGTTCTCTGAACGTCCAATAAAACTATCGCCATAACACAATTATTTGGTAACTGAGATATTCAACAAAGGTGATTTGGATGCCACCAAACTGTAATTGTTCACCTTATAACATATATTCATAAGCACGTTGTATTCGGAAAGACACGTTTCAAATCCCTGTCTCCTTTTGGCATTATCAAGATGAGCTTTGCTTATGGTTTTTACCTTATCATTTATGCGTTCCAACTCCTCGTAGAGTTTTTGAGCGTCGCCAACGGGAACATTGTGACTTGTAAATTCACCGGTCAATACTTTGATTGATTCTCTTGCGTCATCAATCAATAACTTTAACCGGTCAAGTTCCCAATCGTTGTTCCGATCATTCCAATGCGCCAGTTCGTGTTCATAAATAATTTCAATGTTTCGACGCGCATTCCTTACCTTGATAAACGATTCCATTGTTGCGGCAATAATTGAATCAAGCTGAATAATATTATTATTTTCATTCTCGCGGCTTTTATACTCTTTGTGAAAAAGATTGTAATACCATTCAGGGTGAAATTTCCAGTGTCTGTTTTCATCAACACCGACAGACGATCTTATTTGGAGTTCCAAAGCCTTATCATGGACTTGTTTGTAACTTGTCTGCCCAGAAACCGTCAAAGGTGATCCAATTCCAATAACGATTAATAATTTAATTATTCTTCTCATAATCAGCTATTTTGATTTTAATAAACTTACATGTTTTCCCGTTTCCAACCGCTTATACAGCATATTCTGCTCTCCTACAATAGATTCCAGTTCCTTAATAATATAATCAACAAGATTTTCTCTGAAATCGTTATCCCGCAAGTTTTCTTTTTCCCAGCCGTTCAATGCTTTAATCGTTGCTTGGACAAGCGAAGCAATTCTTATTGATGTTCTGACGGTACTTTCAATATAAAACCCAAGCAGTTGCCCGTCAAATGGTTTTTCATTAAGCATACTGACGGTTTTACCTGAAATTTCCAACAAATTTACCGATAAGTCCACTGCATATCCCGCATCAGGAAGAAGAAAAGGAATTTTTGGAATATCGTTATCCTGATACTGATTGAAAAGGATCTCATCAACTTTGCGCAAATCCTCCATTTTGTCTTGAAAATCCTGATTTTGTTTCATCTGCAAAGTATCCTCATTATGATTAAATCGCTGAAATGCGTGATATTGCTGCTTATGCCAGTAAATCCAGAGTTCCACGAGATCGGGTTCCCAGATGTTCGTGCTGTTGCCGCCGCTGTTATTACCGCCGCCTTCACCGTTTTGACCGTTGTTTTGTGCAACCAAAACAAA
>JAIRZF010000234.1 GCA_031267385.1 Dysgonamonadaceae bacterium | reverse complement strand
ATTATTTGATAATATTATGGGGACATATTATTCAAAGTAACAATATGACATGATTTAGAGAACATATTATGACCTACCTATACACTTATACCTCCCTATCTTTGCATTATAAAAACAACAAGAATGAGATTTGTTGTTTTAAATTTAATACATCAATTATATATTATGAAAATTAAAATGGACAAACTACTTACAATGGATTTCCAGCCTCCTGTAAGGCGATGGAAATATGTGTTTATCTTTTTATTTGTTTTTCTTATTGTGGATTCCGTATCCGCTCAGAATGTAGATGACTTGAACGTATCGGGACTTATTACAGACCGGACGACGGGAGAGCCGCTAATCGGTGTTTCGGTTCTTGTAAAAGGAACAACGTATGGTGTTTCTTCCGATGAGAATGGCAAATATTCTATTAATGTAACGAAAGGAAAGACATTGGTCATTTCGTATGTGGGCTACAACAAGCAGGAAATTCCAGCAAACCGGACGAAAATAGATATTTCGCTTGAAGAAGATGCCAAACTATTAAGTGAGGTGGTAGTCGTCGGATACGGTACGATGAAACGGAGCGACCTCACCGGCTCTGTCGTTTCCGTAACGGCAGACGACATCAGCAAATCGGTGAATACCTCATTGGATCAGGCTTTACAGGGACGTGCCGCAGGAGTATTGGTAACTCAGAATTCGGGTGCGCCCGGCGGAGGAATTTCCGTCAGCATTCGTGGAACCAATACATTCAACGGGAATGAGCCGTTATATGTGATCGACGGGATTGCGATAGATGGGAATACAAGTGCAAATACCAGCGTTTTATCGACCATTAATCCGTCGGACATTGCATCTATGGAAATATTGAAAGACGCTTCGGCAACAGCTATCTATGGAACGAGAGCCGCCAATGGAGTGGTGATGATTACTACCAAACGCGGTCTGGCCGGAAAAACAAAAGTTGCTTACGAAGGTTATTTCGGTATTCAGCAGTTACCCAATCAATTGGATGTGCTGAACCTTCGGGAATATGCCGAATATCAAAATTTACGCGCATCCGTTTTGGGTTGGGGAGCAAGGGAAGAATTTGCGGATCCAAGTCTTTTGGGAGACGGTACCAATTGGCAGGATGAAATCTTCCGTTCGGCGCTCATGCACAATCACCAGATTTCTTTATCGGGAGGATCCGATGCCACTCGATTTGCCATATCCGGCGGTTTCCTGAATCAGGAAGGTATCGCTTTAGGATCTAATTTTGAACGTTATTCGTTACGAATGAACTTGGATACGAAAGTAAGCAAATGGTTGTTGATGGGTGTTAATGCTTACGCTGCCCGTACCAAACAAATAAACACGATTGATAATGCCAATATTATCTCTACGGCAATTCAACAATTACCGGAAGTGCCTGCCCGAAATCCGGATGGAAGTTTCGGATCTCAGCAGGAAAATATCTATGGCACTTATTTCTCGAATCCTGTGGCAGAAGCACTTTTACGTGAAAACTACAATAAAGGGACTCAATTGAATGTCAATGCTTTTGCCGATATTACTTTTTATAAAGATTTAATCCTCAGAGTAGAAGGAAACGGCAGTTTTAATTACGGCAACGATTATCAATATACACCCAAGCATGATTTTGGTTATAACATGCAGCAGCCTTCCGGTTCCCGTTCTGCAAACAATGGTTACTACATGTCGCTGAAAACTTATCTGACTTATACAAAAACGTTCAACGAGTTGCACAACTTATCTGCGATGGCTGGACATGAAGCGCAGGAAGGCGGCTGGGAATCCCTATCCGGCAGTCGCACCGGCTATTTGCAAAATTCCGTTCATGAGTTGGACGCGGGAGATGCACTGACGGCAAAAAACGGAAGTTCAAAAGGTTCCTACGCCATTGAATCTTATTTCGGACGGTTTAATTATGGCTTTGACGACCGTTATTTACTGACTGCTACACTCCGGAAAGACGGCTCATCTAATTTCGGAAGCAACAACCGGTGGGCAACTTTTCCATCACTTGCTGTAGCTTGGAAAATAAAAAACGAACGGTTTATGAAAGATATTACAACTATCGACAATCTTAAATTACGTTTAGGTTGGGGAGTGGTAGGCAATCAGTCTGCCGGATCATATACTTATGGCGTTACTATGGCTTCGGCTGCATCTATATGGGGTACAGGTTTTTATCCGGGAAATTTTTCCAATCCGGATGTACAGTGGGAAAAAACCAATTCATATAATGCAGGATTGGATATCAATTTATTCGGAAACCGGATAGAACTGATTATGGACGCTTATGTAAAGAAAATAGATAATCTTTTGATGCAGGCAGTACTTCCGGATTATGTCAGCGGATTGATTTCCGCTCCGTGGGTCAATGTCGGATCTATGACGAATAAAGGGACGGAATTTACATTAAATACGGTAAATATCGACAGGAAAGGTTTCTTTTGGAAAACCGGACTTACTTTATCATTCAACAGGAACAAAGTGACGGATCTTTATACGGAAACAGCTGCAATTCAGGGAAAAATAGGCTCGGAAACCTTTACTTATACCAAAGTAGGAGAACCGATAGGACAATTCTACGGCTATAAGGTAATCGGCATGTTCAATAGCGAAAGTGATTTTTATCAAAAAGACGGTACTCCGGTTGCGCTTCCCAAAGATAAGGCAATCGGCGTCAATGGCATTTGGGTGGGCGATTTCATTTTTGAAGATATACATAAAGATGGAATTATCGACGAACAGGATCGTACTTATATCGGTAATCCGAATCCCAAGTTTGTGTTTGGTATCAATAATTATTTCTCATACAAAGGCTTTGACCTGAATATTTTCTTGAATGGCGTATATGGCAACAAATTATACAACCAAATGCGCAAACTATATACCAACCCGATGCATAATTCAGGCATGTTGAAAGAGACGACCGGTATAGCCGTTCTTGAAATGATAGATCCGGCCGGCTCCAATCAGGATATAACCAATGTCAGGATCGCCAATCCGGGCGCTACCATTCAGCGCATTACTCCGGATGATACCAATGATAATAACCGTATGAGCGACCGCTTCATTGAAGACGGCTCATATCTGCGCATCAAGAATATTTCGTTGGGATACACCTTGCCGAAAATAATACTGTCGAAAGTTCAAATCGAAAACCTGCGGGTATATATGAATATTCAAAACCTGCATACTTTCACAAAGTATAAAGGTTACGATCCGGAAATCGGAGCATATCATCAGAATGTCCTCACACAAGGCATTGATTATGCACGTTATCCTTCCCAACGAATTTATACATTCGGCTTAAATATTACATTCTAAATTAGAAAAAACTATAGATCATGAATAAGATAATTTATATAATTTTGTTGATTTCACTAACGCTCAGTATGGGAGCTTGTAGTGACAGTTTTCTGGAAAGAGAACCCGAAGGAGCGTATGTGGACGCTACGTTCTATGCTTCACCCGAAGCATTAAAAGCAGCCACAGCGCCTTTGTATAATCGTGCATGGTTTAGTTATAACGAACGTCCGGCAGTAGCCATTGGAAGCCTCCGGGCAAACGACGGTTATAATCCATGGATGAATCCTTCCTATACTTTGTTTACCGTAACATCTTTAGACGATGGACTTTCCGCTTCATGGAAAGCATTTTACAGTGTAATCACCTTGTCAAACGAAACATTGAATGCGATTGAAACAAAAGCGACGAATGTTTCGGAACAGGAAAAAAAGCAAGCAATGGCAGAAGCTCGTTTGATGAGAGGTATTGCTTATTTTTATATGGTTCGTCTTTGGGGACCGGTTATCCTTTTTGAAAGTAATGCCGAAGTTATAAAAAATCCATTGTTGCCGCGGCACAAAGAGGAGGATATTTTTCAATTTATTATCAATGACCTTACCTACGCGGCAAATAATTTGCCCGATACATGGGACAAAGGGCGTGCAACCTCATGGGGTGCTAAAGGCATGTTGGCAAAGGTATATTTGGCTCGTTCCGGATGGAAAAAAAATGGAACACGCGACGAAGTCGATTTGGCAAAAGCCCGCGAAATAGCAGGAGACGTATGTATGAACAGCGGGATAAGCCTATATCCGAACTACGAAGATTTATTCAAATACAAATACAACAACAATCCCGAATCATTAATTGCCATGCAGTGGGTTCCGCTGGGCGATTGGTTTGTATGTAATACGCTTTTGGCCGACCTTGCTTTTTCTTCTGAAGTAACCGGTGGCATAAATGTGTGGGGAGGAGGACTGAATGCTTCCATAGATCAGTTGAGATTGTACGAATCTGCCGATTCTCTTCGAAGAAATGCCACTTATTTCACCCAAGGCGCCTATTATCCTTATATTAATATTGCGGAAGGCGGTTATACTTATACCGGCACTGTGGCGCCGATCAAGAAAGGTGTTGTCGGAGGTCCTAACGACGATAACGATGGTTATGTAGAATCCATGAAATCCCCGTTAAATACATATATTCTTCGTTTAGCGGACGTATATCTTACTTTTGCAGAAGCCAGTTTAGGAAACAACGCATCTTTGACCGGAGGCGAAGGGTTGGAATACTTCAATAAAGTAAGAGATCGGGCGCACATCAACCGGAAATCATCCATCACGCTGGACGACATTATCAAGGAGCGGCGCATCGAATTTGCTATGGAATACTGCAACTGGTATGATATGGTTACATGGTATTGCTACCAGCCGGAAAAGATGCTTACTTATTTTAATAATCAGGAGCGGGGACGGCGTGCGGATTCCATAACAAAAGACGAAAACGGAAATCTTATCTTTGCATCTCCGGACGAAAATGGAGTTCTTACCGAAGGGATATTTATTGAACCTGCAAATCCGGTAGTGGTTACCGACAATAATATCTTTTTCCCTTATCCGGAAAATGATTTGATACAAAATCCTCGTTTAAAAGAAGAGCCACAGGCTTATACATTCCACGAATAAATAATACAGATATGAATACATTTAATTTTTTAGGCAAATACATAGTGATGTTGTTCGTTGTTACGGGCGCCATTATATTCACTTCGTGCGATGACAACGAAGGTAGCGGAGGGCTACCCGAAATCCATTACGTGCGGGTAACCGACCCGGCGAGGGCGGATAGCACGTTTATACAGACAGGTGCAGGACAAATGATAGTTATTGTCGGCAAGAATCTGCAAAATGCCCAAAAGGTATTTATCAACGATCAGGATATACCCTTCAATGCAAACTACAATACGACTACGAATATAATCCTGACCATTCCTTCGGAAGAAGACGGCTTTATTTTAACGTATTTAAATCCTGATTTGAAACCTGAAATACGGGTAGAAACCGACCACGGTACAGTAACTTATAACTTTTTGGTTACCTATCCCATTCCGGCGATTACAAACGTTGAAGCCGATAACTATCCTGTTCAAACAGGTGAGAAGATAACGGTTATTGGAAATAATTTTGTTGACATTAAGCATCTTTATTTCACAGATGTTAATCCTGACGAATCAAACGAAACAGGAAACCGAATTGACATTACCGGTTATGCTGTTAATAATAATCGTTATTTAAATTCGACAGGAAGTTATATTACCGAATCGGTTATGGAATTTGCATTGCCGGAATTGTCCCGTGTGGACGGCAATTATTTTGGATATTTGGTAATGGAATGTACTGCCGGAATCATATACAGAAAATTTTCCACTTTGCCGGAACCGGTAATAACAAGTATTTCTACGGATATGCCGGTTGTTGGAGAAAAAGTAATCATTAACGGAATGTATTTTATTGACGTAGAATATATATCTATCAATGATGGAGAAATTATAGTTATGCCTGAAAACATGACTGTAACACGGACATCCATAGTTTTTGATATGCCCGCCACGCCAAGTAAAAGTAGCAATCTGAAAATAGTAGCTTATTCCGGTGAAGGAATATATGTAAACTTCTATCCTTATGAAAATGTGTTGCTCGATTTTGACACAAAAGGATATGATCTTAATTGGGGACCGAGCGCTACTTATCAGGAAGCAGATGGTACTACGGCTCCATTCGTTTCGGATGGAAACTACGCATTAATCAATGGAACTGATGTCGGCTGGAACTGGTGGGGAACCATGATATATTGGGCGGCAAACAATGGCGAAGAAGACGGTGCAGAAAAAGCCTTTACTTTACCCTCCTATAGCATAATTCCTGAAAACACTCCTGCAGAAAAAGTGTATCTTGCATACGAATGTTATAATACGCATGATTTTGATGGTAGCGGTTTTATTCATTATCAACTCGAAACGATGAATACCGAAAGTTTTGTTTACGAGAATTTTGATTGGGGTACAGGAACGCCGACAAATACTGTTCTTCCCGGATATGATGGCGAACCGGTATTAAACGCATGGTATATGGTAATGATACCCATGAATAAATTTGAAGCCTTTAACGGCAAGACGTATAAAGATATTGTTAATGCCCAAATAAAAACCATTCGCTTGATGGAAATGAATTGGGGAGGAACACCGCAAGAATTAAATCTTTGTATTGATAATGTTCGCATAATTAGTAGATAAATTATTACAATAAAAAGATTTTGTAAGATTGTTTCAGATTAAATAAAAGTCTTGCAGATTGTGATTAAATTTGCAAGACTTTTTTGAAAATCAATACGAAATGAAAAAAACAATATTAATCCAATTCATCGCCGTGGCAAGTGTATTTTCCGTGGAAGCGCAGGTGCAAATTACCGTCGATGCGACAAAAGAAATAAAGGAAATTTCACCGTATATTTACGGTCGGAACAACAATTTATCCGACGATCCGAAAAACCCGACAAGCAGTGCGACGTGGCAGTTGTATAAAGATGCCGGATTGAAATTTTTCCGCGAATCGGGCGGAAATAATTCGACCAAATATAATTGGAGGAAGAAATTGACGAGCCATCCCGACTGGTATAACAATGTCTATGCGCACGATTGGGATTATGCCGCGCAATCGCTCGAAACCAATATGCCGGAAGCCAAAGGAATGTGGGCGTTTCAGCTGTTGGGGCAGGCAGCCAAAACCTCCTCAGCCAATTTCAATGATTGGGGATACAATCAAAGCCAATGGTGGTCGGGAGTATCCAATAACTGGTGCGGCAACGGCGACCCGGCAACATACCTCGAAGCGTGGCCTGCCGATTCTACAACCGCGATATTAACGCATTGGTTTAATAATCAGGGCTTAAGCAAAGAACAGTTTCAATATTGGAACATGGATAACGAGCCGGAATGTTGGAATAGTACGCATGACGACGCAATGCCTCAATCCATTCCGGTTGAAGATTATATCCAACGATATGTGAATGTAGCAGTTAAAGCACGTACGCTGTTTCCGGAAATAAAAATTGCAGGACCGGTTTTTACCAACGAATGGCAATGGTATAACTGGCAAAACGGAACAATATCCGATCCGCAAAATCCCTCCAAAAAGTATTCGTGGGTAGAATATTTTATCAAGCGGATGGCCGAAGAACAACTGCGGACAGGCTTGCGCTTGCTTGATGTGCTTGATTTTCATTTTTATCCCGAAAACAGGCAGGATATTACTTTACAGCTTCACCGCGTATTTTACGATACGACTTACGATTATCCGGGCGCAAACGGTTGTAAAGTCATTAACGGCGGCTGGGATAACAGTATTACGAAAGAATATATTTTCAAACGCAGCACCGATTGGCTGGATAAGTACATGGGCAAAAATCATGGCGTTACGATGGGAATGTCTGAAATGGGCAGTCTGTATTCGCAAGATCCGAATGTGATTGCCGTTTGCTACGCTTCCTTGCTCGGAACATTCGCCGAAAATAATGTAGAAATATTTACGCCCTGGGATTGGTATGTCGGTCAATGGGAAATCCTGCATTTATTTACGCATTACGCAGGCACAATCAGCGTTCAATCCGCATCTTCCTTGAATGAAAAAGTTTCGGCTTATTCTTCGCTGAATGTCAATAAAGATATGCTTTCTGTCGTTTTGGTTAATCGCGATGTTACTAATAGTCAAACAACTAATATTACATTGGAAAATATAACGTCACTTTCCGAGAGGATTTCATATTATCAGTTAAGCAATCTACCTGCAACAGAAACGTTTAAATCGTCTTCGGACAATGCTTTAAAAACAGGAAACAGCACAATCAATAACCGGACGGTAAGTTTGACATTACCCAAACTTTCGGTAACAGTCGTTCGGATACCTATAAAAAGTTTGTTGTCGGACATTCGCGAAATAGCAAAGCCGGATATTCGGCTGTATCCCAATCCGGCAAAAAATCAACTGACGGTTACGTCCGAACTTGAAAGCCCGACGACGTTAAATTTTACTGACATGACCGGACAAATCATAAAAACCGTTTTATTACCGGAAAAAACGATAGACGTCAGCAATCTGAAAAAGGGGATTTATATTGTACGGATACAAAACAGAACGACAAATTACAGTCAGAAACTCATAATAGAATAGATACATTATGAAAAAGATTTTGAAGATTACAAGTATATTAACGATATTTATTGTTACAATACCGTTTTCCCTGTTTGCCACAGGAAATTTGAACAATATGTCTATCCCTGCCGACAAAACGGGTATGAACAGCGACGCAGTTGTCTTGTCGGGAAAAATAGGGCTTGGCTGGAATTTGGGCAATACGCTTGAGGCAAGCAATGCAAACTCGGCAAGTGAAACCATGTGGGGCAATCCCCAAGCGTCAAAAATATTGATAGATTCGGTGAAAGCGGCGGGATTCAACGCCGTGCGTATTCCCTGCGCATGGAATGGCTATATCGAAGACCCGGTTACCTATAAAATCAAAGACTCGTGGTTGGCTCGTGTAAAGGAAGTGGTTGATTATTGCGTGGAAAACGATATGTATGCTATTCTTAACATCCATTGGGACGGCGGATGGCTCGAAAACAATCCGATTTACAGCAAACAGGAAGCCGTAAACAAGAAGCAAAAAGCGTTGTGGAAACAAATTGCCGTTTATTTCCGCGATTATGACGAACATCTTCTGTTTGCAGGAACAAACGAAGTGCATGTCGATTATAGGGAACCTTCGAACGAAAACATCGCGGTGCAATCGTCCTACAATCAAACGTTCATTGATGCGGTACGCTCCACAGGAGGACGAAATATGTGGCGAAACCTCATTGTACAAGCCTATAACACAAACATAGACTGGGCGGTAAAATATCTGACGTTACCTGTCGACCCTACTTCAAACCGCATGATGGTGGAAGTCCATTACTATGACCCTTATGAATTCTGCCTCAAGGAAGACAATTCCGTTTTTCTTTGGGGTAAGGACTTTACGGGTTCCGGTATGGTTTCATGGGGACAGGAAGACTGGGTAAATACTCAATTCAAAAAAATGAAAACCCATTTTACGGACAAAGGTATTCCTGTGATATTGGGCGAATATGGCACAATATTGCGGACAAACCTTGCACCTGCCGATTACATCAGTCACCTGAAAGCGCGTAATTATTATCTGAATTATGTTACAAAAATAGCATTGCAAAACGGCATGGTACCTGTCTATTGGGATAATGGTTCAACAGGAAACAACGCCTTCGGACTTTTCAACCGGCATACAGGGAAACAGGTACACGCCGATGCAATTCAAGCCATTATAAACGCTTCAAAATAAATGGCAACATGAAACATTTTTTGATTTTTACTGTAGTAATTTCTTTCTTTACCTCTTGTTCCATGCCGGAAAAATTCAGGGAAACGGCAGACTTTACCGAAAACTGGCAGTTTTTATTGGCGGACAGCATTGAGAATTACGCTGTCAACATCCCCGACAATGCCGCGTGGAGAACTTTAAACCTGCCCCACGACTGGAGTATCGAAGCCGATTTTTCGGAAACCAATCCCGCTACGCCCGGCGGTGGCGCATTGCCCGGCGGCGTCGGCTGGTACCGGAAAGTTTTTGAAATAGACCGGAAGTGGAAAGACAAAAAAATATTCATCGACTTCGATGGCATTTACTGCAACAGCGAGGTATGGATGAACGGCGCATCTATCGGA
>JAIRZF010000217.1 GCA_031267385.1 Dysgonamonadaceae bacterium | reverse complement strand
TCGACTTTATAAGAGACGGGAATGAGATAAGAATAATAAGTAAAACCTAAAAAATGAATGCCTATGGACAAGTAAACAGGGACACAAAAAACCGGACAATAGGATCAGTATTGCCCGGCAACGATTTTAATTGAAAGTATTAAACTCTATTACAAAAAAATCTATGCAAATTTATGAAAAAAATAAGTATTATTAAAAATATTTGGCTTGATAATAGCCCTATTAAACTAATAAGGATTATGAAAATAATCACATTTTTTTTATTCCTGGGTTGTTTGTCTGTTTCGGCAGAATCTTATTCCCAAAGAACCCGAATTTCACTTAATCTTAAAAACACTTCAATCAGGAGTATGATGGAAGTAATTGAAAATCAGACGGAATATGTTTTCATTTTTTCCGATGTTATTGCTTCTGATTTGAATGAGAAAGTGAATGTCAAGGTTAACTCCAAAACATTGGATGATGTGTTGGATGAAGTGTTCCGGTCAACAGAACTGAGATACAAAATCAACGATCGGCAGGTGACGGTTTCCAAATCGGAAACTGCGAATCAACAAAAACCGGAAGAAGTTCTAATCAGCGGTACGGTCAGAGATAAACAGGGAGAGCCTTTGATAGGAGTCTCTGTGAAATGTATTTCCACTCCCAACATAGGAAGTACTACCGATGGGAACGGTCAGTTCTCCATCACGCTACCTTCGGCCAGCGAAAAAATCAGTTTTTCCTATATCGGGTATGTCACAAAAGAAGTTGTTCCTGGAAATCTCCGGAATCTGGAGCTTATACTGGAAGAAAACACCTCGCTTTTGGAAGAAGTGGTTGTGGTCGGGTATGGGATCCAGAAAAAAATAAACCTGTCGGGGGCGGTACAGGCCGTAGGCTCCGAAGCGCTGGCAAGTCGTCCGATTTCCAACGTTGGTTCAGGCCTTCAGGGTATGATCCCCAATTTAAATATCACGACTGGTAGCGGCCGGGCAGACGATGCGCCAATTCTTAATATTCGCGGATTTACTTCTATCAACGATGTAAATGGCGAGACTTTTATATTGGTGGACAATATGCCGGTGACTCGTGAGGAATTGACGCGCCTGAACCCGGACGATATTGAAAATGTATCTGTATTGAAAGATGCTTCTGCTGCTGCAATTTACGGCGCCAGAGCTGCTTTTGGAGTAGTACTGATCACTACAAAAAGCGCCAGGAACGGCAACCTTAAAATCAATTTCAGCGGCAACTACGCTCTGAGGGATCGTGGAATTGCTCCGGGGATTGAAACTGATGTGGAAACCGTCATGAACATGAAGAGTGAAGCCAGGTATCCGTTATCTGCCTTTTTCAGCCCGCAACAGCTTGAGTATGCCAAACAAATCACAGCCAATCCCGGTATCGACAGAATTATTGTCAACCCTTCCAATCCGAATGCCTGGCAGTACTACGGAGAAACAGACTGGTTCGACGAAACCCATAAAAACACGGCGTCTTCCTATACTGCAAACTTGAATATATCTAAAAAAACAGATGATCTTTCCTATTATGTTTCCGGAGGTTATTATAAACAGGACGGTTTACTGAAATACGGTAATGATGTATTAAACAGATACAACATCCGCTCAAAGGTGGATGCTAATTTAACGAAATGGTGGAATTTGGGGGCTAATCTTTCGTATACACGTATAGATTATGATTCTCCTTCATTCCTCGACGGTTATTTTTACTGGCAGGTAAACAGAACCAGTTCGTTGGATATGCCCAGAAACCCGGATGGTACCTGGAGTTCTGCCGGAGCGAACCTGATCGGCGTATTGAACGAAGGAGGACGCCGCAAAGATCGTACAAATGAAGCCCTGGTATCTTTCACTACCCAGTTCGACATTATCAAAGACGTGTGGAAAGTGAATGTAGATGTCAACTTCAGACACACGAACAAGAACAGGGATCAGCAAAACCTGGCCGTTAAATATCGCCAGGGACCTGATCAACCTATCCTGCAAACTTTCGGGGAAAGAGGGGGAAGCGTGAATAACTCGGTAAACAATATCGCCTATTATGGCTGGGAAAATATGTACAACGTATATAATGTGTATACAAATTTTACAAAAACATTTGCAAATAAACATTATTTGAATGTCCTGGCAGGATACAACCGTGAATTTGAACAACGATATTATTACTCAACTCTCAAAACGGGCTTAATTACGACTTCTCTCCCGGAAATCAACTTGTCGACGGGGGATGCCAGTTCCACAAATACCCGCCGGGAATTAGCATTGGAAGGCGTGTTCAGCAGGCTTAATTACATTTATGACAATCGCTACATTCTTGAAGTTAACGGACGTTATGACGGTTCTTCCCGGTTTCCGGCAGGCGACCGTTACGGATTTTTCCCATCGGTATCTGCTGCGTGGTCTGTCATTAATGAGCATTTTATTGCAAATCCGGCTGAAAAAATGCGTATCACTAACCTGAAGCTCAGAGGTTCTTATGGCGTTCTGGGAAATCAGGCGTTAAGTGATTATTATCCTGCAATCCCTTATATGAAAAGCGATAAAATGTCATATATCCTGGACGGTTCTCAACCCATTATGATGAATCAACCCGGTGTTGTTTCGCCTGCCCTAAGCTGGGAAAAGGTCAAAACAACTAACTTCGGAGTGGATCTGGGTCTGTTCAACAAGTTCGACCTCAATTTTGACGTATATACCCGCTATACTGAAGACATGCTGACGCTGAGCAAGGAACTACCCGGCGTGTATGGAGCTACGCCGCCAAAGACCAATGCTGCCGATCTGAAAACAAAAGGCTGGGAATTGTCGCTGGCTTATCGCGACAAGTTCATGATAAAAGAATCTCCGCTCAACTGGTCGGTTAAATTTATGATTTCCGACAATCAATCGACGATCACCAAGTACGATAATCCAACGTTCAATTTCGGGAAGGACGGGAATACGTATTATGAAGGTAAGAAAATCGGGGAGATCTGGGGATTCATCACGGACGGATATTTCAAGACCCAGGCTGAAATCGACGCTTTGAATCAAAGGGACATCGGTACTGACGATGTTGGCTACGCTTTTCAGGTGGGAGATATTAAAATGAAAGACCTCGACGGAAATGATAAAATTACATTCGGAGACAATACGCTGAGTAATCCGGGCGATAGAAAAATCATCGGTAACACTGCCATCCGTTATCCGTACAGCTTTGAGATAGCGGCCGACTGGGAACGGTTTGATATACGCGCCTTTTTCCAGGGCGTAGGCAAACGCGACTGGTATCCGGGCGCTGCAAGTATCTATTTCTGGGGAGTGTATGCGCAGCCCTGGACTAATGTGACAAAGAAAAACATGGATCACTGGACGGAAGAAAACCCGGATGCTTATTTCCCCCGTGTTAAAGCTTATGCGGCTGAAGACAACAACATGGAACTGGCCGCCGCTCAGACGAAATACTTGCAGGACGCCTCTTATCTGCGCCTGAAGAACCTGACTGTCGGCTATTCTTTATCGAAGAACGTTCTGAAAAAGCTGAATATCTCTTATTTACGCTTTTATTTAAGCGCAGAAAACGTCTTTACCTTCAGCAAACTGGATAAAGGGATTGATCTTGACCCCGAAATTATTGACCGGTACAACGGATTCAATAGCGGAGCATATCCCATGCAACGGATATATTCCATCGGAGCAAACTTAACTTTCTGATATGTGTAAAACAACTTAATGTTTATATAACGGATTATAATATGAAAAAAAATATATTAAGCATCGCAGGATTGATTTCCCTCTCGATATTCACGTCGTGTGAAGAATTTCTCGACAGGGCGCCTATGACGGAAATCACCGCTAAGGACTATTTCAAAACGGCGTCCGACCTGGAAACATATTCCAATGGATTTTATCAGACATTCCTGTCCGCATCTATTGATGATGTCGGTTCCGATAACGTATCGATCAGCACCAATTCAAATACAATGTACACCATGCTCAACAGCAACGGCATCTCGTCGAGCAATATTGGCGGATGGGATTATAAGGATTGGGAAAAACTGCGCGGTATCAATTACATGCTGAATAATATTCATCCCGACCGGATGGACATTTCACTAGAAGACCTCAATCATTATGTAGGCATCGCGAAATTCTTCCGGGGTAATTATTACTATGATAAGGTGAAAAACTACTCGTCGGTACCATTCTACAATACGGCAATGGACGCAACGAGCGAAGATCTGTACAAAGCTTCCGATCCGAGGACGCTTGTCGTCGATTCCGTCATGAGCGATTTGGAGTTTGCGGCCGACCATATTAAACCGGCTGTCGGTCAACGTACGCGCATCAATCAATATGCGGCGCTCGCCCTGTTGGCCAGAGTCGGTTTACATGAAGCGACGTTTCGCAAATACCACACGGATCTGGGACTGACAGCTACCGCCAATACTTATTTCGACAAAGCTATAGAAGCCTGCGAAAGGATAATCGGTTCAGGGCAATTCGCGATTACCGGATCGGGCGCCCAGGATTACAGAGCCTTATTCTGCTCGCCCAAATTAAGGGAAAATAAAGAAATCCTTTTGTTTCTGGAATGTGACCAGGCTATGGGGAAGGGAAATAATTCCCATACCGTATTGGGCGAATACTGGGGACTTAGCCGTTCGCTGATGGAATCGTATCAAATGACGGATGGCTCCGGCTTTAATCCGGTCAATCAGGATGGTTCCATTAAAACGTATCCGGAACTATTTAAAGACAGAGACCCCCGTCTGGCTGAAACATTCGCTTATCCCGGTTTCAATATATCTCCCGAAATTGCAGGGAACATGCCTTATCGTCCTAAAATCACTTATGGAGGGCTTATCCAGTTGAAATTCTACCCCAGGGAAACATCGCAACGTTTTGGCTGGAACATGGACTACACATCCCTCCCGCTATTCAGGTATGCGGAAATATTATTGATCTATGCGGAAGCTAAAGCTGAAAAAGGGACGCTGACCCAGGCCGATCTGGACAAATCCGTCAATCTGATAAGAAATCGTGTTGGAATGACCAACATCAGGATGTCGCCCAATGTACTGGAAGACATTCGCAGAGAACGAAGAGTTGAACTGGCATGCGAAGGATTCCGTCTGGACGATATAAAACGTTGGGCGAAAGGCGAGTTATTGGGGCAAAAACCTCAGGGCATATACATCCGTCAATTTGGCGCATTCGATGTAACGGGCGATAACATCCCGGATATTGCGATACTTCCGGATCCAAGCGATTTGTCTTCAATCTCCGGTTTACCGGAAGACATTAAAGCCTCCCTTGTCAAAGAATATCTGAAAGATGGAAATGGAAAAGAAACAAGTATCTACCTGAGCGACACCGACGGCAAAACAGGGTATATTGAATTTCATACAAGTAAAAACCGGAAGTGGGATAACAAATTTTACTTTAGTCCGATTCCCAAACGACAACTGCAACTGAATCCGAACCTCATACAATCCCCCGGATGGGAAAATGATTGAAACCTCCCCTAGATTCATCTAAAGAAAAGCGCCATTTCGACTCGAAATGACGCTTTTCTCATAATTCATAATTCATGCTTTACTTCCTCACCGCCTTGACCGTCTTGCCGTCGTACTGAATCAGGTACGTACCCTTGCTGTAGCCCGTCAGGTCGATTGTCGTTTCGCCGTCCTGAGCAGAATACGTTCCTTTCAGAGAACCGGTGATGTCCGATATGCGGATGAATTGGTTCGACTTCGTGCCGGAAACATGTATGATCCCTGCCGTCGGATTCGGGAAGACCCGTACTGCCGTTCCGGCAACCTGCTCAACTCCGGTCGGAAATTG
>JAIRZF010000214.1 GCA_031267385.1 Dysgonamonadaceae bacterium | reverse complement strand
TCCGATATGCGGATGAATTGGTTCGACTTCGTGCCGGAAACATGTATGATCCCTGCCGTCGGATTCGGGAAGACCCGTACTGCCGTTCCGGCAACCTGCTCAACTCCGGTCGGAAATTGCACCAGGATGGACTTCGTTACCTGTTGCGTTCCGCAAGGATGTTCCAGTGTCACCGTCAACGTGCCTTCACCTTCCGAAAGAACGCCGAACGTAGCCTGAGTTTCGTTTTTCCCCACACCCCCGGCTTCAGGAGAGAACGTAACGCCGTCCCGGTCGTAACTCCAGCTGTATTTCGTCACATCCGAATAACCGGCCAGCTTGAAGCGGTAGGTTTCCCCGGTAATCACCGTAGACGGAAATTCCACGAATTGTAAGTTTGCAGGCAGTTGGCTTGTTACCCAGAGACGAACCTCCTTGCTGTAAACGCTGGAACTGAAAGTACCGAAATGAGTCCTCACAATCGCATAATAACGATCAGAGTTGCCGGATTCCGCATTTGTTATCGTATAAGAATTTCCGATTGCACCCGCGATGCGTTCGCCCCCGCGATACCACTCATAACTCAGGTTGTATCCCTTGACGTCAACCGTAAACGTATGGTTTTCACCTGCACAGACGATGGCGTCTTTCAGACCCGTACGCAATTCCGGATATTCGCCCACAACCAGGGAAGCCGTTGTTTCCGCAGAACTTCCCGCATTGGTCGCCGTAACGGTGATGTTATAAACGCCGCTGGCAGAAGGAGCGCCGGAGATTTCGCCGGTAGATTTGTTGATCGCCAATCCCGACGGCAGACCTTTAGCCGAATAAACAGGAGACGTGCCGGTGACCGAAGGAACCGTTGCAGTGTAAGGACTGCCGACTATTGCATGCCCCAGCGTAAACGACGGCTGTGAGAAACTGAGCGCATCGACGATGGCAAACTTTACTGCATCCGTTGGTAATTTTAACTCGTAATTAGCCGTCACCGCGAGAGTGCCTATCGTTATATCGTATTCACCAACTGAAGAGCCTGAATACGCGAGCGCTCCTGTAAAATCATCACCTGTCAGCAGCGCCGGCTTGTAGGTGTAAGTCAACTCCGGATCGCCTTCTCCAACAACTTTGCCTTGACCCGGATTGGGAGTGACGGCGATCTCCTTTTTAGAGATAGTCTGATTGGACAACGAAAAAGCCGCGTTGGTCAGATTGTAGTTTCGGGCAGTAGAAGAATTCTTCAGCGTTATGGTTCCTGCGGCCGTCTTGTCAGTAGCTGCATCGGCGTCACCAAAAGAGCCGGTCACGTCAAAATCGGGTCCAAAGACAAGCTCTTCATCGGTTATCAGCCCGGAGAAAGTGTATTCAGTAGTTGAAGAAGCAATATCGGCTGACTTATCGTAGGCCTTCGTGATGTCGTCGATGGAGATGTCCTTTTTCTCAACGGTCTGACCGTACAATATATACGTCGGGACGGACAGGGAGTAGTTGTTCGCCGTTTCGGTGTCTTTTATCCTTATAAAGACATATGCCATTTTCCCGGTTCCGGCGCTGAGGCCACCGGCATTCAAAAAACCTGCCTCCATGGTGTAGTCCGTACTGACGGTAAGTTCTTTGCCGCTTACCTCCCCTGAGAATGTGACTGTTGCCGCCACTGCGTCGTTTGTCCCATCGTAAGTCTTTGGGTCAATCGTGGCGTTGGTGATGGCGATCGCCTTTTGATTCACCTGAAACTTCACACCGGATGATACGTTGATACCGTGATCACCTGTAACGGTCACTGTAGCCTCGTGTAATACAGCGTTCAGATCTGTTTTCGGAGCAACTGTAAAAGTACCCGTTGCACCCTTAGCTATCGTAGATAACGAAGTACCCGATAGCGTGAACGAATCGTAACCGGCGCCGCTCAAGGCTATGGCCAGGGCGCCCGTAGCTTCCTCTCCCGTGTTAGTCACTGTAACGGTAATCGCCGATGGTGCAAGAGCGTAACCGTAAGTTTCAGGAGCAAAATTGATTGATGATTTATCCAGACTGATAGCATAATCGACGGCAGAGGCGCCGGCGCTGCACAGCATCATCGCAAGAACTGAGATTAAAACTTTGTTTTTCATTTTCATAACAATTATATGTTTAACTTCTATATTGATTCTCTTTAGTTTGTGTGGTTCTGTCCCACACGCTCGTGTAATTCGACCTCATACAGCCGGTAAACCACTGTTCAGAACTCACTCTTGCGACGTAGTCGGTTAAGTCTTCTTTTGTCAAAGGATTATCGTAGAGACAAACCTTGATCCTGTGTAAAATTGTTGCCATAAGCGTTAAAATTAGAATGTCTGTGATTATAATACGATTAGTACATGGTAAATATATCGCACAAAAAAACCCGCCTAAATTCAAAGAATCCAGACAGGCTATGCTGTTGTAAATTAAGAAATTTATTTTACATTGACGCGCGCGTGAGGCTAGGTAAGTCTCTCTCTCTCTCTCTCTCTCTCTAACATAAACGGCGATTTAACCAAATTTAAAGTGTTAAATTTAACTAAACTTCCCGAGGAAGAAAGACCAATATTTTTATTTGAGAGTGAAAACTGCATGAAATAGTTGTTCTTACGTTATTTGCTTGTTACACACCGCAAAGATGAAGATTATATTTTAGATTTGCAAGGAAAAGGAGGTTTTTTTAATGAAAACATAGATTGTCAGATCATTGAGAATCTGCCGTCATCTATAAAATCTGCGTCATTTGCGTGCCAAATGACTTTTGAGACAGCCCCCTACTCGGCATATACCTGTTATACGGCCTCTATTGCGGTTTACGGAAGTCCGTAAGACTTTTACGGAAGTCCGTAAGACTTTTACGGAAGTCCGTAAGACTCTTACGGAAGTCCGTAAGACTTCTACGGACTTCCGTAAAACTTCTACGGGAATCTTTTAATGAATTATGAATTATGAATTATGTTGCGTAGGGGCGAATAATTATTCTCCTCCTCCTACGCGTTCTCAAATAACGTTTTAATGCTATTACAAAATAAACACAAACTTATTGCCAGTTTACTTGCGTAAATAAAATATTATGCTCAACTTTGTGGCGTAATTGGTTTCTTTTTGATATGATTTATTTCTATTTATATCCCCGCATACAAAATCCCCGCTAAGGGGATTAACAAAAAGACAAGGATCGGAGGGAAAAACAACCTTTCCCGTTCAGGGAGAAGTGCAGGCTTTTCCCGGATAAACAACTCGTTTTTAATAGTTCAATAGCATTAAGTAATTAAATTTCAAGAAGATGAAAAAGATGTATATCATAACTTGTCTGCTCCTTGTTGCTTTTAGCATACAGGCACAAGAGCAGACACAAGAGCAAAAAGAAGATCAGGTTTCTTTCGATTTGGGAGCCGACCTGGTCAGCTCTTACGTATGGCGTGGAGCATATCAGACGAGCGCTTCCGTCCAGGCTTCCATGGGATTGAGTATCGCCGGATTTTCACTGTCTGCATGGGGAAGCGTTCCGTTTTCCGGAATTGCCAAAGAAGTAGATTTTACCATTGGTTATGAAGTCGCCGGATTTTCTGTGGCGATCACCGATTATTGGTGGGCCGGCGAAGACGCTTACAAATACTTCACATACGATGCCCGTCAGACGGAACATCACTTTGAAGGTTCCCTGAGCTACTCGCTGCCGGTAGAAAAGTTCCCTCTCGCTCTTTCGTGGAACACCCTGTTTGCCGGTGAAGATTACTATAAGGCCGATGGGAAAAGGGCTTATTCCTCTTATGTTACGGCGGCTTATCCTTTCAAAATAAAATCAACCGGCCTGGAAGCTGAAATAGGCATCACCCCGTGGAAAGGAATGTATGCGGACGGCTTTACCGTTGTTAGCGTTGGCATCAAAGCCCGGAAAGAAATTCGTATTACAGATGGATTTTCATTGCCCGTATTCGGACAAGTCCTGGCAAATCCGAAAAGTCAGGATGTGTTCTTCGTGTTCGGGCTTAGTTTGTAGATCAATACTATCCTGGTGAAGGGGCTCTTAGGACTTAAGGGATTCTTAGGATTCTTGGGACTCTTGGGACTTTTAGGACTCTTGGGACTTGTTCCCAAAGTCCATTAAGTCCTGAGAGTCCCTTAAGATGATACCTCCCCAAGCTTTTCTCTATTCGGGGACATAAATAATTTCTCCGTTTTCCAGTTCGTATGCAACGCCTACGCGCCGGCCTTTTTTCTGTTCTTGAGACTGGTCTTCCGAAGGAGTGTATTTATTGATCCTGTTCCCTTCTTTGGTAATGATTTCCATATCGTCTTTGCCCGGGTTTTTCACGATAGTATAATCCTCCTGTGTAAAGATTTCGGTCATGTTCAGATGCATGACCATCGCGACCATCAAAGCAACGGCAAATACCATTGCCACATCGAACAGATTGACGATGACGCTCAGCGGGTCGCTGTCTTCATCTTTGGAAAAGATGCTTTTTCTTCTATTTCTACCCATGGCTATAATTTATTTCCAACAAGAACTCGTGAAATGTAATCCAGGTTATTTACATCCCTGGCATACCAGCGTTGCTTGAATTGTAGCGTAATAATTCCCACGGAACTGATGACCAGTCCGACAACGGTTGTCGCAAAAACGACCTGCATGTTGTAAGCCATTCCACCTATATCACCGGTGGACAATCCTACCAAAGCGGGACTCATAGCTATCAATGTCCCGACTAATCCGAGTATCGGCCCCATTTTAGTCAGCATTTTAGACAGGGAAACATCTTTATCCGCTTCGTTTTCAAAGTTGGATAGCATAAAATCGGAATAGGCTTCGCTTGGCGATGTATTCAAAATATCCCGAAGGTATTTTATAAATAAGGAGTTGTCGTGCACCGGTAAACTGTTTCTCAAATCATCGATCGTTCCGGAGGAGATCGTTTTGATTTTATCCAACAATAGATTATCGTTCTTCCGCTTCGTCATATATTGATTGTAGAAACTGCCTAACAACATCAATGAACGTCCCAACAGGATCAGCAAAATAATAATGTCGGGAATAAGCAGGCTGTTAGCAACCCAGAATAAGACTTTTGAAATGAATTCCATATAGATTGTGTTTATTTGTTACTTCTTTTTAATTTCCATTTAATCCTGTTCCATACATAACCGGTTCCAAAGAAAAACAGGAAGATCCCCAATGCGGCAATTAATGCGTTCGTGTTTAACGGCTCTTCCATGGCGGTATAGATGACGTTTCCGTTGACGGTGCATGTCAATCCGGTGATGGCGACAAAGAGGCTGACGAGAAACTGTACTTCGAGACGCAATTCTTTTTCGGGCAACAATCTTTTTATTCCCAGGCTCAACAAGGGGAGCAATAAGAAGATACCGCCCGCAAGTACGTATGCTATCAATGAGAAATCGACTCCGGATAAACCGAAAACGGCGTTTATCAATACATAAAACAGGGCGGGAAACACCAGCAAGCCCGGATACCAGTGAAGCAATTTCATCTGGTATTTGGGTTTTGTGCCGTAAAGTTGCCGCATGGCGGAAAAACAGAATGTGAGGTAAATAACCGATTCGAATGTCACCAAAACAGCCATGTCCTGCATGATTGCCGTATTGTTCAGGTAATCGGCTAACTGTGTTTTTGACTGAGTTATGGCATAGGGATAGGCCAGGAGGATAAATCCGGCATATACAAGTCCGGATATCACACCTTGCCACCATTTCCAATGACTCAGCTTCAATACCGTATTGATGAAAATAAAGAGGATAAGTATAAGGATGATGTATTCCATTTTACTTTCTTCTTTTTCGCAGGATTATTAATAAAACGACGAATGTGACTAATACGATGGATACGATGAGAATACCATTCAGGTTGTTTTTGTTGCCGTTTTGCGGTTGCGACAGATCTTTTTTGGACAGCACCATGCCGTTGTCTGCATTTTCAATACCGGCAGCTGCCGTTTTCATCCGGTGAATCCGGTCTTTGTATTCCGAAGCTGATTGCCGGTCTACTTTTCCGGCTATAAAGTCTTGCAGTTTCATGTTGTTTCCTGCAAACCCGCTTCCGCTCGGGCCGAATTCCCTGACCAGTCCGGTATGAAGTGCGGCAATATCGGACAATTGTTGCCCGGTGGCTTTCCACATGCCTTTGCGGGCGGTTTCCATCATTACGGCGGTTATTTCCTGCAATGCATACGGATCTTCACGGCGAAAAAAGCTCTCCGTTCCCAAACCGTATTCGTCTTTTACATACACCTCGTAGATTTTATCCCACATTTCGTTATCGATCGCGTTGGGTTTCATCACATTCCAGCCGTAAGTGTTGGTTACGACTTCGGTGATTTGCGACGCACTCGAAGCGTTTCCTTTCATCACTTCCTTGATGTAAGCAGGATTGAAAACCGTGGAACGCGCTTCAACACCGATTGCTTCTTTGATTTCCTGCATCTTTACATTGTTGCGGTTGCGGTAATCGGCAAAATAGGCTTCGGGATCTTTTCCCGTCACAGTGCGGACTGCCAGATTCATTCCGCCCATGAATTCAAACACATGGTCGAGGCTTAACGCTCCCCATGTATTGCTTTGCCGCGGTTGAACCACCACATCGGTATTGTGTAATACGGCGCGAAGCAATCCTGCCTGATAGTTTCCCCAATTGTTCTCGTTTCCATATACAGCCCCGATATTCTGAATGTAAGTATCGGCGATTTCCTGTTCACTTTCCCAGCGGTCGCCACTGCTGACCATTCCCTGAATGCCTGTTCCGTACATGCCGTTCACACCTCCGAAAACACGTTGCGTCGATAATTCGCGCGCCTCTTTGGGAGAAATGCCCTGTTCCACCAGTTGTCGCTCGGTCTCAACAGCGCTGTCGGCCACGTAATTGTCGTATTCATTGTCTTTGGCTGAAGCCGCCATTTCTACCGCACGGCTTATCAAAGCCAGACGTGAAGCCGCCAGGTCGCGGAATTGCCCGGAAGTTTGTATGACGACATCGATGCGCGGACGTCCCAAGTCTTTGGATGGGATTAACCGCAAATCGGAAGCCCGTCCGTAACTGTCGCGAACCGGTTCCACTCCAAGCATATACAATACCTGGGCGATGGTAGCGCCTTCGGTTTCAATAAACTCACTGCTCCAAAACGTATAACTTACTTTGCGGGGACAGGCTTCATGTTGTTTCCGGTATTGCTCCAATGTGGCGTTCACCAACGACACTCCTTTTTCCCAGGCAATTTCCGATGGGGTAGACTCGGCATTGATCGCATACAAGTTACGTCCCGTAGGTACGGCTGCCGGGTTAGCAACCGCATCGCCTCCTGAAGAGGGGGCGATATAACCTCCGGCAAGTGCGTTTGTCAGGGATTTGAATTCCACTTCGGGACTTTCTGCCAGGGCATTTCTGTAAGTCGTGATATTGTTGATTGTCCGTTCAATTTCGACGATAGCCCTTGCCCTGGCTTTTTGTTCCGGGGTATATTCCTCCTGGGCTTGTTCAGCCGGTTTAGGCATCTCAGCCGGTTTGGTTTCTTCCGCTTTCTTTTCTACGTTTTCCGGTTTCTTGCCGATTTTTGGTATCCACGACGGATGTCCGCCGCCGCTTGTTTTTTTCGATTCGGAAGCGGCAGGGGAGGATGTCGTTTCGGGAGCGGCAGCCGCCATCATCGCCATCATTGAGCGGCGTTTGG
>JAIRZF010000212.1 GCA_031267385.1 Dysgonamonadaceae bacterium | reverse complement strand
GGGTTATCGCTTTTCCGTGCGATTTTGTCTATTTCATCGATAAATACGATTCCCCGTTGAGCGGCGTCCACATCGTAATCGGCAACCTGGAGGAGACGGGTGAGGATACTCTCAATATCTTCTCCCACGTAGCCGGCTTCCGTCAGCACAGTAGCATCTACGATAGTGAACGGGACTTTCAACAACCGGGCAATGGTTTTAGCCAATAAAGTTTTTCCTGTCCCGGTCGATCCGACCATAATGATATTGGATTTTTCAATCTCTACATCATCGGACGTAACACTTTGCATCAGGCGTTTATAATGATTATAGACGGAAACGGAAAGATAGCGTTTTGCGTCATCTTGTCCAATGACGTACTGATCCAGGAATTCTTTGATTTCCAGAGGCTTGGGCAAGTCATCTTTAACCAGGTTAAATCGTCTTTTTTTTGCCGATGGTTTCATGGACTCCTGAACGATCATATAAGCTTGTTCTGCACAGGACTCACAAATATTTCCATCAATACCGGCAATCAGCATGAGGGTTTCTTTCTTGGATCTGCCGCAAAAACTACAATATTCTTGGTGGGATTTAGCCATTATTTTTTCACCAGTATTTCATCTACCATCCCGTATTCCTTTGCTTCTTCGGAGTTCATCCAGAAATCACGATCCCCGTCCTGCAATACTTTCTCGTACGACTGACCGGAATGGTCGGAAATGATAGTGTAAATTTCTTTTTTAATTTTCAGTATCTCACGAGCCGTGATTTCAATGTCTGAAGCTTGTCCCTGAGCGCCACCTAAAGGTTGATGGATCATAACACGGGAGTGCTTTAATGCCATCCGTTTCCCTTTTTCTCCTGCTACAAGCAAAACGGCAGCCATGGACGCAGCCATCCCGGTACAGATTGTTGACACCTGACTGGAAATAAACTGCACGGTGTCATAAATACCGTATCCTGCATATACAGAACCACCGGGAGAATTAATGTAGATAGAAATATCTTTCCCCGGATCTGCCGTATCGAGATACAACAACTGCGCCTGAATCGTATTCGCAGTATAATCATCAATCGCTGTTCCCAGGAAAATGATACGGTCCATCATCAAACGGGAAAACACATCCAACTGAGTTACATTCAATTGACGTTCCTCCAGAATGTATGGGTTCAAATACTCCCTTTGAGACCGGGTATCAAAATCCTTTACGTATTGATCAAATGCCAAACCATTCATTCCCAAATGTTTGGTCGCAAATTTTCTAAAATCACTCATATTTTTACGCTTTTACGTTATACGTTGTACGTTATACGTTATACGTTATACGTTCGGCTTGCGCACGCCCCCAAACGTAAAACGTATAACGTAAAACGTACAACTTATAACTTATAACTTATAACTTTTCTTCAAATAATTTCTCGAACTCATCTACGGCAAGCTCTTTGGGTTCCAGAGCGATAGACTCTTTAAGCCATCCAGCGAATTTATCTTCTATTATCTTATCAATCAAATTTCGTACCGTTTCTTCCTTTTTAATCATATCTCTGGAATAGTTTTCCAGAATATCGTCCGGAACATTAGGGATTCCATACCGGGCAAATTGCGCTCTTACAGATTTTCTGGCATATTCCATCAAGTCTCTGTCGCCTACTTTAAGATCGTTTTCTTTGATTAATTCTTCTTTAATCAAATGAAACTCAAGGTCTTCAATAATTTTCGGATAATCGAGTTCTACCGACTCGGGTGTACGTTCCTCATTGGATGCAACCAGCCAGCGTTTGAGGAAAGCATCCGGAAATTCAACCTTTCCTGCTTTCTTTATTAATAGTTTACGGGCATCGATAAGAAATTTATAATCGCTGTCAGGTGTATATTGAGCGGCTACCGTTTCTCTGACTTTTTGTCTGAATTCTTCTTCCGTTTTGACAGTTCCGGCTTCAAATACTTTGTCAAACAATTCCTGATTTAACCCGGCTTCTTTATAACGGGTAATTTCTTCAATTCCAAAAGTAAAATCACCGGCATGGTCTTTTACCTCTTCTTTTTTGATCTCCATAAGGGATGAAAGTTCCACTTCCGAACCTTCGTAAGCCTTAAACGGATTGAATGTTATAACCGAATTTTTCTTGGCGCCTATGAATTTCTTCTTTTCAGTTTCT
This sequence comes from Dysgonamonadaceae bacterium, assembly GCA_031267385.1. Classification (GTDB taxonomy): domain Bacteria; phylum Bacteroidota; class Bacteroidia; order Bacteroidales; family Azobacteroidaceae; genus BNXB01. Next base: position 15,816 of record JAIRZF010000212.1, on the reverse strand, counting down.
TCTTTCATATAAGAAGGCATCATCACGGCGTTCTCTATGTTAATTCCGTTTTCTTTTGCCTGCCCGTTTTCATCCAACTCAACGAACAAACCTTTGACCATGTCTTTACCTTCTACTTTTTTTACTTCCGTATAACTTCCATGACTTGCTTTGTAGCTATCAATTTGCTTATCAACCAAATCATCTTCTACTTTGATGGTGTAATACGGTAACTTATCCCTTTTAGTTATCTTCACTTTGATGTCGGGAGCTAATCCTAAATCAAACTCAAACTCAAAATCTTCCTGATTATCAAAATCAATATCCTTTTCAGCTTTATTTAACGGTTCTCCCAAAACATTCAAATTATTTTCGCGGATATAATCGTAAAGATTTTTGGATACGATCTTGTTTATTTCTTCAATCAACACCGATTTGCCATACATTTTTTGTGCTACACTCATCGGAACTTTACCTGCACGAAAACCGGGAATAGTAGCTCTTTGGCGTAAATTTTTCAAACTTTTTTCTACTTCTTCTGCATAATCGGCTTTTACGACTTCCATTTTCAGGACAGCATTCACCGGATCAACGTTGTTTAATGTAATGTTCATTCGAATATATAATTTAATTTATTAATCTTCAACAAGTTCTATATAAATAGTTTTTTTTCGGGGAGCAAAGTTAGTGCTAAAATTTTAATTAACAAACAAGAAAAAGGCAGAAAGAAATTAAAAATCACATTTTATCAAAATACCTGAAATCCGCAAGCAAAATTATAACTCCGTGTAACTCTGTGGTTCTCTGTGGTTCTCCGTGTTACAAATTACACAGAGTTACACGGAGAACCACAGAATTACACAGAGTTACACAGAGAAAATACAGAGATACAATTTTGCTTTCGGATTTAAGGAAAAAATTTAAATATTTGTTTAAATTATTTGTTTAAATACAATTTTCAATTTATATTTGCAATATTTTTAATTCTCATAATATGAAACAGGCATGTACTGAAGAAAAAATCCGGGCTGCTGCATTCAAGATCTTTCAACAAAAAGGTTTTGCAGGTACCAGAACACGGGATATTGCCAATGAAGCAGGGATTAATCCGGCTCTATTAAACTATTATTACCGTAGCAAGGAAAAATTATTTGAGATTGTGATGAAAGAAAGTTTGGGGCGGGTATTCACACGGCTTCAGATCGTTCTGAATGAATCTTCAAGCTCTATACCGGAAAAAATAGATACAATTGTGAATATATACATTGATTTGTTGAAAGAAAATCCGAATATTCCCCTGTTTGTCTTAAGTGAAATACAGGCCAATCCGGAAAAATTCAAAAAACAAATCGGATTTTCAGATATCCGGATACAGGAAATGGCAGCGCTCAAACAAGCAAAAGAATTCATGAAAAATGCAGGATTGGATAATATAGACCCGTTCCATATTGTAATAAATATGATTTCCATGTCGATATTTCCATTCGCGGCAAAACCGATGATAAAAACATTGACCGGAAAAGATGAACAGGCTTTTGAGGAATTTATTGAAGAACGCCGGAAACTGATTCCTGTCTGGATCAAATCGATGCTCGGAATTATTTGCTTTGTATTTTTTCTTTTTACCGGGAACATATATGCTCAGAACTTTCTGACAATTGACGGTTGTCAGCTAAAGGCAAGGGAAAACTATCCGCAAATCAAGCAATTCGGATTGATTGAACAAATGAAAGAATACAAGCTTTCCAATTTATCGAAAGCTTATTTGCCTCAATTGATATTAAACGGGCAAGCCGCCTATCAATCGGATGTGGTAACCGTCCCGGTCAATATTCCGGGTGTCGACATTCCGGCTCCGGATAAGGATCAATACAAAGCTACGATCGACCTGACACAAACAATCTGGGATGGAGGAAGTACAAGTTCCAGGAAAAAAATCACCAAAGCAAGTAATGAAGTCGATAAACAAAGTATAGAAGTCGATCTTTACAAGATCCGCACGCAAGTCAATCAACTATTTTTCGGAATATTGACGCTGGATGAACAGTTAATACAATTGGACATTCCGGATAAAGACCTGAAAAACAGTTATGATGTGACAAATGCAATGCTTCAAAACGGGACTGCAACTTCGTCCGATGTCGATGCTATCCATGTGGAACTGTTGAATAACGAGCAAAAAAGGGTCGAAATAAGATCCCTGCGAAAAGCCTGTATGGAAATGCTCTCCGCTTTGATCAATGAAAAACTCTCCGGTCAGACAACATTGGTAAAACCGCCGGAAATACTGATCAATCCGTTTTCTGCAATGCTTCGCCCCGAAATCAATCTGTTCGGGAAACAACGCAAACTGTTTGAGGTTCAGGAAAGCCTGATCACAGCCCAAAACAGGCCTAAATTTTCTCTTTTTGCCCAGGGAGGATATGGGAAACCGGGCTTGAACATGTTATCCGATAATTTTATTTTTTTTGCAACCGGAGGTATCCGTCTGACCTGGAATTTTGGAAATCTTTATACCGGAAACAATGAAAAAAAATTGATAAACATTGATAAAAACCTTGTCAATACCCGGGAAGAGATTTTTATTTTCAACACCAATCTGCAATTAACTCAGATATACAACGAGGTTTTGAAAGCAAAAGAACTGATGGAAAAAGACGACGAAATCATTACACTACGTAACCGCGTAAAGATTGCATCGGAAAGTAAATATGAAAACGGCGTTTATACCGTCAACGACCTGATCCGGGATATTCATGCCGAAAGCCAATCCAGACAGGCTAAAATCCTGCATGAGATACAATATTTAATGAACAGCTACAACTACCGCACCGTACAGGGAACTATTGAACATTGAAAAACAATATCCGGCATTAATTAAACACAATGCACCACTGAACTATTAAGTACTTTAAATTATTATCGCCATGAGAACGATCAATCATAAAACAATCTTGACATTCATGTCCGCTCTGCTGATATTCATGTCTTGTGGTCGCGGAAAGTCTGAACATGATGCTTCAGGAACATTTGAAGCGACTGAAGTAATCATTTCTTCGGAAGCTTTCGGAAAACTGGAACAATTTGATGTTACCGAAGGAGACTTATTGTCACAAGGACAATATCTAGGATACATGGACAGCACACAATTGTACTTAAAAAAGTTACAACTGCAAACTACTCAAAAAGCGATAAGCGCTAAAAGGCCGAATATTGCGGTGCAAATTTCCGCGACTAAGGAACAAATACAAAAGGCCGAATTGGAAAAAGCGCGGGTAGAAAGGATGTTCAAGTCCGATGCCGCCACGCAAAAGCAAGTGGATGATGCAAATTCCCAGCTTCAGGTATTAAAAGGGACTCTGGACGCCCAAATCAATTCCTTGTCGACTTCAGTGAATAGCCTGAATGAAGAAAGTATGTCCTATGAAATTCAGATTGCCCAAATCCAGGATCAATTGGATAAATGCAAGATTATCAATCCGGTAGAGGGTACTGTTCTGAACAAATATGTCGAAAATAAAGAAGTAATGATAACGGGTAAACCATTGTATAAGATCGCTGATACAAAAAATCTTTTTTTAAGGGCTTATATTGTCTCCGAACAACTAAAAAATGTAAAATCAGGACAGGAAGTCACTGTTTTTGTCAATTACGGCAACGAAAGTAAATCTTATACGGGAAAAATCGCATGGATCTCAGACAAAGCTGAATTTACTCCAAAAACGATTCAGACGAAGGATGAGAGGCAAAATCTGGTCTATGCCCTGAAAATTGCAGTTGAAAACACGGATGGATGGATTAAAATCGGAATGTATGGCGACGTCAATTTCAATCAATAACATCTCTAAAAAATACGACGATACTCCCGCCCTGAACAGTATCTCTTTCGATATCAATCAAGGCGAATTGTTCGGATTGATAGGGCCTGACGGCGCCGGGAAAACGTCTCTATTCCGCATTTTAACCACTTTATTGCTTGCGGATGGAGGACAGGCCTCGGTAGCAGGACTTGACGTCGTAAAGCAATACCGGGAAATCAGGAACATAGTAGGATATATGCCCGGAAAATTCTCTCTGTACCAGGATCTATCCGTACAGGAGAACCTGGATTTTTTCGCGAATGTCTTTCATACATCAATGGAAGAAAACTACGACCTGATCCGGGATATTTACGTGCAGATAGAACCGTTCAAAAACCGGAGGGCAGGAAAGCTTTCCGGAGGAATGAAGCAAAAACTGGCATTGTGTTGTGCTTTGATACACAGGCCACAGGTTTTGTTTCTCGATGAACCGACTACCGGCGTAGATCCTGTTTCCCGAAAAGAATTCTGGGAAATGCTCAAACGTTTGAAAAAGGAAAACATCACGATCCTGGTTTCCACCCCCTACATGGACGAAGCGACTTTATGCGACAGGATAGCCCTGATCCAATCGGGAAAAATCCTATCAATCGCAACACCGGACGAGATCACCGGTAAATACCCGCAGAAATTATTTGCCGTACGTTCGGAAAATAACTATCAACTGCTGAAACAACTCCGCAATGATCCGCAGGTAAGTTCGGCCTACATTTTCGGAGAATATTTGCATGTAACTTTCAAAAATGATGTTCCGGTAATCGAAGCAGAAGAAATTTCACCCACAGTAGAGGATTGTTTTATTCAATTAATGGAAATGTCATGAACTCAGCCATAACGACAGAAAATCTCACCAAACAATTCGGCGATTTCACAGCTGTCGATCGTATTTCTTTTGAAGTTGCAAAAGGAGAAATATTTGGTTTTCTCGGAGCTAACGGAGCCGGGAAAACCACGGCAATGAGGATGCTTTGCGGCCTGCTCTCCCCTACTTCAGGCAAAGGGACGGTAGCCGGTTTTGATATTTATAAACAATCGGACAATATCAAACGCAACATTGGTTATATGAGCCAGAAATTCTCTCTGTATGAAGATCTTAGCGTTGCCGAAAATATGCGTCTGTTCGGAGGCATCTACGGGATGAATTCAAAGGCAATTGCTTCCAAAACGGACGAATCGTTGAGGGAACTGGAATTAACCAACGACCGCAACACACGGGTTAAATCATTGCCGTCAGGGATCAAACAGAAAGTTTCATTTGCCGTCTCCATTTTCCATACGCCGGAAATTGTCTTTCTGGACGAACCGACAGGAGGTGTAGACCCTATTGCACGCCGGAAATTCTGGGAAATGATTTATCATGCTGCAGAAAAAGGGATTACAGTGTTTGTGACTACACATTATATGGATGAAGCAGAATATTGCAACCGTGTTTCCATCATGGTCGACGGAAAGATCGACGCGCTGGATAGTCCGGAAAAACTAAAAAACACGTTCATGGCATCAAGCATGGACGAGGTATTTCAATCACTGGCAAGAAAAGCGAAAAACTCATGAAACGGTTCAGCAGTTTTATAAAGAAAGAATTTTTGCATATTTTCCGGGATATACGGACGATGATGATGCTTCTGGCAATGCCTGTCATCCTGTTGATCCTGTTTGGATTCGCTATCCGGACGGAAATCATGAACACGCCGTTTGCCGTTCTGGATGAATCAAAAAGCGCTTCCTCCCGGCAAATTATCGAACGGATGAGCGGAAGCCGGTATTTTGACCTGCAAAAAAATCCGGATAATTTCAATGAAATAGAAAAAAGTTTCCGCAAAGGAGAAATAAAACTGGCGGTAATTATCCCTGAAGATTTTAGTGACGATCTATACCGTACCGGAACCGGAAATATCCAGTTATCGGCGGATGCATCCGATCCGAATGAAGCATCTATCGTGACTTCATATGTTCAACAGATACTGATGCGACATCAGCAAAGCCTGATGAAAGAGGACAAAATTCCATATACAATCCGGACTGAAGTAAAAATGCTCTACAATCCTCAATTAGTGAGCGCTTACAATTTCGTTCCCGGGATCATGGGATTGGTACTGATGTTGATCTGTGCAATGGTCACCTCCATTTCAATTGTCCGGGAAAAAGAACAGGGCACGATGGAAATTTTACTGGTATCGCCCGTCAAACCGGTATTTATAGTCCTTTCCAAAGCAATTCCCTATCTGTTGATCGCATTTTTGGACGTAGTTCTGATCTTACTGATATCCAACAACATACTTCATGTGCCTATTGCGGGAAATATTTTCCTGATACTTTTCCTGAGCACGCTATTCATTTTATCCGCCTTATCCCTTGGAATGTTAATTTCTTCCGTAACGAAAACACAACAAGCAGCAATGCTGATGTCCGGAGCAGGCCTTATGCTGCCTACCATTTTACTTTCAGGGCTGATCTTTCCGGTCGAAAACATGCCTGTTCTATTGCAACTCATTTCCAATATCATCCCGGCCAAATGGTTTATCACAGCTATCAAAGACGTGATGATCAAAGGTTTGGGATTTTTCTCTATCTGGCAGGAACTTTCCATCCTGCTCGGAATGACATTCTTTTTACTGGTCGTAAGTATTAAACAATTTAAGAACCGGTTATGAAACGAACATGCAAAACCTGCACCAAAGAGCATGAACCAGGTGAGTTCCATATGACCTTTAAAAAACAAATTACGTACATATGAAACAATTAAAATACCTCCTTCAAAAGGAATTTCTACAAATCAGAAGAGATAAGACCATTTTCAAAATGATCATTGCACTGCCGGTAATTCAATTGTTGATCCTTCCCTGGGCTGCTACATTTGAACAACACAATATTTCTCTTGGCGTGGTCAATAATGACCGTGGAACTTATTCCCGCCGGTTAATAGAGAAAGTCGTTTCTTCCGGGTATTTCAAATTGACCGGGTATTTTACCTCTTACGAACAAGCGTTAAAAGCTATTGAAACAGACGAAGCCGATTTACTTTTGGAGATACCGGGTCATTTTGAAGATAATTTTGTCCGGCAACAACAAACGGATGTAATGCTTTCCGTCAATGCGGTCAACGGTCAAAAAGCAGGACTGGGAGCATCTTATCTGGGACAAATCATAGCCGATTTTAACCGCGATGTTATCCTGCAGCAAGGGATACAACTCGATCTGGTGAACCTGATCAATGTAATGCCCTATTTCAAGTACAACACAGAGATGAATTACCGGAATTTTATGGTTCCGGGTATTCTGGTGATGCTCCTCACATTGATCGGACTGGTACTGTCGTCCATGAATATTGTAAAAGAAAAAGAAATAGGAACCATTGAGCAGATCAATGTCACTCCGGTCTCCAAATTCACTTTTATACTGGCGAAATTGATCCCGTTCATCATTATCGGGCTGGTGCTACTGACCATCGGACTATTTATTGCCCGATTGGTTTACGGAATTTTTCCCGTTGGAAATATCCTGTTGATCTACCTGTTCGCCTTGTTCTATCTGTCCGCTTTTCTGGGTGCGGGACTGGTTATTTCAACTTATTCCAACACCCAGCAACAAGCCATGTTTGTAGCTGTTTTCTTCATGATTATCTTTCTGTTGCTCAGTGGATTATTCACTCCTGTCAGCAGTATGCCCGAATGGGCGCAAACAATCACGATTTTCAATCCCATACGGTATTTTGTAGAGGTAATCCGGTTGATTTTCATGAAAGGGAGCCGGTTAATGGACATCCTGCCGCAGTTAGGGGCAATCATCGGATTTGCATTGTTTTTCAATACCTGGGCTATCATGAATTATAAGAAAACAAGTTAGCGTTTTTCACGGATCATATAGGAAAATCTGCAAAACAATTCTTAACTTTGTCTTTTCTTAAAATCAACTGATTATGAAAAGTTTCGCAAGTGATAATAATTCCGGCGTCCATCCTTCGATCATGGATGCTATTCACAGAGCCAACACCGGCCATGCAATAGGCTATGGTGCGGATGAATATACCTGCAATGCAGATGCTCATTTCACTGAAATATTCGGGAAAGACGTCGTTCCATACTATGTTTTCAATGGAACCGGGGCTAACATGGTTGCGTTACAAGCCTGTACAAAGCCCTTCCACAGTATTATCACCGCAGAAACCGGACATATCAATGTCGATGAATGTGGCGCCCCCTCGAAATTTACATCCTGTATGGTAAAAGAGGTTTACACTCCCGATGGAAAACTGACTCCCGAACTGATTTCCAAACATTTACACGGAATCGGCGATCAGCACCACTCGCAACCCAAAGTGATATATATCTCTCAGGTAACAGAACTGGGCGCCGTATACACTGCCGCGGAGATCAAATCTATTTGCGAATTTGCACATGAGAATGATATGTATGTGCACATGGATGGTTCCCGTCTGGCAAACGCAGCTGCCTACTTGAATACGGGATTACGCGAATTAACACGCGATTGTGGCGTCGACATCCTGAGTCTCGGAGGCACTAAAAACGGCATGATGATGGGTGAGGCAGTCATCGCTTTTCGACCTGAACTTGCTGAAAACCTGAAATTTATCAGGAAACAGTCCGCTCAGTTGTATTCCAAAATGAGATACCTGTCCGCTCAATACACCGCCTATTTCGAACGTGATCTCTGGTTGGAGAACGCTCGTCAGTCCAATGATATGGCACGGGAACTCGCCATTCAACTCGAAAGTTTACCCGGTATTCAAATGACCCGGAAAGTGCAATCCAATGCTTTATTCCTGACAATGCCGGCAAAAACCATAAAAGAGTTACTTAAATCATACTTCTTTTATTTCTGGAATGAGGCCGGAAACGAAATACGCCTGGTTTGTTCCTGGGACACAACACCGGGAGATATAGAGTCATTTGTTTCCGCTGTCCGACAACATTTATAAGTCATACGTAATTTTTCTTGTTATTCTCAATAGAAAACACTAACTTTGTCATATTCAAACAGCAAAAAGTAACAGAATGAAATTTCTTTTTGTGGTTCAGGGGGAAGGTCGCGGACACTTCACACAAGCTATCGCCATGCAGGACATGCTGGTCCGAAATGGTCATGAGGTGGTCGGTGTCCTGGTAGGTAAAAGTAATTACCGTGAGCTTCCCGATTTTTTCTCAAAAAACATTCATGCTCCTATCGAGCGGTTTTACAGTCCCAATTTTCTTCCGGCAGCTAAAGATAAAAGGATCAATATCTGGAAAAGTGTTCTCTATAACTTGTCCAAGGTAGCGGTATATATCCGGAGTATTAATTTTATCCGGAAACAGATTAAAGTAAAAAAAGCGGACGTCGTAATTAATTTTTACGAATTACTGGTCGGGTTGACCTATGCCCTCCACCCCCCGAAAATTCCGTACATCTGTGTGGCGCATCAATATGTTTTCCTGCATCCGGATTTTAAGTTTCCTCATGGAAATAAAGTCGAAATAGAAGGACTGAAATTTTTCACAAAGATAACCTGTATCAACGCTTCTAAATTACTGGCATTGTCGATGCACCGAATGGAACATTTCCCTAAGTTGAATATTTCCGTGGTGCCTCCTTTATTGCGCAAGGAAGTGATGGAAATCCAGCCTGAAAACGGCGATCATATCCACGGATACATGCTGAATGAGACTTACGCCAGGCAAATCGTCCGTTTTCACGAAAAATTTCCGGAAATATTAATGCACTTTTTCTGGGACAAAAAGGATGCGGAGGAAACAACAACCATGAATGAGCGTCTGTTTTTTCATAAACTTAACGATAAATTATTTCTGAAATATATGGCCGGAAGCAAGGCTTATGCAACGACGGCCGGTTTTGAATCGGTCTGTGAAGCAATGTTCCTCGGCAAACCGGTCATGATGGTACCTACTCACATCGAGCAGGAATGTAATGCTTATGACGCTTACCTGAACGGCGCCGGTATAATAGCCGGAAGCTTTGAACTTGATTCATTACTTGATTTCATCCCCCAATATAAACCGAATAAGGACTTCTGCTCGTGGGTTAAACAGGCAGAATGGTACTTCATGAGAGAATTTGATTTCAAAACCAAAGAGTTGTGGGAGACGAGGTTGAGGTACAGTTATATTTTCAAGTTCACCTGAGAGGAAGTTTGGACAGGGAGGAAGTTAGAAGGAGTTAAGAGGAGTTAAGGGGAGTCAAGAGGAGTTAAGAGGAGTTAGAAGGAGTTAAGGGAAGTTAAGGGGAAGTTAAAAGGAGTTACAGGGAATCATAATTTGTAAACTCCACCACATAGGTTGTGAATCTCTTACGGAGAATAAAGATCGGGAAATACATATTTTCTATTGATATGGATGCCCTCCGGGCAATGAATGGGCAATTTTCATGTTTTTTCCGACATCGAACCCATGTTAATTTGCTCCCTATTACTCCGTATTACTCCCTATAACTCCGTGTAACTCCGTGTAACTCCGTGTAACTCCCTATAACTCCGTGTAACTCCCTATAATTCCGTGTTAAAACCCTCCTTACAAAAACAACAAAATCAACAACTGCGCCGAAAGCACCCGTAAAAACATCGTAAACGGATAAACCGAAGCGTAACTGACTGCAGGAGCATCATTTCCGGCCGTTGCATTAGAATATGCCAGCGCAGGGGGGTCGGTCATACTTCCGGAAAGGAGCCCCATCAGAGTAAAGTAATTCAGTTTAAACACTCCTCTTCCGATTATACCGATAACAAGCAAGGGCACAACAGTGATGATCACTCCAAATCCGATCCAATTGATTCCGCCTTTATTCACGATCGTATCTATAAATCCTTCTCCGGCGCCTAATCCGACACAGGCAAGGAAGAAACAGATTCCGATTTCCCTCAACATCAGATTCGCGCTCATAGTTGTATAAGTCACCAATTTATATTTCGGACCAAAGACACTGATAAGAATCGCTACGATAAGTGGTCCACCGGCAAGGCCTAATTTCACAGGCTGAGGAATCCCCGGGAAAGCAAACGGAGTACTTCCGAGCAAGACTCCCAACGCAACACCAATAAATATAGGGATCAAATTCGGTTCATTCAGACGTTTGAGTTGATTACCCAATACAGCTTCTACGGATTTGATCGCGCCTTCATCACCGACAACAGTCACACGGTCACCTATCTGAAGTTTGAGTCCGGGTTCTGCGATCAAATCAACACCGGAACGGTTCACCCGCGTAATGTTCACTCCAAAATTTGAACGTACATTCAATTGACCCAGCGATTTGCCATTAACGTTAGATTTTGTTATCAGAATACGACGGGAAACCAGTTGTTTATCAAGGATTTCCCAGGCCGATTTATCCATGTCCGACCATGCACCGATAAATGTGGCTATTTTCTCACTATTTTCCGGAGTTGCAGCCACGTAAATCCGGTCACCTTCATTCAATACGGTTTGAGATGAAGCAATTTCCACTTTGTCATTTTCTTTGCGTAAAACCCTTGAAATGACAAATCCAAAACCTGCCAAAGCAGATAATTCTCTCACTGTTTTACCAAATACGGCAGGATTTTTTACTTCCAGTGAATTCAATGAAATAGACTGTTTCTTTTGTCCACTGGCCTGTTGCAAGGCTTCATTTTCCTTATCAAAATTAACTTTGAAAAAATACCGCAGTAATATGAGGGACATGATAATTCCGACAACCCCAAGAGGATAAGCAACTGCATATCCCATCGCAATAGTAGGATCCCCTACGCCATCGTTCACATCATAATAAGCTTGTTGTGCGGCTCCCAAACCGGGAGTATTTGTAACGGCTCCGGAAAGGATGCCAACCATGGTCTGCATCGGAAGTCCGGTGGCAAAATGAATGATAATAGTGACAATAAGGCCCAGGAAAACAATTCCGGCGGCCAACATATTAAGTTGTATGCCTCCTTTTTTGAAAGAAGAGAAAAAACCGGGGCCAACCTGTAACCCAACAGAATAGACAAACAATATCAATCCGAATTCTTTCATGAAATGAAGAACTTCATGATCGACTTTCAATCCTAAATGTCCTGCCAATATACCAACAAACAAAACAAATGTTATTCCGAGGGAAATTCCAAAGATTTTTATTTTACCCAAAAGGATGCCACATGCGATCACAAAGGCAAACAACAATACCGAGTGGGCAACTCCGCTACCCCAAATTAAATCATCAAACCACTCCATGTCAAATTAAACGTGTTAAATTTTTCAAAAAACGCCACAAAATTAGGTAAAGATTCAGGGATTTCAAATTTTATTCCAACAAAATATTATTTTTATTTGTATTTAAATATTTATACCCCTGATCGTCACATTCAAAGAAGAACTTTTTTTCTCCAAATGCAGGTTTTAACTGATCAAACCAGGTTACTTCCGGATCGTATTGTGCAAAAAACGGCACATCTACCCAATTGGAATTGTGTCCCTGCAAAAACCGGAGGACAAATACTTTTTCTCCTTTTACATCCGCGACTCCCAGTACCTGAATTTTACCGGGACTGCAACTCATGCTGGGTCCACGTACCGTACGACAAGTCCCGCTGACCTGAGAATAGGCTTTTTTGAATATTTTCCAGCATTTTTCTAAAGGGAGTTCAAAAAACTGCTTTGCTCCCGTATCCCGGGCAATAAACATATAATATGGTATACAACCTAAATCGACCTGTTTTCGCCACATTTCCGACCAGAGATCCGGATGATCATTTATTTTCCGTAGTACAGGCGATTGTGTCCGGATCTGGGCTCCGGTGTTCCGTATCCTGGAAATGGCCTGCCTGACTACATCGGTACTTAACTCCACCGGATGATTGAAATGAGCTTGAATGGTCAGGTTTTTACCACTTTTTACAATTTTTTCAAACAGAGCCATCAATTCATCTGAATCTTTATCATTCAGGAATCTGTAAGGCCAATAAGTCAACGATTTGGTTCCCAATCTTATCGTATGGATATGTTCGAATTCTTTCCCAAGAAGCGGTTCGATATAATTCGCCAAAGCATTGGTAGTCATAGTTAAAGGATCGCCTCCGGTAAAAAGGACGTCGGTCACCCGGTGTTTTTGTTTCAGGTATTTGAAAAACAGGTCAGCTTCTTTCATCGAAAACTTAAGGTCATTCATTCCCGAAAACTGCGGCCAACGAAAACAGAATGTACAATAAGCATGGCAGGTTTGCCCCTGACTCGGGAAAAACAGAACCGTTTCCCGATACTTATGCTGGACTCCATGCAACCGTATATCATCCATCACCGGCACATTATGTTCTTGCCCGGCAGGATTCGGGTTCAACGCCATACGTATCTTATTAATCTCCTGTCTTAAAATATTCCTGTCCAAATTTTCACTCAATAAATTCAACGACTTATTGTACATCTTTTTAGGAAGCATCTCTTTCCTTGGAAAATTAAGCGTAAAAATAGGATCGTTAGGAATATCATTCCAGTTAATCAATTGTTCCGTGACATAATTATTAGTCTTGAAAGGCAAGACATGCCCTATAATGCGGATCGCCTCCCGATCCTCTTCATTCAGACATGAGATTCCCGGGATTTGTTCATAATTCAATAGCGTAAAAGCCTGATAATTCATACTCTTCATATCTTTTCTCCCGTGGATTTAAATTAACAAAAAATCTGATCCGGTTATCAGATATTCGAGTTCTAATGTAAGTTATATTTCATTTATTTTATCAACACCTGAGTTATTATTTTTTCAAGATCTTCTTTGCTTAATACGCCTCTTACTACCTGAGGAGTTCCGTCTACCGGGATAAAGAAAAGGGTCGGTATACTGGAAATTCCAAATGCCTGGGCTAATTCTCTTTCTTTATCCGTATCAATCTTGTACACAATAACCTGGTTTTTATACTTCGTTGCGATTTCAGCAAGAATCGGGGCCAATTTTCTGCATGGGGCACACCAATCGGCATAAAAATCAACAATACATGGTTTAGTTCCTTTGTAGACCCATTTTTCAGAATCCTTTTCGTAATTGGAAACCTTGGCAAGAAAATCTGCTTTGTTCAAAACCACAATATTGCTTTTCTCCTGTGAATATGCACTTATCGAAAGCCACAAAGCACATGTCATTAATAAGATTTTTTTCATCATGTTGTTTGAATATTTGATTTTACAGTTTACGCAAAGGTACAACAATTCACTGCGTTTTGAGAAGCCTGGAATAAAAAATATTTGTATTTACAAAAAAGCCGCCAAAATGTTTGAAAAAACAAAAAAAGATCATACCTTTGCATCGCTTTTCGGGAAAAGTAATCAGGAGAGATGGCAGAGTGGTCGATCGCGGCGGTCTTGAAAACCGTTGAACTGAGAGGTTCCGGGGGTTCGAATCCCTCTCTCTCCGCAAATAAGGCTGATTATTGGCAAGTTACAAAACAAGCACCCGATTTTACACCCAAGAATGTAAAGTTGGGTGTTTTAGTTTTTTATCTTGGGATTAGGCTATCACTTTCGTCATTATGAAGATTCTGATTGGCTTTGACTGCTTTTCTTGAAGTATTTGCATAACAATAGACACAATTATGGGAACATGTGTTGTACATCCCAATATCTTTGCTTACCATACAACCACAAATTTTCCTTTGTCCTTTATCTTTCAAATTAACTTGTTTAAGAGGTATGTTTGGTTCTTCTCCAAATAAAGTCTTTTCAGGCAATTTGCCGTAATTTAGATAATAAACTAAATCTTTATCCTGCGAGAATATTTGTTTCATCAGTTCTCCATCTATACAGCGGTTATGTTCAATGTTATATTTATTCAAATCAACTTCTTCTGCACAGGTTGCCATTGAAATATTCCAACTGTCCTTTTTCCATGCTTCACGTATCTTTACAAGTCCTTCAACAATTTCTGTTATCTGTTCTTGGCTCGGTTCTGCTACATCTAAGTTTTCCTTAGTGAAAGACAGAGTCTCTTTAATCAGATTATTTTGAACCTTACGGTATGCTTTGACATCTACAAAGCTGAAAACAAGCTTATCTGTATATCCCTTTAATTCATTTCCAATATGCCAAATCCGAGTTAGAAGTTCTCTCGGAGTAATTTCATTAGTTAAGATAAGAGGGTCAAAACGCCAAATAATCTTTTCTTTACCTATCAAGGTAGAAAGATTTTTAAATGTTTCTATTCGCTTGGTTAGTGTTGGAATATTTGGCTCAAATTCCTCTTTTTCGTAGTCGTTTAAAGTGTATTGAAAATAATAATTGATACCTCTGATATCCAACTCTTTTAGGTAAGGTATTAGAAGCTTAGGATTTTTAGTCCAAAAAACAACAGCTTTACAGTTATTGAAAGATACATATATAGGTTGTTGATTAAACGGATTATACCAAACCACATATCCTTTTTTTAACCGATTAATAAACCACTTTGCGTAAAATGCAGGGATGTCTGTACTTCTACTTGCGGAAATAATTATTGGAACTTGGGCTTCAACTAGCTCGCCATTGTCGGTTATTATTTTGATTTTATCATTCATACTATAAATACAGCTCTTTTAGTTTTATAATAATTTGTTCTATATTTATTGCGGAATAAATTTTGCGTAGCCAATCCTGAGTGCTGTTTTTTTTGTTCTTCAAATAATCTTGAAATTTTTCAATTACAGAATGATTATCCGTAGGTTTTCCAAAGTAATAGCCCTTTTGCTTTCCTTTCTTTTTGTCGTCAAAATATTCTTGGTAATTCCCTTGAAACCAATCTAAATCTTCTTTGAATTGCTTTCTTATTTTTTTATCATTAGGCAATAAATATTCTATTAAACCAGCAACATTGGTGTCTTTATAAAAATCTTTTTCTGGGCAAGAAGCAAACAATGTAGTTTCTTGGTAAGCCATCGGTGAAGTACGTATTTTTCTAAATAGCGGACATGCGTATCTTTGCACCTGAAACGCAAAATATATCCCATGTTAGATTATACCACATTCACCGCGATGTATTCCCGCTA
>JAIRZF010000207.1 GCA_031267385.1 Dysgonamonadaceae bacterium | reverse complement strand
TTCTCAATATATTTCGGCTTTGATGATGATTGCTCCGCATCTGTGGAAAGGTTTGGCTTTAACTTTGAATGGGAATGTGGTTTCTTTGCCTTACATTCGGATGACAGCCCAAATGATGAGGAGTTTTGGCGCGGAAATGCAATGGAAAAATGGAGTTATCAATGTAATGCCTCAAATATACAGTCCATGTACGTACACAATTGAGGCGGATTGGTCGGCGGCATCGTATTGGTATGAGATACTTTCATTCTGTAAGCAGGGTTCTGAAATAGAATTGACCGGATTATTCCGGAATAGCCTTCAGGGAGATTCTAAAGTAGTCGAATTGTTTGAACGGTTGGGCGTATTGACCAAATACACGGAAAATGGAGTCCGGTTGACAACTGATTACGAAACATACCGGACTGATGGAGAGCTGTTTGAGTATGATTTTATCAATGAACCGGATCTTGCGCAAACAGTTGTTGTGACTTGCGCCTTGAAAAATATACCTTTCCGGTTTACAGGTCTGCAAAGTCTCCGTATCAAGGAAACCGACCGGATGTCGGCATTACAAAAAGAAATGAAAAAATTAGGTTATATCATACGTGATGCCTTTGATAGTGAGTTGGAATGGGATGGAGAGCGGTGTGAACCCGAAGCAGATCCCGTTATTGATACTTATGAAGATCACCGGATGGCAATGGCTTTTGCTCCGGTATCGGTTGTTTTAGGAAAAATAAACATCAACGACCCCCTGGTTGTTTCCAAATCGTATCCCGGTTTCTGGAGCGATCTGAACTCCGTGGGTTTTGTTTTGAATGATCATGACTGATAATTGTAAAAATACAGCGTTTTGTTGCGGAGCTCATGATATCTGTGAAAAAGGTCTCGTTAAAAAGTTGTCCGGACCGGAAATAGAATATTATGACGATGAGGAACTGGATGTTTTTAAAGGAAGAGCGTCCGATTGCTATACTCCGGAAGAAGTTGAACAGTTCAGAGAGGTTTTTGAAACAATGTTTGCAAGTGATGTCCCCGGTTGGCTGAAAAGCCTCGAATTGAGGGAAGTCCGGTTACCTGCGGCGTTGTTAAGCGAAATCTCCAAATAATTTATCAAGTGGATTTATTAAGGTATACATTTTTCCAGCACGCCCTTTGGGCCAGTTTGTTTACCGGCATAGCCTGCGGGATTGTCGGGACATATATCGTTGCCCGCCGGTTGGTTTTTATCAGCGGGGGAATCACCCATGCCTCATTTGGCGGACTTGGTCTGGGCTTTTACCTTGGTATAAACCCGATTCTTTCCGCGACGATTTTTTCAGTAGCTTCTGCTTTTGGAGTGGAATGGCTTTCGAAAAAGCAGGGAGTCCGGGAAGATTCCGCTATTGCCGCTTTTTGGTCGTTAGGCATGGCTTTGGGGGTGATCTGCATCTATCTTACACCGGGATATACGCCGAATATTTCAGGCTATTTATTTGGAAATATTCTTACGGTAACAACGTCGGATTTGCTGATGATCGCGATTGTTGCACTGATATTGCTTTTGTCTTTTGCTTTTTTCATGAATACTATTTTGTATAGCGCCTTCGATCGGGAATTCGCCCAGGTCAAAAACTTGCCGGTTTCATTGATTGAGCATCTGATGATGTTTGCCATTGCCGTTACTATTGTGGCTTCGATCCGTCTGGTTGGAATTATGTTGCTACTTTCCGTGCTTACCCTCCCCCAGATGACGGCAAACTTATTTTTTTCCAGGTTCAGGAATCTTCTCATTTATTCGGTAATAATCGGTATCCTGAGTTGTTTTGCAGGATTATTTTTATCCTATTATCTGAACATCCCTTCGGGGGCAACTATTATCTTTGTACAGGTAATTTTGTTTTTACTTTGTAAAACAGGTATTTTTCTGCAACAAAGGACAATAAAACGGGTATAATATTGTTTAAATTACGCGGAATATTATCCTGGAAAATTTAATGTTGAAAAATCGTATTGTTGTTCCCATACTGCTTATAGTGGTGCTGATCGTGTCTTGTACTTCGGGTAAGAATACGGCCGGTACGAGATGGTATCATTCTTTTAACACACACTACAATGTGTATTTTAATGGTAATGAGGCTTTTAAAGAAGCTCTGAAGGCTCATTTGGAAGATTATAAGGAAAATTATTCCGAAATGATCTACATGTATCCTAACAGCGCTACCGCTCAGGAAGAAAAAACAACCACAGGCGGGCCTTTTGATCGTGCAATTGAGAAATCGGTAAAAGCAATCAAAACCCATTCCATCACAATCAAACCTCAGAAACAAACGGGAAAAAGGAATGACCCTAATTACCAGAAGTTTATGAGTCGGGAGGAATATAATCCGTTCCTGTACAATGCCTGGATGCTGATGGCGAAATCTCAGTTTTACAACGGCGATATTCTTCAGTCTGCAAGTTCATTTTCATATATCTCAAGGCATTATGCATCACAACCGGACATTTCTGTTTCCGCAAAACTCTGGCAGGCAAGATGTTATGCCGAAATGAACTGGTTTTATGAATCTGAAGATATTTTGAATAAGGTCAATAATGAAAGCATCTCGAAAGAAAATAAAGACCTGTACGCTTCTGTTAATGCGGATCTTCTCATAAAACAAAAAAAATATTCCGAAGCAGCTCCTTATTTGCAGGAGGCAATTAAACATGAACCGAACCGTCACCAAAAAGGCCGGATGAGGTATTTACTGGGACAGCTTTATCAAGCCGTAGATCAAAAAGAGTTGGCATATAAAGCTTATGGAAACGTAATTAAATCCAATCCTCCTTATATTCTGGAATTTAATGCACGAATACGTCAGACAGAAGTTTATCCCGGTGGAGACAATCGGAAAATAATTGGGATCCTGAAGAAAATGGTCAAAAGTTCTAAGAACAAGGATTATCTTGATCAGGTGTATTATGCGCTTGGTAACGTGTATTTAAGTATTCCGGATACGGTCAAGGCCGTAGAAAATTACGAACTTGGAGTGGAAGAAAGCGTTGGAAATGGTTTGGAAAAAGCTTTTTGTCAAATCCGGTTGGGAGATATTTATTTTGAACAAAGGGAATATGTAAAAGCACAGCCCAATTATTCGGAAGCATTGCCGCAACTGAAAAAAGAAGATAAAAATTATGACCGCGTTTCCCGCCGGTCGGAGGCTTTGGATGAATTGATCATTCATTATGAAGCTGTTCAGTTGCAGGATAGCCTGCAGGAATTCGCAAAATTGCCGGAATCAGAACGTCTGGCAATTGTCACTAAAATGATTGAAGAACTTAAAAAGAAAGAAGCCGAAGAAAAGAAAGAAGCCGAAAGAGCTGAATTTTATGCGGAACAAGAAGCAAGACAGATA
Organism: Dysgonamonadaceae bacterium; assembly: GCA_031267385.1. Lineage (GTDB taxonomy): Bacteria > Bacteroidota > Bacteroidia > Bacteroidales > Azobacteroidaceae > BNXB01. The sequence goes on along the minus strand of JAIRZF010000207.1, from coordinate 4,868 downwards.
GAACAACGTGCCGGATCCGTCGTAGGACAGCCCGCAGGATTGACCACCGCTTCATTACAAGCTCCCGGTCAGGGCGAAACATTTTATTTTTATAGCCAGCAGGCTGTTGCCGCCGGAAAAGCGACATTCCAGCAAAAATGGGGGAAACGTATACTGGAAGATGACTGGAGACGCCGCAACAAGGCCAACCCGATGAGTAGTCAATTTGAAGAGACCGCCCGACAAGCGGCTGATTCTACAACTTTGGCTACCGATTCTCTTGCAGTAGCGGAAACCGATTCGGTGGCTCCGATTGTAACGGATCCGTTCGATCCGCAATATTACCTGCAAAATATCCCGTTGACGGAAAAAGATGTCGAAGCCTCAAACCTGATCATTATCGACGGACTTTACAACATGGGGCTGATCTATAAAGATAAACTGGAAGATTATGGCTTGTCGATAGAGTCGTTTGAAGAATTGAACACCCGTTTCCCGGAAAATGAAAATAAATTGATGGCGTATTATAACCTTTACCTCATTTATCTGAAAATGAATGATACGCAAATGGCAGAATTATTTAAATCGAAGATCCGGGAGGATTTTCCGGAAAGCGATTTTGCAATTGCGATGGCAGATCCGGATTATGAATACAATATCCGGATGATGGATATGCTTCAGGATTCCATTTATCAGGAAACATATTCGGGCTATTTGAAAGGAAAAGTTCCGGATATACGAAAAAATTATGAGTTGGCAAACAAGAAATATCCGCAATCGAAGTTAATGCCGAAATTTATGTTCCTCGATGCCTTGAGTTATATAATGACCCAGGAACCGGATACTTTCAAAGTCCGTTTGAAAACACTGGTCGAGAAATATCCCGATGCAGACGTTTCCGTGCTGGCCGGAGAAATGCTGGCCGGATTCCAGCGAGGATTGTCATTGGCAAGTGGAGATGGTAACCTGGTGAGAGGAAGCTTGTTCAGTTTGAGTTTTATAAACCCGTCCGATTCGATCACGCTGGATTCTACCGCAGTCTTCTCGGCAAACAAAGACGTTCCGCACATGATGATGCTGATGTACCCGAAAGGAACGATCAACGAAAATCTGTTGCTATTCACGGTGGCGGAATACAACTTCAGTAATTTCAAAATTACTGATTTTGACCTGAGTTTCGAGACTTTTGGCGCTGTGGGAATGTTACAAATAAAAGGATTTGATAATTTAGGAGGTGTCTTACAATACTGGCAAATGATCAACGGGGAAGGAGGTTATGCCCGTAAAATTGAAAATTCAGTCGTGATGATCCCTATTTCGCTCGATAATTTCGATTTGTTGACAAAAGGTAAAACTGTTGAAGAATATACAAGCTTCTTTGAAACTCATTTTGGACGGGAAAATGCTGTTCTTATAGAAAAATGGAAGGATAAAGAAGAAGATTTTGTCGTTCCCGAAGAAACTGAACCTGCCATAAAAACAGGGACGGAAACGGATTCTGTTTTTGCCGTTCAAAAAACAGACAGTGTTCCACAATTAAAAACAGACAGCATTGCTCCTGCAGCAAAAGAGCGTATTACAACTGTTAGAAGAACTCCGGAAAGAGGCGTTCAGGGTAGTGCGCGGGAGCTGGTAAAAGAAACCGTGAGCGATGAAGATTACGAAAAAGTGAATGAAGTTTTAGGAAAAGCTTCGGAAACATTGGATGACGTTCAGAATACAATGGATAAAATTTCTGCAGATCCTGTTCGTGGAGTTCAGGATTTATTCAAAAAGAAATCAAAATCCAATGCAATTGATGAATATGTAAAACAACAGGAGAAAGAAGAAAAAGAACGGCAAAAACAGTTGAAGAAAGAGCAGGAAGAACAAGCAAAAGTCGATAAAAAATTAGCGGAACAAAAAGCGAAGGAAGAACGTGAATTGAAGAAACAAAAGGAAGCCGAAGAAAAAGCTTTGTTGAAGAAAAAGAAAGAAGACGAAAAAGAAAAGGAACAACTGAAAAAAGAAGTGGAAAAACAGAAAAAGGCTGAAAAAGAACGTCTTGCAAAAGAAAAAGAAGCCGCAAGAAAGAAAAAGCAAGAAGACTATAAGGCTGAACAAAAACAAAAAGAAGCAGATCGTAAATTGAAAGAAAAGCAATACAAAGAAGAGCAAAAATTGAAAAAGAAAGCTCAACAGGAAGCTCAAAAACAAAAAGAAGCGGATCGTAAAGCCGAACAAAAACGGAAAGACGAAGAACGTAAGGCTAAACAGAAAGCATATGAAGAACAGCAAAAATTGAAAAAGAAACAGCGGGAAGCCGGGAAAAAATAAATTATGTACGTATGAAAAAAAACAGGCTTTTATGGGCAGATGATGAAATCGATTTATTGAAACCTCATATTCTTTTTTTGGAAGATAAAGGTTTTGAAGTTGTGACCGTTTGTAGTGGTCAGGATGCTGTCGATTGCTGTAAAGAACAGCATTTCGATATTATTTTTCTCGATGAAAATATGCCCGGATTGAGCGGACTGGAAACCCTGGCTGTCATCAAAGACCTGAGACCGCATATCCCGGTGGTGATGATTACCAAAAGTGAAGAAGAAAGTATCATGAATCAGGCCATTGGAAGTAAAATTGCCGATTACCTTATCAAACCGGTAAATCCCAATCAAATCTTACTTTCTATAAAGAAAAATTTACATAAGACAGAGTTCATCAATCAGACGGCAACATCCGGATACCAACAGGAATTTGGTAAAATTGGAATGCAGATCAACGATTCTTTGACGGCGGACGACTGGAAAGAGGTTTATAAAAAATTGGTGTATTGGGATCTGGAACTGGAGGAATCTCAAACCGGAATGTCTGATTTATTGCACACTCAAAAATTGGAAGCAAACCGGATGTTCGCCAGATTCATCAAGAATAATTATCAGGAATGGCTGGATAATTCGGAAAAACGTCCCCTGATCAGCCCGGATATTTTCAAGAAGAAAGTATTCCCCCTGCTTGATGAAGGGCATCAGGTCTATTTCATTTTGATAGATAACTTCAGACTTGACCAGTGGAGAGAAGTGAAAGATCTGCTCTCGGATTTCTTTACTTATGAAGAAGATTTGTATTATACAATCCTTCCCACAGCAACCCAGTATGCCCGTAACTCTATTTTTTCAGGTTTGATGCCTGTCCTGATAGAAAAAATGTTTCCCGATCTTTGGGTTGATGAGGAATCGGAAGAAGGAAAAAATCTCAATGAAGAACCCTTGATCGGCACTCAAATGGAACGTTTTCGTAAAAAATATTCCTTTTCATACCACAAGATCAGCGAATCTTCTTACGGAGAACGATTGGTAAATAATTTCAACCAATTGGATAATTATCAACTGAATGTTATTGTCCTGAATTTTGTAGATATGCTTTCTCACGCCCGTACCGAATCAAAAATGATCCGGGAACTGGCCTCTTCTGAAGCCGCTTATCGTTCACTGACACGTTCCTGGTTCCGTCACTCGGCCACTTTGGAACTATTCCGGAAAATCTCGGAGAAAAAATGTAAAGTAATTCTCACAACCGACCATGGAACGATCCGGGTAAATGAGCCGGTAAAAGTGGTGGGAGATAAGAATACGAACACAAACTTGCGTTATAAAGTGGGGAAAAACTTATCTTATAATCCCAAGGACGTATTTGAAGTGAAAAATCCCGAAAAATTAGGCTTACCATCCCCTAACATTACCTCGAAATACATCTTTGCCATGAATCAGGATTTCTTCGCATATCCTAATAATTACAATTATTACGTTTCCTACTATATGAATACTTTCCAGCATGGAGGTATTTCCCTGGAAGAAATGCTCGTTCCCATTATTAATCTGGATCCAAAATAACGAACGTATAACGTAAAACTATATCAAATACAGAGAGCTGATTGATTCGTTATTGCAGACTCTGCGGATAGCGTCTGCGAACATATCCGCCACAGAAATAATTCTTACTTTTTCGCATTTCTTCGAATATGGAATGCTGTCTGTAAAAATGATTTCCGTCAACGAAGATACGTCAACACGCGAAGATGCCGGATCAGACATGACGGCATGAGAGGCGATTGCACGAACAGATGCGGCGCCTTCGTCCAACATCAGGCCGGCGGCTTTGGTTATAGTTCCTGCGGTATCCACAATGTCGTCTACCAACAGAATATCCATCCCTGCAACATCTCCGATCACTTTCATTTCTGCAATTTCGTTCGCTTTTTTGCGTAACTTGTAGCAGATAACCATCGGCACATTCAGGTGTTTTGCATAAGCGCTCGCACGTTTAGTCCCGCCAACGTCCGGAGTTGCAATTACCAGATTGGGAAGATTTATATTCTTTATTTCTTCCATGAATACACTGGAGGCGTACAAATGATCGACCGGTACATTGAAAAACCCTTGAATCTGATCGGCATGTAAATCCATGGTTATTACACGATTAACTCCTGCAGTGCTCAGCATATCGACAACAAGCTTGGCTCCGATTGCAACACGGGGTCTATCTTTTCTGTCCTGACGCGCCCATCCGAAATAAGGTATAACGGCTATTATTGAATGTGCCGAAGCTCTTTTGGCAGCATCAATCATTAATAATAATTCCATCAGATTATCTGCAGTAGGGAAGGTTGATTGTACCAGAAAAACATCCCTGCCTCTGATACTTTCTTCATAGGAAACACTAAACTCGCCATCAGCGTAATGCTGGATATTCATTTGTCCTAACGGACAACCAAGACTGGAACAAATTTTTTCTGCTAAATAACGGGTATTTGTGCCCGAGAATACTAAGAAAGGGGTATGAGCGCTCATTTATAAGTCGTTTTGAATTAAGTCGCAAAATTACAAAACATAATGAATATATACTATTTT
>JAIRZF010000182.1 GCA_031267385.1 Dysgonamonadaceae bacterium | reverse complement strand
ATTTGGCAGCCCGACAACATTACTTCAGATACGACTCCGCCCGATATTTTTTCAAAATATCACTTGCCGTTTTATGAAAAAATCGGAACCAAATGTAGGGAAGCCGGAAAGGTTTATCTGGTTCATATCGATGGGAAAACTAAAGCGTTGCATACGCTTATCGAAAAGGCGCCGATTGATGTGATCGAATCGTTTACATTGCCTTTGATGGGAAGCGATATGACGATTGAAGAAGCATTGCAGGCCTGGCCTGATAAGGTGATTTGCCCGAATTTCCCATCCTCGCTTTGCCTGGAAAGTAAAGACATGATTCTCGGATACATGAAACGCATTTCCGCTTCATTCGGAAACAAACCCTATATGATTCAGATAAGCGAAGATATTGATGATACGAAATATAATCATGTGCTGCGGACATTGGGCAAAGCCATGTAATATTTTATTAATATTGTTGTTAAATAAATCAATTTAATATGAAAAACATTGTGGTATGTCTTTTTTTGATTCTGTTTTCAGGAATACTTTATTGCCAGACACCGGTGGTTATCAACAATTTAAAGCCTCGGATAGATACTGATGGCAAAATCATTGACGCCCACGACGGACGCATCCTGAAAGCTGGAGATAAATTTTACTGGTACGGAACGGCCTACAAGGATAACTCCGGTTTTGTGCGTACCAATTATTTCCAATGTTACAGTTCACCCGATTTAATGAATTGGAAGAAAGAAGGAAAATTGCTTGTCAATGAGCCTGATGGTATATATTACAGACCCCATGTTATTTACAACGGTAAAACGAAAAAGTACGTATTATGGTACAACTGGTATCCCAAACTTTGGGATGGAAAATACGGAGTCGCCGTTTCCGACAACCCTGCAGGCCCTTTTAAAATTGTCAATACCGATGTGAAAATGTCAAATTCCAGATACGGTGTGGGCGATTTCGGACTTTTTGTCGATGACGATCGGACAGCCTATATTGCTTACAATACGATAGACGGCCACAAAGGTTCAATCGAAAAATTGAATCCCGATTATCTGAGTTCGACCCTGGAAAACGGCGGCATCATCACCGAAGGCTGTGAAGCGGGCGCCATTTTCAAGCGAAACAATACATATTACATGCTCACCGATTACACTTGTTGTTTTTGCACGCAAGGTTCGGGCGTCAGAGTCTATGTTTCGGACAACCCGATGAAAGGATACCGTTTCCGGAACAACATAAACCGCTATCCCGGCACGCCTGCCGCTTCGCTTGTCGATGGAAACCTTACGCCCAATATTTATTCATCCTTGAAAAGGCAACAGGATAACTCGCTCAGTCCTGTCCAAATAGATTTTTCGAAGGACAATTATTTAAGCAGTTTGAAAATATACCAGTTCACAGGCAACCGCTTTGGCTGTTGCGATACAACGACCGTCAAGTGCAGAGCGGATATCGCATTACCGGAATTTGAATTATTCGTTAAACAAAACGATGAATGGACTAAAATACAAACAAAGACGACAATTGAAACCACTTCGGTTTACAACATCATCCATCTTGAATTTGAAAATATTTCACCCGGGTCGGTTTTGTTAAAACCTATGGCTGCCTATCCGTATGACGAATTATTCATCAACAAAATAGAAATGTACAGCGGGACAAAACGGCTGAATGCAGCGGGAAATGGCGTCCTGTCATTCATCAACGACGTCAACCCGATGACCGCCTTGCCGGTTGTCCCATCCCAACAAACTTTCGTGATGCCGCTGGCTACAACAAACGGAATTGAATACATCTGGATGGGTGACCTCTGGGGATCGGCTTCCGACAACATCAAAGGCCATGATTACCAATATTGGGGATCGCCTTTGGTTTTTGATTCGAACGGCGATATTGAACCTATGAAATGGGTAGATGAATGGCAAACCACACTTGAAAGTGACACGGTTGAAAAAAAAATCGAAACTCTTTTGCGCCAAATGACGGTTGAAGAAAAAGTCGCCCAAACCTTGGGAATCTGGTCTGCAGCAGGTGTCGAGGGTGAATTTTCGGCAGACAGCGCAAAGAAATATTTTCCTAACGGACTTGGTTCCCTGCACCGGAGATACATGGATCAAACCTATGAAGAAGCGGCTAATGAATCGAACCGGATTCAAAAGCACTTTTTGAAAAATACCCGTTTGGGAATCCCTGTAATAATAAACTCCGAAGGTTTGCATGGCCTTGTAGCTAAAAACGCAACTATTTTTCCGAGTGCGATGGGACTGGCTTCCAGCTGGGATACAACCTTGTTTCACAAAGTATATACCGTTGTGGCGGAAGAGTCGCGAGCATTGGGAATTCAACACTTGTTTTCCCCGAACCTCGATATTGTCCGCGACCCGCGCTGGGGAAGAACCGGTGAAAATTTCGGAGAAGATCCATACTTAACCACCCGCTTGGGAGTCTCCTGCATCAATTCTCTGCAAGGGATAGGGAACAAAATTGATAATCAGCATGTTGCAGCTACAGCCAAACATTTTGCCGTTCACGGCCAACCTGAAGGCGGAATCAATCAGGCGCCCGCCAATATTTCCACGCGGGAAATATATTCCATGTTTCTGCCGCCTTTTAAAGCGGCTATTGATGAGGCTAATGTCCGGTTTATCATGGCTTCGTACAATGAGATCGACGGAATACCTGTTCACAAAAACAAATGGCTGTTGAAAAACGTATTGCGCGATGAATTTGGATATAACGGAACGATTATTTCCGATTATTACGGCATTGAACAGCTGCATTCGAAACATCTGGTTGCACAGGACCGGGAGGAAGCGGCCAAACTGGCATTGGAAGCCGGTGTCGTTATTGATTTGTGCGAACCTCCGTTTTATTCCTATCCAACACTGGTAGAGCAAATCAAGGGAAAAAAAATCCCCGAATCGATCCTTGACGAAAGTGTCAGGAAAATACTGAGATTGAAATTCGAACTCGGATTATTCGACAATCCTTACATCGACCCTAAAAAGGCGAACAGTATTGTAAATAACGAAGCGCATCGAAAACTGGCTTTGGCGGCAGCCTATGAATCCATCGTGCTGCTTAAAAACGATAAAAAAACGCTTCCATTGGATAAAGAAAAATTGAAAAGCATCGCCGTTGTCGGTCCAAATGCAAATACCGTACAGTTGGGAAATTATGCAGGAATCAACGAGAAAGCGACGACAGTTCTCGAAGGAATAAAAAAAGAATTTGGAAAAGACAAAGTGAAATTTGCACAAGGCTGTTACTTACCCCAAACGGCGCCAGACGGTAAAGTTATCCCATACGATCTTGAAAAAAACAGAAAACTGATACGGGAAGCCGTCGAAATGGCTGAAAACTGCGACGTAATTGTCCTTGCGATAGGTGATAACATCGACTTGTGCCAAGAATTGGACGGTAACCGGTCGGGAGATATTGCGACTTTGGATTTGGTTGGAGAACAGAATGAACTGGCAAAAGCATTGTACGAAACCGGAAAACCAGTCATTGTCCTGTTGTTCAACGGCCGGCCAATTTCCTTTAATTACATTAAAGAATATCTCCCTGCAATCGTAGAATGCTGGCATCCCGGGGAAGCGACAGGAATCGCAGTAGCCGGTATCTTATCCGGGAAAGTAAATCCCAGTGGCAAATTGCCGATCACATTTCCGGTTTCCGTAGGACACATACCGTCATATTACAATCGGAAACATTCATCTCCAGTCAAATACGTAATGGATGACCGGAAGTATCTATACCCGTTCGGATATGGATTAAGTTACACGAAATTTGAATATAAAAACCTAACCGTATTTCCTTCGACCGTCAAAGCAGGCGAAACCGCCGCCGTTTCAGTAGAAATCAAGAATACGGGAGAGGTAAAAGGCGCTGAAATTGTGCAGCTTTATATCCGGGATTGCTTGGGTTCCGTAACCCGTCCCATAAAGGAATTGAAAGGTTTTGAACGTGTAAATCTCAATCCCGGCGAATCCCAAACGGTGAGATTCAGTCTTACTCCGGATCAATTAGCATTTTACAATGACGAAATGGAGAAAGTAGTTGAAGTAGGAAAATTTGAGATTATGGTCGGAAGCAGTTCGGAAGCAGTGGATACAGTAATATTAAATGTTAAATAATGGATTTTATGATAAAAAGACTATTAACCGGTATTTTAATAATTTTGTTTTACCTGGGAATGCCTGAGTTGCACGCCCAAGCTTTTGATACGAGCATTCCGAACAAATATGTAGCGGAGAATAAATTCCTGACCATGGAAGCCAATATGGATCGCCCTCCTGCATTTGAAACTATCAAACTACTTCTGCCTGAACCGTATTGGCCTGTCCAATCCGATGTCATTCAATCCTATTGGCAGATATGGGAACTGGAATTTTCATACGCGCATCAGGTTACGAAAGAAAACAAATTTGTATCACCCTACATCGAGCCGCCATTCAACGGCCACATATTCATGTGGGACGCCTGCTTTCAAACCCTGTTCGGAAAATATGGACACCGCGCATTTAACTTTCAAGGCACTTTGGATAATTTCTATTGCAAACAGCATAAAGACGGTTTTATCAGCCGGGAAATATCCATCGCGACAGGACTGGAGCATTTCGAGAAATGGAATGTGTCTAGTACAGGCCCGAATCTGATACCCTGGTCGGAATGGGAGTATTTTTTGAATTTCAATGATACCGTCCGGCTGAAAAATGTTTTTCCACCATTGCTTGCTTATTATCAATGGTACAGGACAAACAGATCTTGGCCCGACGGATCCTATTTTTCGAGTGGGTGGGGGAGTGGCATGGACAACCAGCCGAGGCTTCCGGAAGGAAAAGCATTTGACCCGCGTTACAGCAACGGATTTATGTCATGGATAGACATTACCCTCCAGCAAATATTCGTGGGCAAAATTCTAATACAGATGGCAGGAATACTGGACCGGACAAATGATATCAAAGACATTGAAACAGAAATATATAAACTCACCGAATATGTTCAAAAAAACATGTGGGACAACGAATCGGCTTTCTTTTACGACCGTTACCGGGATGGCGCCTTAAACCATGTAAAAAGCATCGCTGCTTTCTGGAGTTTGCTGGCCGGTGTCATTCCTGTCGGAAAAACGGACGAATTTATCGGTCATCTCGAAAATCCCAAAGAGTTTGCACGGACACATCGCGTACCGACGCTTTCCGCCGACCACCCCAGCTACGATCCTGTGGGTGGCTATTGGTGCGGTCCCATTTGGGCACCGACCAACTATATGGTGTTGAGTGGATTGACAAAATACGGAAAAGATTCCCTGGCGCACGAAATTGCTTTCAATCATGTAACCAATGTGGCCAAAGTATATACTCAAACCGGAACATTCTGGGAAACTTACGCCGCCGACGCCATACTCGGCAGCTCCATGAAAGATTTTGTCGACTGGAACGGATTAATCCCCATCAACGACTTGTTTGAATACGTTTTTGGGATAAGGCCTGACGTACCGGCCAATACACTTTTGATAGACGTCCGCCTGAAAGACGAATACGGAATCAAACGCTATCCCTTCGGAAAAAACGGTTTACTGGATATTCTCTGCGAAAAAAGAAAAAAGGAAACCGACAAGCCGGCGATATCCATACAAACCAACGTTCCGTTGAAAATCATTGTAAAATGGAAAGGTGGGGAGCTGTCAAAAGATATCAAACCGGGTAAAATAAAATTATAATTCAAAATAATTCGGTCATGAAATGAAGCATGGTTTTTGTTAAATTACCCAAGTCCATGAATTGAAAATCGGCAGAGCCAAAATAAAAATCATGCGAGTTCCATACGACCATTAAAAAAACAAATTATTTACGTATGAAAAAAACGATTCTATTTACATTGTTTTGGGTGTTTATGACGGGTAAAACTTACTCTGCAGATCTTATCGGAGTAGCTTCACCTGCATACTGTTCCGATATTCAGGGAAATACGGAAATAAACATTATCGCACCCACCTATACCCAGGTAAAAGTATATTGCTGGAAGAACGGAAACGGGCTTGGAACAAACACCCTTGTCGGCACGGTTACGCTGGATAACCAGGGAAACGGCTCCATCGTTTTCCCGGCAGACTCCTATCCACACGGGCCGGTTACGCTGAGAATTTCTGGAACCAACAGCGTGTTCTACAGCGATAATTGCTATTTACAACTTTACAACAAAGGCGGTGTGTCGTGGAAAGAAGGACTTCCCGCAACCCCTGCAGCCGCCGAAGGCATGAACCTGGTGTTCACCGACGATTTCGACGGCGCTTTGTCTATCGGCAATAACCAGGCGTTACACACTTATTATGACCATAAGCCGCCTTACGGCTCGGAAGATTTCAGTTCGATTCCGTTTACGAATTATAACAATACGGTGAAAAATCCTTTTAGCCAGGTAGATTCTTATTTGCGCATCCGGGCCGACGCCAATAAAAACAGTACAGGACTCATCTCTTCGCTGTTCAGCAACAACAAAGGCGTTAAAGTCCAGATGCCATGCTATTTCGAATGCCGCCTTATCGGACCGAACGTAAAAGGCTCTTGGCCTGCGTTTTGGCTGCTAAGTGTAAAAGACAACATCACCGACCGGAACGAAATCTGCGATGAGTTGGATATTATCGAAGCCTACGGTGGCGAAGGCGACGGAACTCCCAATGCCAAACAACTGTACCGCGTAACGCCGCACGCATGGGGACAAACCGGACGGCCGCAGCAGATATGCGACGATTTTTACCAGACAAAAGGCGTAATCGATGTGTATAAACTGTATAAAAACGAAATTCCCGCAACCTGGTACGAATCTCTCCACACCTACGGATGCAAGATTACCGAAACGGAAACCATTTATTACTACGATAATGTGGAAGTCGGCAGGCATGAAACCTTACCTGTTTCCAAAACCAAGCCCCTTTACTTCATGATTAACCTGGCTACAGGTGGCGGCTGGCCCGTCGATTTATCCCGCTACGGTGGCGTTATGGACATGTATGTTGATTATGTCCGCGTGTATAGCGGCGCTCCGACTCAGCTCAGCAACCTGCCCGCAATTCACGTTACGACTGAAAATAACGAGCCTGTGCTTGACAAGGAAAATTATGTGCAGGGAAATGTAATCGTTAAAAGTTCCGAGCCCGCCGAAGAATTATCCATGGTAGCGGGAATCCGCTTGCGTGGCAATGCCAGTTTCAGGATGGACAAAAAATCGTTTAGAATTAAACTCGATAAAAAGACCAATCTGCTGAACTTGCCTGCCAAAGCCAAAAGCTGGGTGCTGCTCGCAAACCATGCCGACAAAACGCTTATCAGAAATGCTGTAGCTTTTAAAATCGGAAATATGCTTGGCTTTGATTTCAATCCCTCCGTCCGTTTTGTCGATCTGGTGCTTAACGGATCCTATCTGGGCAACTATTTACTCACAGACCAGATTGAAGTCAATGAAAACCGGGTGAATATCGATGAACAGGAGGCAACAGACATAATCGAACCCAATATTACTGGCGGGTATTTACTGGAACAGGCGGGTGATCCGACTGACGAACCGGTTTGGTTTCTTTCGGGGAAAGAAATGAAATTAGTAATCAAATCTCCTGATTCAGACGTTATAACCGATGCCCAAATACAGTACATCAAAAATTACATCTCCGATTTTGAAAACAGACTCTTTTCCGACGGGTTTAAGGATCTCATCGACGGTTATAGAGCCAAAGTTGATACAACTTCATTGATTAACTGGTATATTGCCTGTGAGCTCACAGGCAATTCGGATGCTTTCTGGAGTATCTATCTTTATAAGAAACGTTCCGACGATAAATTGTATTTTGGACCCTTGTGGGATTTCGACATTGCATTCAACAACGACAACCGCTTGGGCGATGCGACGCGCAAGCTGATGCGGAAAGATGCCTGGGATCCCAAAGCTTGGATTCAGCAGATGTGGCTCGACGACTGGTTCCGGAATGCCGTCAAGAGGCGCTGGCAACAACTGGTTGTCGATGGAAATTTATTGCAGGAGCTGACTTCTTACATCAACGAGACCAGCCGACTGATAAACCAGTCGCAACAACTGAACTTTACGAAATGGAATATTCTCAACAAGCAAATTTATTTGGAAACGTTTCTTTTCGGCACCTATCAGGAAGGCGTTGATTACCTGAAATCTTATCTGACCAACCGGATTGATTTTCTTACCGAAAATTTTCTGTTGCCTTCGGGCATTCTGCAGTCCGGCCTTTCAACCCCGAAAGTCGAAATCTATCCCAATCCTGCATCGGATCAGGTACAAGTAAGCGTTACCATGAACGAACCGCAAGAAGTGACCGTTGCAATTACCGATTTGCGGGGAATCCAAAAATACCAAACGTCAAAAAGCTATGTTTCCGGCCGTTCTGTTTTCCCGATATCTTTAACCGGTTTCAATCCGGGAATATATTTGGTTTATATCCAAGGCGGAAAAGATGAAAAAACAATCCGGAAATTAATCGTAATTCATTAATATCAATTCTAAATATCCATGAAAAAGGCATTTCTACTTATCTTACTGACTGTCGCGATTGCAGCCTGTACCCCGGAAAACAACAGCGAAACAAAGCTTTGCCAATATGTAAATCCATTCATCGGAACCGCCTATACAGGCCATACATTTCCAGGAGCTACCTGTCCCTTTGGATTCATGCAGCCAGGTCCGCAAACCGGCCGCTATGCATGGCAATATTGCAGCGGTTACTACTATCGGGATAGCATTATGGAAGGCTTCTCGCAGAACCGCTTGAATGGAACCGGCTGTCCCGATTTGGGTGATATCCTGCTGATGCCGTTTTCAGGGACACCCAAACCAGGCTATAAAAGCCTTTTTTCAAAAGACAGTGAAAAAGCTTCACCCGGATATTACGCCGTTCACCTGAGTGATAATTCCGTAGATGTGGAAATTACCTGCACACCCCATGTCGCTTTTCACCGGTACCGTTTCGAAAAAGACAATCCCGGATTGTATATTGATTTTCAGAACGGCATCACAGGCCCGGAAGATGCTTTACATACACACGTTACGGATGCCGATGTGAATTTCCAGAATAACAAAACCCTTGCAGGACATTTAAAACTGAGTAATTGGGTCAACCGCCAACTGTTTTTTGTCATCGCTTTTGACAAACCGGTTACGGATAAAAGGCAGATTGCCGGCAACCAAAAAGATAAAGCGCCTCAATACGTATTATCGTATGACTTGGGCACTTCCAAAGAATTAAACGTAAAAATCGCTTTTTCGACGGTAAGTATCGACGGAGCCATGCAAAACCTGAAAAAGGAAATTAACCACTGGAAATTCGACAGAGTGAAATTTGAAGTGGAAAATAGATGGGAAAAACTGCTTTCGCGCGTAATCATTGAAGGTTCCGGCGATGAAAAAATCAATTTTTACACATCCATGTATCATTTACTGATTCAGCCGAATAACATCGCCGATACGGACGGACGCTATCGCGGAGCAGACGACGAGGTCTATCAATCCGGATCGGGAACCTATTACTCAACACTCTCCCTGTGGGATACATACCGCGCAGCCCATCCACTATACACGATTATTGCCCCCGACTACGTCGCCGGTATGATTAACTCAATGCTCGCGCACTCGCAAGTACAGGGATTCCTGCCGATATGGGTTTTGTGGGGAAAAGAAAACTATTGCATGATAGGCAACCATGCCGTTCCTATAATTGTGGACGCCTGTTTGAAAGATTTTATGGGAATCAATCAGGAAGAAGCCTATCACCAAATTAAAAAATCATTAACCGAAAACCACCCAAACTCCGAATGGGACGTTTATAACCAATACGGTTATTTCCCATACGACCTCGTAAAAACAGAATCTGTTTCCAAAACTTTGGAATTTTCATTCGATGATTATTGCGCCGCCTTGTTAGCAAAAAAACTGAACAAAACCGCTGATTATCAATTTTTCCTGAACCGCTCGAATTTTTATAAAAACCTGTTTGATTCGCAAACCAAACTCATGCGGGGAAAAAATTCGAAAGGGCAGTGGCGGACGCCTTTTGGCAAACTGGCGCTTTCGCACGCTTCGTCTATCGGGGGAGATTATACTGAAGGAAACGCTTGGCAATATACCTGGCAGGTGCAACATGACATGATCGGATTGATGGATTTGATGGGTGGAAAAGACGCTTTTATCACCCGGCTCGATTCGCTGTTTTCGATAGAATCAACCATTGAAGGCGAAGGTTTCGTCAGCGACGTAACCGGCTTGATCGGCCAATATGCGCATGGAAACGAGCCTTGCCACCACGTAGCCTATTTTTACAGCCTTGCGGGAAAGAACTGGAAAACGGAAGAACTGGTGCGCCGAATATTCGACACTTTTTACCAGCCCCGTCCCGATGGCCTTTGTGGCAACGATGACTGCGGCCAAATGTCCGCTTGGTACATCTTTTCGACATTGGGCTTTTATCCCGTAAATCCGGTAAGTGGAGAATACGTGTTCGGAGCTCCGCAAATACCGAAAGCAACTATTAAACTTCCTTATAACAAGGAATTTACAATGATTGCCAAAAACCTGTCTAAAGAAAACAAATACGTCAAATTGGTAAAATTGAACGGTGTTGAAATCCAAAATTCCGTTATCACCCACAGTCAGATTATAAATGGAGGAGTCCTTGAATTTGAGATGACCAACGAACCGCTTGCTGTCATTCTGGATACGGACATGGGAAACGACATCGACGACGCTATGGCTTTGGATATGCTGTATAAATACATGGATGCCGGCAAAATCAATCTGCTGGGAATTGTGTTGAATAAAGATTACCGTTATTCGCCCGAATTCATCGACATCATGGCCGCGTGGTACGGCTATCCGGATGTTCCGGTAGCTGCGCTGAAAAAAGGAAAAACCCTCAGTATTGACGACAGCAATTACACAAAAACCGTTTCGGAATTGAAATCGAACGGAAAACCTCTGTTTGAGCGGTCGGCGAAAAATTACAACTCGCTTCCGCAGCCGGTTCAACTTTACCGCAAACTCCTGGCCGGACAGCCGGATAGTTCCGTAACCGTCATTTCCATTGGGTTTCTCACCAATCTGGCGGCGCTGCTCGAAAGTGGTGCAGATGAGTTTTCTCCCTTAAACGGGAAAGAATTGGTTTCCAGGAAAGTAAAATTATTGTCTGTAATGGCGGGCAGTTTTACCTCAAATCCTTATGCAGAATACAATATCGTCCAGGACATCAGTTCGGCTAAAAAAGTATTTTCGGTCTGTCCCGTCCCGGTAATAGTTTCTCCTTTTGAAGTAGGAGATTCAATCCGGTATCCGGGAGTAAGTATTGAACGTGATTTCAAGTGGGCGACAAAACACCCTTTGGTGGAGGCCTACAAAGCTTATATGCCCAATACTTCGTATGACCGCTCCACCTGGGATTTGACTTTGGTCTTATACGTCGCTTCCGGTCAGGACCAAACCTTCTTCGACAGATCCCGTCCGGGCCTTATCTCGGTAGATGATAAAGGATGTACGCATTTTGTCGAAAAAACGGAC
>JAIRZF010000136.1 GCA_031267385.1 Dysgonamonadaceae bacterium | reverse complement strand
GGAACTCGCGCCATGTTCAGGCTCTTTAGTGCAAGTTTTGCCTGTTCGTTTCATACTATTAGACTGCATTTTATTCTAATTCCAAAGGATTATAAGGGCAAAGTGGACGAAGATTAGTAGCCGATAATCCTATCATTTGATAATAATTTTCCTGAGCGTCCTTTTTTCGTTTCCATAATTTCATACGATCCTCTTTTTTAAATTGCTTACTAAGCTCAAATATCTTGATGGGGTATTTTCTTTTATGATTTTCTATTCCAATACATTCAAAATTATAAAATTTTTCTTTATCGTAAACTTTTAATATTAATCCGGGTAGTCCTCCGAATTTCCAGGGTCCATTATTTATTGGAATGTCAATAGTAAACCAGGCGATATATTCCCTACCTCTGAATTTACACGTTGCCTTTTGGCACAGATATCCAATGATGGTAAGAGTGTCGTCTTCAATTTTCCAGTCTTGTATGGGGATTTTTTCTTCGCTTTGAGTATTGTAGTTTCCCAAGTGTAGAGGAAGACCCGCATATTCGGTCAGTATATTCTTTGAAAAGTCCTTAAAATATTCACCATAGAAATACTCCGACCAGGTTTCTATTTTACCTCGTGGCCCTAACCTTATTGGAATAGTTCCTGCTTTGGGATTTTTTTTAAACCATTCCGAAACTAATGAATCTGAATTAAAAATAAAAAAACTGTAATATTTTGAAAAACGGGTTCCTATTTCCAAGCGTTGTAAATCATCGTAAGTTTCCGGTTTATCAATATCCAAGGCATTGAGGGCATATAAAACCCGCACTGTTCCCGAATCAACGACCTCCATATTCAAATTCCTTCTCGAAGTACGAATGAAAGGATTAGTACATTTGTCCGTCGTATTCTGAGCGACAATATTCAGCGAGATAAAAACTAAAAGCAAAGTAAATAATATTCTTTCTTTCATAATAACTGTAATTTACAAATAAAATTGAGATTTTCATCAAGATATAAATTGTGTGTGCTACAAATGTATGAAATTAATATAAAACATGCAATAAATATGCAATATATTCAGCTTTTTTGTTTTTATTCCACTACTTTTTCATTCTTCTTTGAATTTGTAAAATTTTGATATTCACTATATTAGTAAAACGGATTTGCTACTTTTTTATTCTCGAAAAATATTGATGTCATTTCTGATATAAATTTGTAATAAATATAGAATTGTGTAATTTTAATTTTATTGTCATGAAAATATTAAACCATTGGATTTTGTTATTAGTATTGTTTTTTTATTCATGTTCTTCTAGTGTTGAAGATGGTGAAATATTTGAAAAAAAAAGTGAGTCGAAAAGTTTTGTTGTAGAATCAGCGCATTTAGGGAAAGGAGAATTAATTACATTGCCCAATGGTATCGTTGTTGAAAAAATAGGAAATTTCTATGTATTTGAAGGAGATATTGTTTTAAATGAGGAACAAAAAGATAAACTAGGAAGTAATACTACATTGAGATCTACAATAAATGTAGCAGATCGTTGGCCGCAAGGTATAATTTACTATTCTATTAATCCAAGTCTCACAAATACATTTAGGGTTACTGATGCTATTGCTCATTGGGAGAATGAAACAAATATTAGATTTGCCCCCAAAACTAGTGCTAATAATAATTATCTGGAATTTGTTCCTGATAATGAGGGATGTTATTCTGATGGGATAGGCTATAGAGGTGGACATCAAGTTATTGGTCTTGCTAATGAGTGTTCAACAGGAAATGTTATCCATGAAATTGGCCATGTATTAGGGTTATGGCATGAACATACCAGACCGGATAGAGACAATTATGTGAGTATAAATTGGAATAATATTAGCAATGGCTACGAAAATCAGTTTGAAACGAGCAGTAATAATTATGCTTTTGGCCCATTTGACTTTGGGTCGGTTATGATGTATCCGTCCGATGCATTTTCCAAAAATGGTCTAACAACAATAGAACGTCTTGGAGGGCTTACTTATAGTGCGCAACGAAATGGACTTTCACCTGGGGATATTGCAGGTATACAAAGTATTTATCCATATCTTTTATGGCCTAAACAAAGATTAATTGCTGTCGCAGCTACAAATGAGACATATTATACTTCTTTATGGTCACGAGAAGGTTTTAATAATTGGCTTTCTCTTTCGATGACGTCAAAACCTAATTGGGTTACAAATGTTGCTATAAGTCAAAATTTGACTTCCGATGGAAATACGGATTTAAATTTTGATGTTAATGAATCTGGATTTCAACGGACTGGAAAAATTCTTTTTACACAAGCTCAATCAGGGATGATACACGAAGTTGTTGTAAATCAACAATCTACAACAGGATCTTTGAATGTAAGGCTTTACGGTGGTGGAGCAACTTCACAAGTAGCACATGTAGAGTTATGGATTGATAATACACAACAAAACATCACACCTTATTGGTCTGTTACTTCTAGTGGTAGTGATTTGCCTCTTATTTGTCAAATACCTTATGCTGGTCAATATACAGAAGAATCAGAATTCACTATGTTGTTAGATTTTCTTTCTCGTAAAATTTCGTTTTTCCAATTGATTTCGACAAGTTCTACTATCAGCATTACTGAAGGTGGGGTTGATTCTAGAACGATTAAAATAAAGGGTAAACTAAAAGACATTCAGAATGTTCCAAATATCGCATATTTATCGTTAGTGGATTTTTGAAAATGGCAAAAAATGGAACAATCCGGATGCTTGTTACCGGGTCACCATCAACTGGACGGCGAATACCGTTAATGTTGAAAAAATAATATTCTGATAAATATGAAATCAATTTTTCAAATAAAATATTTATTACCGGTAATTTATTTCTTCCTGGGAACAAATTTGATTGCCTGCGAAGATCATAAAGACGATAATGGAGATAATGGCGCTGAACCGGAAGAAACGGCGAAAGATGTGACCTTGTATGTAACGACAAACACCTGTTCATACGACTTTGAAAAGTTGACGGCAGCGTTCAGTGAAAAGCAAAACATGTCGCCGACAACGATTACGCTCAATCCTGCGACCCGTTACCAGACAATGGATGGTTTCGGTGCGGCGGTTACCGGTTCGTCGTGTTACAACCTGTTGAAAATGACGAAAGAAGACCGGTCAAAATTCCTCAAGGAAACATTCTCTCCGGCAGAAGGGATGGGACACAGTTACATTCGTATCTCCATCGGTTGTTCGGATTTTTCGCTGAGCGAATATACTTGCTGGGATAACAAAGACGCCGGTTTTGCATTGACTTCGGAAGAAAATGATTATGTGATTCCCATATTAAAGGAAATATTGGCGATCAATCCTTCCATCAAGATTTTAGGATCTCCATGGACTTGCCCCCGCTGGATGAAAGTGAACAATCTGACGGATTTAAAATCGTTCGAATCATGGACAAGCGGGCAGTTGAATCCGGCTTATTATCCGGATTATGCCGGTTATTTTGTAAAATGGATACAAGCTTTCGAATTGTCGGGAATCCCGATCTATGCCGTGACGCCTCAGAATGAGCCTTTGAACCGGGGAAATTCCGCTTCACTCTTTATGGGTTGGCAGGAACAACGCGATTTTGTCAAAAATGCTTTGACTCCCCAATTCAAATCGTCCGGATTGAAAACCAAAATTTATTTGTTCGATCACAATTACAATTATGACAATATGGGTGATCAAAACGATTATCCGATACGGATTTATGACGCCGGAATCGATGATGAATTAGTTGCAGGTTCGGCCTATCATAGCTATGGAGGAAACAGAGCCGAACTGTTGGATATTCACGACAAATACCCCAACAAAGAACTGATATTTACCGAAACATCGATCGGAACATGGAACGACGGAAGAAATTTATCTGTTCGTTTGATGGAAGATATGCTGGAAGTCGCTTTGGGAACCGTCAATAATTGGTGTAAAGCCGTTATCGTATGGAATCTGATGCTCGACTCGGAGCGTGGGCCGAATCGCGAAGGCGGATGCCGGACCTGTTACGGCGCAGTGGATATCGATAGGTCGAATTACAAAACCATCACCCGTAATTCGCATTATTACATCATCGGACACCTTTCGTCGGTGGTAAAACCGGGAGCAACCCGTATCGGTACAAGCGGCTATTCCGCAGCCGGAGTTGTCTATTCCGCTTTCGAAAATACGGATGGTACGTACGCTTTTGTTTTGCTCAATAACACAAGCGAAAGCAAAAAAATCACTTTGGATGACGGACAGCATCACTTCTCCTACGAAGCGCCGTCCAAATCAGTTATATCATATCAATGGAAAAAGTAAATGTTTACAATTATGACAAAATATAAATTCTGTTTAATATCCATCGTTCTGAGTATGGGATTTTTATGTTCATGCTCAAGTGACGACAACGACACGACCCCGGGCAATCCTGTTATGGAACCCAAGATTGAATTTACAAATGCTTTCTTTGGCGATAGCCTTTCTTTTACTATCGGAGTAAACGATAATGTACCGCTTTCGATTTTAACGGCTAATCTGTATTTCGGCGAAGAAAAAGTATCAGGAACGGTGATCCGGACGAAAACAACCGGCGATTATTCGGGTAAAATTTTTATTCCTTATTATAAAGATGTTCCGGATGGCGTTGCTACGTTGGAATTTATCCTGACGGATACACATCTGACCAGCATCAAGAAAACATATGATTTGCCTGTAAGCCGTCCGGCGTTTCCTTATTTGATTCTGGTAACCGCCGATGCTTCCTATCCGATGTTACCCACGGGAACGCCTCATGAATATGCGGCTACGGAAGCATTTCCTTCGACCGATCTTCCGGCTTATATCAAAACGCCTCTATCAGGCATTAACGGAAATGAAATCACTTTCGGCTGGGAAGAAGGTGAAATTACGCAAGGTGCAACCGGCGATATCCCATTCACAAGTTCCAAAGCAGGTAGATACTCCGTTACATTCAATACAAAAAACTATCAGGCGACACCTTTCTTCGAATTAACTCTCAATGGTCAGAAGATGGGTATGATGGATAAGGAAAATTTCCAAATTGATATGGATCTGACTCAGGGACAGGAATTAACGGTAGAAGGAATTGGTAACATTGACGAATGGTGGATTGATTCCGATTTCTTTAATAAAATATCGGAAAATATATTTACTTTTGTTCCGATTTCCGGTAAATACCGCATTATGGCTAATACTGTTTTCCAATATTTCAGTGTCGAAGTATTGTCCGGGAATAGTCCGGCAACCTTGCAATCGGATGGTACGGGGGCTATTTGGGTCATTGGTACGGATGTAGGTAAATCCTCCGTGGCAGGAAATGAAGTAGGCTGGAATACCGATAAAGGACTTTGTATGGCTCCGATAGGCGGTAAAAAATACCAGTTGACTTTGGTCGGAGGACTGACGGTAAGTACCGAAAGCATTAATTTCAAATTCTTCCATCAAAAGGGGTGGGGAGGAGAATTCACTACGGAGCTGACTACAACGAGCGACGTTGTATTTGTCGGAACCGGCGGCGATAGCGGTCGGGATCCCGGTAATCTTGGAATTGTTTCCGGTAAGACTTTGGAAGAAGGCGGCACTTATGTTTTTACAGTAGACGTTTCGGGCGGTATCAGCAACGCCGTACTGACAGTTGTGAAAAAATAATTTTTAAATAGGATGAGACAAATAAAATCGGGATTAGTCTTTTTTTTGATTGTGTTTATATCGGCGAGCGGAATTTCTATTTCCGCTCAAAGCCGGTCTAAAAGTCGGAATGTTGAAGTAACTCAAGCTTCCGTTCCTGTGAGCGACTCCGGGATCAGGCAAAAAGTTGACGCTCTGCTGAAAATGATGACTTTGGAAGAAAAAGTCGGACAAATGGCCCAGGTAACTCTGGATGTAATTACAAAAGGGAACGATCGTTATTCAAGCGCCGAACCCGTAGAACTGGATATGGATCATGTCCGGGACGCCATTCTCAAATACCATGTCGGTTCGGTATTGAATACCGCCAATAATCGTGCCCGGACGGTAGACGTGTGGGCAAAGATCATCGGTGGAATTCAGGATGTCGCTACAAAGGAAACCAGGACAAAGATTCCCGTAATTTATGGAATTGACGCCATACACGGCGTCACTTATACGGCCGGATCTACTATTTTTCCACATGAATTGGCGCTTGCAGCAACCTGGAATCCGGAAATGGGATATGTTTTAGGTGAAATTACGGCCTACGAAACGCGCGCCGGTAATATCCCCTGGAACTTTTCTCCGGTATTGGATCTGGGTGGCGATCCCCGCTATTCCCGCATGGGTGAAGGCATGGGTGAAGACCCGTATCTCATTTCGTGCTTTGGCAAACAGATTATCAAAGGATACGAAGGTGACAACAATAATATTGCCGATCCTTACAAGGTAGCATCCTGTATGAAGCACTTCTTGGGATACGCCGTGCCGACTTCCGGAAAAGACCGCACACCGGCCTATATTCCTGAATATGTGTTGCGGGAATACCATCTTCCTCCTTTCAAAGCCGCTATTGAAGCCGGAGCTCATACGATTATGATCAATTCGGGAGTTATCAATGGAATTCCGGTACATGCCAATTACGAGTTGTTGACCAAACTGCTTCGTGAAGAGTTGGGATTCCAGGGAGTCATTGTAAGCGATTGGGGAGATATTGAAAATCTGTATAAACGCGATCGTGTCGCCGCTAACAACAGGGAAGCTGTGAAAGCGGCAGTGAATGCCGGCTTGGATATGTCTATGATCTCTTATGCCTATGAGCCTTTTTGCAACGATTTAATCGCTCTAGTCAAAGATGGAGAAGTTAAAATGAGTCGTATCGACGATGCGGTCGGTCGTATTTTGACGTTGAAGTATAAATTGAATTTATTTGAAAAGCCAACGGTAAATCCGAAAGATTATCCGAAATTCGGAAGCGCTGAATTTGGAAAAAAATCCTATGAAGTTGCATCGGAAGCAATTACATTGCTAAAAAATAAAGATCAGATCCTTCCTTTGAGTAAATCTTCCAAAGTTCTCGTTACCGGGCCGGGTTCCAACTCCATGCGTCCGTTGAACGGTTGTTGGACGTATTCATGGCAGGGCGAGTTGAGCGATGAATTTGCAGATTCGTACAATACCATCCGGGAAGCTATCCAACAAAAAGTGGGAGCCAATGCAAAATGGGAACCGGGCGTTAGTTACAAAAAAACGATGGATTACCGTGCAGAAGAAAAAGTCCGGTATGAAGAAGCCATTGAGGCTGCCAAACAATCGGATGTAATTATTTTGTGCCTGGGAGAAAATTCATATGCGGAAAAACCGGGCGATCTGGTCGATTTAACGCTGAGTAAACTCCAATTGCAATATGCAAAAGATTTGCTTGCTACCGGTAGACCGGTCATTCTGGTATTGACCGAAGGACGCCCACGGATCATTCGTGAAATAGCTTCCAATGTGAATGGTATCATCATGGCTTATTGGCCTGGGAACTACGGTGGCGACGCTTTGGCTGATATTATTTTCGGAGATGTTAATCCTTCCGGAAAATTACCCGTTACTTATCCGAGTGCGGTCAATTCTCTGGTCAATTACATTCATAAGCCGTCGGAAGAACAGACCAAATCCGCCGGGATGTACAATTATGAAGGCGATTTCTCCCCTGAATTTCATTTTGGATTCGGATTGAGTTATACGACTTTTGAATACGGCAACCTGAAATTGAGCGCCGGCCGGATCACTGAAAATCAACCCGTAGAAGTTAGTGTCGACGTGAAAAACACTGGTAAAACGGCAGGTAAAGAAGTTGTTCAACTGTATACTTCCGATTTGACGGCCAGTATGACTCCCGATACGAAACGCCTGAGACGATTTGAAAAAATATTACTCCAACCGGGAGAAACAAAAACCGTGAAATTTATGCTCAACGTTTCCGATTTGGCATTTGTAAATGCACAGAACAAATGGATCGTCGAACCCGGCGAATTCAAAGTAATGATCGGCAACACGGAATTGGAACAAAATTTTTCGTATTGATTTCAGTTTAAGGAGGAGGGTGTGTCAGGTGAGGGAACTTGACACACCTTTTCTTTTTCCTGAAAAATCTTTTCTTATAAAATCAGGAGCAGGATCTCCTCAGGATATATCCATCTTCAAGGAGTTCTTTTTCATTTCCAAAATTTTCGATCTGCTTGAATGCAAGTTTTCCCATCAGACCTGTTTTCGACTGTTCGGGTAGATTGTTATAAATGTATCTGAGGGTATCAATAATTGTACCTTCCAAAGTAAATAAATCGGATGAAGTTCTCATGCAGTCAAACCGATTATAATGCAAAAGAGTGAAAGAGATCTCATAATATGTAATTTTTATAGCGCAAAAATAAATAAAAAATTAATAATATTGCGTTATACCCTGGAGTATCTCAAAAGCCGGACAACTTATACTGCAACCCTCGAGTAGAAACAATGTTTCTGTTTACAATATGCTCCGTACTGCGAGTAGAAACAATGTTTCTGTTCACAATACAACGTGCAACGCGACTAGAAACATTGTCAATAAATGAAAGATCATTATAGAGTGTGCATTTTCGCTTTTCTCCTATCCGATTGGCAGTAATTTTTCACTCGATAAATTCAACTACATAAGCCGAAACTGTTACTGTTTTTACATTTACAATTCCAACATACGATTTGTTGTTAACCTCAACAGTTTCGTTGATTACCGCTCTCGAAGTGCCGATTAATTCCGCATTTTCAAGCATTTTGCTTCTGGCTTTTTCTATCAATGGGCGAAAACTTCCACCAAAAATCAAAACACTTGTACCACTCGCAGACCCTTTTACTTTCTGAATGATTTTGTAATTATTCTTTTCCAAAACCACATTTGTTGTGCTGTTATTCACGTTGTTTGTTAAGACTGAATGTATTGCACAAGAAGAAAATGAAAATAGCATTGCGATAACAAAAAGCACACTAAAAAACTTTTTCATTTTAATTTGAAATATTATTTTGCCTCCACTTTGCTTTTTGCACGGCTATCGGCATTACTCCGTCAGAGTGTTGGTGTAAATTGCATTGTCAAAGGTTGTCGGACTGCTATTGTTGTGTGTTCTGCCTGTCAGAACTGTTGCAGTCAGTCGCTCTCCGTTGGCTGTGTCGCCCGCCACTTGCACCTAACGTCCGGCGGCTTGACGTTCGGGCGGGACGAAGTCCAACCGAACTGTCAAGCTACGACTACACCCCGCCTGACGCCAAACCGCTTGTTGTGGGCAGTGTTATTCTATTGTTTCTCTGTTTATTATCAATTGTGTATCAGGAAACATTTTCTTTATTTGTTTGATTTCAGCATTATTGATTTTTCCCGATAATTTTAAAGTTTCAATCTTGATTTCTGATAACTTTTCAGGAATATTAATCTCATCTATAAACGCTATTTCAAGATTTTTAATTTCTTTCAATTCAAAAATTGTAGCAGGAATTTCTTTCACTCGAATAGCAATACCACCCCCATCCGATTTATTATCAGACTCAAATTT
>JAIRZF010000059.1 GCA_031267385.1 Dysgonamonadaceae bacterium | reverse complement strand
TGCAAACGGACGATATCGAAGACTTTTCGATACTTAAAGACGCCATGGCAACGGCGGTGTACGGCGCGCGCGGAGCAAACGGTATCATCATGGTAAACACCAAAAGAGGAAAAGAAGGTCCGGCAAGAGTTGGCGCCAGATTCGACGTGCATGTGGCTAAGCCGACAAAGATGCTAGAACTGCTGGGCGCGACCGAATACATGCGACTGTATAATCAGGCGCGGCTGTCGCGGCATCCCGAGTTGGGAACCTATTACTCCGAGCAGAAGATACGTTCTACCGAACAGGGACTCAACCCGATGATTTATCCCAATATTAATTGGTACGACGCCCTGTTCAAAGATGGAACCACCAATGCGAGAGGGCACGTGAGCGTATCCGGAGGCGGGAGGGTAGCCAGTTATTATGTGTCCGGAGGATACGAAAAAGAAACGGGATTGTTGAAAGTGGCCAAACTGAATAATTTCAATAACAATATTGATATTAGCAGGTTTAATATACGTTCAACCTTCAGCATCAACCTGACCAATACTACTATCTTAGACGTTCAGATGTACGGACAGTTTGAGAAATTTAACGGTCCCGCAACGCAGGCAGGTACTATATTTAATCAGGTTATGGACGCCAACCCTGTGGATTTTCCTCCGGTATATGAGCCTGACCCTGCCCACGCGCATGTCGATCATATTCTTTTCGGGAGTACCATTCTGGAAGGCGCAGGTACCAAGAGAAATCCCTATGCACAGATGGTACAGGGATATTCGTCGAGAGAAGGAAACAGCCTTTCGGTAAATGCCAACTTTAACCAGAAGTTGGATTTTATTACCCCAAGTCTGAATTTCAATTTGAAAGCGGCGGTCAATACCAATCATACTTCTACGGGAACAAGAATATATGCGCCGTTTTATTACGCGCTGGAAACATACAATGTTATTACAGGAGCCTATACTCTGTATAATCTCACTCCGAACAATCGGGGCGCTTTTCTTGGAAATGCAACCGTTTCCAACGACATCGGCGAGACCAAATATGATTTTCAAGCCCGACTGAACTGGAACCGTCGTTTCGGTAAACATGGAATCAGCCTGATGATGGTAGGAATGGCTTCCGAAAACATTATACCTGCCGGCGGCAATATATTCGAGTCTTTGCCCGAAAGAAACCTCGGTAACTCCGGAAGGGCAAGTTACGAATACGATTCGCGCTATTACATGGAATTTTCTTACGGATACAACGGTTCCGAAAAATTTACCGGAGACAAGCGATACGGATTTTTCCCTTCCGTTGGCGGCGGATGGATTGTGTCGAACGAAAGATTCTGGAATCCCTTGAAAAACATTGTCAGTTTAATGAAACTCAAATTCACATGGGGGCTCGTTGGTAACGACGCGATTGCCGGCAGGGGAGGACGTTTCTTCTTCCTCTCGGACATTACCGACGGCGGAGGCGCTTATTCCTGGGGACAGTCATTCGAAAATTCATATTCCGGATATTCGATTAATCGTTATGCCAATAATGAGATTAGCTGGGAGATAGCCACCAAATATAATTGGGGTTTGGAATTAAGTTTTCTGAAAGATCAGGCATTGAAATTCAATATAGATTACTACAAAGATATCCGGGAGCAGATCTATGAACCGCGTCGCAACTACCCTGCTACTACCGGTTTGGAAACAACTGTTTACGGAAATTCCGGTAAAGTATCTTCCGAAGGTATTGATGCTTCTATTGATTTGAAACACTCTTTCAGTCCCAACTTCTGGATTCAGGGACGGGCGAATTTCACTTATGCCGTAAATGAAGTGCTCGAACGCGACGAACCGAACTATGCCGACGACTACCTTAAACAGGTAGGCCAATCCGCCAGCCAGCAGTGGGGATATGTTGCCGAAAGGCTTTTTGTGGATGAGGAAGAAATTGCAAACTCGCCCGGTCAAACATATTTCGGAGGAATTTATCAAGCCGGAGACATCAAATACACCGACGTCAACAAGGACGGAGTAATCAATCAGAACGACCGGATTCCAATAGGTTTTCCGGTACCTGCCATACAATACGGATTCGGTATGTCGATGGGATATAAAAGGTTTGACTTTTCCTTTTTCTTCAACGGAAGCGAACAGGTTTCGTTTTATATCAACCCCGACGGTATCAAGCCCTTTGTCGAAAGGCGAAATGCGCCGGTGATAGTAGCGCGGAATTCGTGGACCGAAAGCCATCCTGACGTACATGCTTTCTGGCCCCGGCTCTCGCCCGAAAACATACCAAACAATACGGTACAATCCACCTGGTGGTTACGCGACGGCTCGTTCATTCGCTTGAAAACAGTAGAGTTCGGCTGCGACCTGCCCGGCATGCACAAAATATTTTTGCAGAGCGCACGTCTGTATTTTAGTATAGAGAATCTGTTCTACCTCAGTAAATTCAAATATTGGGATCCTGAAGTAGGAGGAAACGGACTGGGATATCCCTTGAACAGGAGGTTTAATATCGGCTTGTCGTTAAACTTTTAATGAACAAGTATGAAAAAAATTTTATATATCATGAATTTAATACATATTAAAAAAATGAAAAGAATCAGACAAATTATCCTTATAGGATTTTTATTGGGCACAGTGTTGTGCAACTCATCGTGCAACAAGTATTTGGACCTTGTTCCCGACAACGTTGTAATATTAGAAAATTATTTTTCCCGAAGAGAGTCGGCATGGAATACACTGTCGAAAGTTTACAGTTATATACCCAATGATGAGGACATAACCCAAACCTCGTGGACTTTGGGTGACGAATGGATAGGCGAAATCAGTACAAACCGGGGTATCAGTGTGTCAATAGATATTATGCGTGGTTTACAAAATTCCGGCGGTACTTTGCTAAGTCTTTGGGATGGAACAAGCGGGGGAAAATCTTTATACGAAGGTATCCGTAGCGCCAATATTTTCCTTGACTACATAGACATAGTGGAAGATATGACTCCTGATGAAATTGCCAACTGGAAAGCGCAGGTGAAATTTCTGAAAGCGTATTTTCATTTTCTGCTGTTGCGGCAATACGGACCTGTTGTTATTATGGACAAATCGATACCCTTGGATGCGGTATCCGACGATTTGTTCCTCCGGCGTAACAAAGTAGAGGACTGTTTTAACTTCATCATCAACTTGATGAACGAAGCTATTCCCGACCTGACAGAGCGAGCCTCGATTTCCAATCTCGGACAGATTGACAGAGTCGCGGCTCTGGCTATCAAGGCAAGAATAATGCTCTACAGGGCAAGTCCGTTTTTCAACGGAAACAGATCGTATTACGAAGATTTCCTCGATCATAACGGAGAACCATTCTTCCCCCTCGACTATAAGGCAGAGAAATGGCAGGATGCTCTTGATGCAGTCGAAGAGGCTATTACACTTTGTGAAACGAATGGATTGGGACTGTATGAATACGATAAAAATTCATATGCCTACGACAGGGAAGATTTCGCCCTCAACAACAATATAATGAAGGTGCTCTATGATCTGAGAATGTTGATTGTTGATCCCTGGAACAAAGAAGTGATCTGGGGAAAGACCTACGCTGTAACGAACAATATATTGACGAGCGCCAGCAATATTATTCTGCCCATAGGATACGGAGATGGAATAACAAATAGCGTGTCATTCTCAAGGCAATTATTCGGCGCATCATACAGGATGCTGGAAAGGTATTATACGAAAAACGGACTTCCGCTAAGTGAGGACATAACATTTGATTCTTATACCAAATACGATATCATTACTACTCCGGGAATTGAAGATCCTGAATACCAAGCCTTGAGAGGGTTGCTGCAACCGGGAGCAGATATTGTCAAACTGTATATGGACAGGGAACCCCGATTTTATGCCAATCTTGGAATTACCGGCGGTTATTGGCGTTCACATGCGGTAAGAATTAACTCGTTGATGTTTTACGGCTCCGACGGAGGAGCCAGTCCTAATTTCCCGAGCAATTTTCTTTGTACGGGTATAGGCGTTCAAAAATTCGCGCATCCCGAGGCAAAATCGGACGGCTATCAAATGCAGGTCAAATATCCCTTACCCATTATCCGCATGGCAGATCTTTATTTGATGAAAGCGGAAATCCTGAACGAAATTAATGGTCCCGGTCCCGATGTATGGGCTGAAATCAACAAAATACGCCGTAGGGCAGGAATACCGGATGTGGAAGACGTCTGGTCGGATGCGACGTTAGTGAATCCCCGGTCACAGAATAACCATCTCGACAAAGATAAACTGAGGGATATAATACTGCAGGAAAGAGGCATAGAACTCGCTTTTGAAGGAGGAAACAGGTTCTGGGACATGCACAGGCAAAAACGGGCTCTGATCGAATTTTCATCCTCTATTATGGGATGGGATTATAGCGGTTTTAATGCGGAATATTTTTTTGCTGTTACACCGGTACAAACAAGAAGATTCCTTTTTAGAGATCTCCTTTGGCCCATTTCGGTCGATGAAATAAATATAAATTCAAATCTTATTCAGAATCCGGGATGGTAAACTAAAAACTAAGAGTTAAAAGTAAATAAATATGAAAAAAATATATAAAAATAATTTTGGCGGGAACACACAATACCTGTTA
>JAIRZF010000016.1 GCA_031267385.1 Dysgonamonadaceae bacterium | reverse complement strand
TTACCGCCAATGACTTCATTCAGAAAGTCCGCCTGAAAAACAGCGCCCGCCTGCTGCTCGCCGGCGGGTACAACATTTCGGAAACCGCATATATGACCGGATTCAGTCAGGTCGATTATGTCCGCAAATGTTTCAAAAAAGAATATGGAATGTCGCCGTCGGAGTATGTAAAACAAAAAAGTACCTTAACGCCCATCTCCTGAAGAAATTTCAGGGAACTGTCGGAAGATTCTGCGGACATACCCGATAAAAGCCTGCCGGTTGCTTCTATTAGGTAAATATGTAGTTGGCTGCTATTCATTTCCGGGTAAATACCCGAAACGTTTTTCCGACTGATTTTGCCTTTCGTACTGAAGTGCAAATCATTTTTCCGGTTGATTTTGCCTTTCGCACCGAAGTGCAAATCATTTCTCCAATCGTTTTTGCCTTTCCGGTGGTTTCATTCTTTTTCCGTTTGTCCATTCACCAACTCTTCCACCGTATATCGTGGACGGTGGAAAATCTTTATTTCCCGCAATCTTCTCGGGAAAGTGAACACCGGCATCTTGACATATTTGTTAATGACCCGGTATTTCGTCAACAAAGCAGCCATTAACAGCAGAATACCGAAAATAGCGACATACCCGAAAACCTGTTTAATGGAAACCATTAACGCCTGACGTTCCAACTCGCCATAAATCGCGTTAAATGATAAATGACCGGTAACCGGATTTTGCGCATCTAATTCACTGCTCAGGGAAAGGAGATTTTCTTTATGCAAAACGATAAACAACCGGTTAATAAACGCCGTACCTATTGGCGAACCGACGCCGCTCCGGATAAAACCCATCAGGGAAAGCGCCTGAAAAAAATGTTGAAAAGGAATCACCTGCGAAGCATAAACCGTCAATACAATATACATCATCACATTTCCGGCGCCCCGCATCATGAGCGGCAGAAACAGCAATTCGTTATTCATATCCGGAGAAATCAGGAAATAAAAGAAAACCTGATAACCGACCATTAAAGCCAATCCCAAAAATACAAGGGGCTTGTATTTAACATGGTAACGTACCAAAGCCAGCCATGTAAACAGTGCGCCGGCAACAATGCCCGCAAATACAGCCCAATTCAACGAAATGGCATTTAAACTGTCGTAATGAAGTATCCCGATATACGCATTTTGCAAAACCGTCGGAGTCGCCAATAATACCATATACATTGCCGCGAATAAAAATAGGATGGTCATGATATGCGGGTAACGGAATGTCCGGATACAGATATACGGATTTTTCAGAGTCCTCATTCTGTAAATGTTAATCAATCCCAGCACGAACGCGGCAAACAGCGCCGCCCGGATGTAACCGGAATCAAACCAGTCGTAAAATTCCCCGTATTCAAAAACAAAGACAATCAACAATAGTATGATGCTCCACAAAATGCCGCCCAACCAGTCGATACCCGAAAGCGGCAAGGGTTTCATTACATGAAACGGACGCATTAACAGACAGGCAAGCAATGCGATAATCAGCAGTCCGCCAATAATCATGTAGTGCATGTATTGCCATTCATAAAAATAAGCAAGGCGGACGGTAAGAATACCGGAAATCTGTACGCTTCCCAATACAACGGTATAAACAACCGGAAAAAACACGGCGAAGTTGCGCGTCGGCGTGATTCGAAGTTGCATAGATGAAAAACATTCAAACGTCCCCCACATACGTAAAGCCCCGGCAATAAAACAGCAACCGGTCATAACGGGCAAACTTGTTGTGTTCAAGGTTATCATATTGCATATTACCAGTCCCGACGAAACGGTTAAAAAGATTGTACGGGAAGAAAACCGGAATTTCAACGGAAATAAAACAGGGAAAATCAGCGTCATTCCGACAAATGAAGCATATCCCGCCATCATAATGTCCTCGTGCATCAGCGCCGTCGTTCCCATCATTTGACTGACGGAAGCCAGATAGATACCGCCGGAACACTGAAAAATGATGACAAACACCAGCAGCACGGCGAAACGTACCAGCGCCGGTATCCCCTCCCTGAATGCCGGAATCGTTTTCAATAGTTCGTCATTCGGATGCATGGGAACGATAGTTTACTTTACATGCTACATTCAAGCCGGCGCGTAATTTTTGCATGGCTTCGCGGTTATTTTCTTCAGTGAAAACGATTTTGACGGGAATACGCTGTTCAACCTTGACAAAATTTCCGGCGGCGTTATCCTGTGGAATAATGGAATACTGCGCCCCCGTCGCCTTTGAAATCGCCTGAACACGACCCTTGTAACGGATACCGGGAATAGCGTCGATTTGCATATCTACATCCATTCCTTCTCCGATATGAGCGGTTTGCGTTTCCTTGTAATTGGCGATTACCCATTTGTCGCTTTCGTCCACGAGAGAGAGAAGCGTTTGCCCCACCTGTACGAATTGTCCTTCCTGTATGGTTTTTCGCGACGTGATACCGTCACAGGGCGCGAGTATCACCGTGTAGGAGAGGTTCAGTTTTGCCAAATCAATGGCTGCCGCCGCCAGGGTAATAGCCGCTTCATGCTGATCAAGACGTAAGGACTGTTCTTCACGGACAAGAGCCGTCGAATGTTTCTGACGTACCAGCAGTTCATGTTTGGCTTTCAGGGTTTCATAACTGGTTTTCGCACCGTCGAACTGCTGCCGCGTAACCGATTCTTCTTCCAGCAGTTTTTCGTAACGCAAATAATCTTTTTCCGCATTTTGAAGCAAAACGCGAACTTCTTCTATCGCGGCGTCTGATACGGAGAGATTGTTCCGCGTGGTCGAAACAGTTGTTTCCATCGCCGTTTTTCCCGCCAGAGCGCTTTGATAATTAGCCTCGGCTTGTGCAAGATGCAGGCGAAATTCCGCATCTTCGACAATGAGCAGTGTATCGCCTTTGTGCAAAAACTGATATTCGCCAAAACGGATTTCCCTGATAAATCCCTGCACGCGACTGTTCACTGGCGTTATCTGTTGCCTCACCTGTGCGTTATCGGTAAATTCCACGCGTCCCAGGTGAACAAACCGCGAGCAAACCCAAATGAATCCTGCAATAATCATTGCAATAATAAAAATATTGAAGAGAAATGTTTTTTTAATTTTAATTTTAATCATGTCTGTAAATTATAAATTTGATAATGTTCCTGAAATATAAAGCAACTTGAAATAAAGATAAACGATATTGATTTGGGTATTGATTACCTGCATTTCAGCCGCCAGCTTTGTATTGCTTGCATCCAGCATATCGGTGAGCAACGCCATATCATTTTTATAGCGGTTGCCGATGATGCTGTAATTTTGAAGGGCAAGTTCCACGTCTTTTTGACGGGTGTTCAACTGTTCGTATGCTTCCATATACTTGATATAATCCGCTTTAATCGCCAGTTCCGTTTGTTCTTTGGCGTCGTCGTAACGTTCCGTTGCACGCCGGATAGCGAACATGTTTTTATGTACCGACTGTTTTGTTTTGTACAAAGACGACAGACTGTATTTCATCCCGACCCCGACATACCAGTAATTCAGATTTTTATTGATGGGAGGTACTTCGATGACAATGGGTCCGTCAAAATGATTTCCGGCTATCAAGGCAATACTGGGCAAGCGTTCCGATTTGATAATTTTATCCTGATATTCGTTGATTTGCACGGCTAACGACATTTGTTTTAGCGACGGAGAATTATCAACGGCGCTTTTTGTCCAGTATTCGTTATTTTCTATCGGCAACACTTTTGACAGAATGGTTGTATCGGGTTCAATGAGCGTATTGGCGGACAGTCCCAGCATTGTTGTCAGGTTGTTATTCAGAATTGTCGATGTGTTTTGGAGTTGCGTTCTGCCAAGTTCAAGATTCGACAAAAGCAGTTCATACCGCGTAATATCATTTCTTAAAACGACGCCTTCATGCTCTTTTGCCCGAATATCCTTCAATACCTGTTTCGCCTGTTCGATATTTTTTTCGTATACCTGAAGAAGATTTTGCTGTTTAAACAAATCAAGATAATATCCGACCCATTTAAAGCGGAGATTATTACGGTTATTTTCCATGTTTAGATTTGCATTTTCCACCTCCAATCCTGCAATAGCTATTTTGCCGGAAATCGCGCCTCCGGCATAGATGATTTGCGACGCCTCCAGAGCGAAACTGTTTCCAAAATGCGGGATAGGCGCTTTCATTCCGTTGGAGAAATCGCGGTCTAAAAGATAACCGTCTCCCAGATAACTAACGGATACAGACACGTCTATTTCGGGCATTCTTGCATTTTGTGCGATTTTGACAGCGGCTCGCGCTTCGTCGATTCCGGAAGCGTCGGGTCGCAACGATTTACTGTTTTGGTCGGCAAGAGAAAACAACTCGTCTATGGATACAACATGCCTGATTATTTCCTGAGCAGACATTCCCAGGGGACACAGCACCGCACACAACGACGCTATGAACACAAAAATTTTGTTCATAAATTAATATATAATGAATTAGAAAAATAAATAATAAACAGAATGGGAAACAGAGACGGTAAGACTAATCGGAGTTTTCTCTTCCCCATTGATGGAAAAGAGACAGTTTGCTTACTTCGTTATTACAGAGATGTGAATATAATTCTTTATTTATACTGTTCATTTCAAATCAAGGCTTTATGACCTTTTCGGGCACAAAAGTAGGGAAAATTTCGATAACTTGTAATCCTATAGAAATGACAAAAATATTTAATCGCCTAATCTCTAATTGATTATTTTGTGTAAAAATAATGTTTTTGATTTATATAAAATAAAAAGACCGGAATCGTTTTGCCAACTCCGGTCTTTTCGGTCATACTCTTTCTTGTTTTTCAGGTTCCGGTAACAACTCTGTGCCAATCCATACCAAATTGTGGATAACCCCAGCCACCTGCCGGAAAATCCTTTATTTCCGAAAACCTTTCCGGTGCAAATTTCTTAATCTGTCTAAATGTTCCCTGTTGCTCCCGGTGATTTTCTTCTCCATCAATACTTTTACTTCTCCCGCCTTGTAGAAATGCTTTTTACATACGGTGGAAAATGCAATGTCGCCGCTTTTTCGCAGGCGTTGCAGGCTTTTTGTACTGATTTTCAGATAATCGCATACCTGCGTTTCATTTAGCCATGCATTGTCTGCGGCAGGAAGTTGTTCCGCATATTGTTCGATAAATCCGGCTATCCGGTCGATTTTATAAACCAGTTCTTTCCATTCTTCGGCATTGATAACGATTGTATCCATAAAATAATCATTTATTTGTTTTTCGCTGCAAAGTTCGGGAATATTAAAATTTGTCATCCTGTACTGTGGGTATGTAAAATAATGCCGGATGATGACGTTTGTATTCCCTTATCGTATTCACGGGTACAATCCATATAGTTTTGCCGTCTGAAACAAATTTCAGACGATTATGAATACGGTAAACATCGACGAAAAGACATTCAATGAATTAATATTCAGGATGGAAATGTTTGCAGGGAAAGTGAAAACGCTCTGCGAACGCTTAAGTGAACGGAAATTAAAGCAATGGTACGACAATCAGGACGTTTGTCTGAAACTGAATATCAGTCCGCGCACCCTGCAAACCCTGCGTAG
>JAIRZF010000007.1 GCA_031267385.1 Dysgonamonadaceae bacterium | reverse complement strand
CGCAGCTATTTCAATAAATACGGCGGCTCGCTGGGCACATCGGGCAGTGTGGAATTTATGTTCGACCGCAAGTGTGTGTTCAAGGCGAAAGCGAAAGAAGGGTTGAACCTCGACGACCTGGAACTGGAGTTGATTGATTTTGGCGGCGAGGAAGTGTTTGCCGAAGGCGATGAGATTATGATTTATGGCTCATTTGAAGCTTACGGCGCTATTCAGAAATATATTGAAGAGCACGGGCTGGAATTGGCGAGCGGCGGCTTTGAGCGTATTCCCACCGTAGAACTAAAAGAACTTGGCGCCGACCAAAAAGCCGAGTTGGAAAAACTAATCGAGAAATTTGAGGAAGACGATGATGTACAAAACGTATATCATACGATGAAGTGACGTAAAATTCACCTTTCGGCGACAAACCTCATCCAACCCGATGCATTCATCCAAACTGCATCTGACGGCACTCAGATAGCAAACCAAAACCGGCTGCCCTTTCCTTCTTCGCTTTCTATGTGAAGCGTCGAGCCCTGTTTTTCTACCAACTCTTTGCAAACGATTAAGCCCAATCCGGTTCCCTGTTCGCCGGCTGTGCCGGCGAGCGTATGGCGGCGGTCAACACGGAACAGGGTTTGCAGTTGTTCCCTGCTCATGCCTCTGCCGGTGTCGCTGACAGCGATAATATACTTGCCGCCGGACGACAATGCCAACGAGAGCGACACCGTGCCGCCCGTTTCCGTAAATTTCACGGCGTTGGTCAGCAAATTGCGGATAACAATAGTGAGCATATTGCTATCGCCTGTAACAAGCGCTTTTTCGGGCATAACCACATTAAACTCAATCCCCTTTTGTTCTGCCATATTTTGAATAAGCAGCATATCGCGGTGCAACTCGTGAATGAGGTTAAAAGTGGTGAGATTGCAGGCAATTCTGCCTGTTTGTACCTGTGCCCAATTCAGCAGATTATAGAGCAATTCCACCTGATTGTTCGCCGATTTCAGCAGTTCGGAATAGTATATTTG
This sequence comes from Dysgonamonadaceae bacterium, assembly GCA_031267385.1. GTDB lineage: Bacteria > Bacteroidota > Bacteroidia > Bacteroidales > Azobacteroidaceae > BNXB01. The sequence continues at coordinate 3,489 of JAIRZF010000007.1, read as the reverse complement.
CAGCGAATCGGCGTTCCATTCATCCGAGTAGTCAAGTAACAGTTGAATAGCGTCGCGTTGGGCAATAGCGGGATTTTTGAGGTCGTGCGAAATGATAGAGAAAAACTTGTCTTTCGTGGTGTTCATTTCTTCCAATGCGCGGTTGCGTCTTTTGCGTAAGCCGGCAATGTAATAAAGCAATATAACTAACAATCCGGTAATAATCAATCCGCCCGTAAATATCTTCCGCATGTTTTTCTGGCGGACTATTTCAAATTCCTTTTTTTCGGTTTCGTATTTTATTTCCAGTTCGCTTATAGTTTTATCTTTTTCAATGCTGTGAATGGAATCTCTTAACGCATAAAACTGATCGAGGTAATAAAATGCGCTGTCCGGATTGTGCTCGTCTTTGTAAATGGCGGCCACATTGTCTAAAAGCGTCAGTTTCAGCTCCTGCGTATTAAGTTTGAGCTTCAGCATATTTTTAAAAATAGTAAGCGCTGTAGCTGTTTCGCCTTTTTTGAGATAGCATTCTGCTGCGGTGAAATTTATATAATAGTTGCTATCCCACTGGTCGTAAAATTTCAACACTTCTTTCAGCGCCAAATCGGTATTTCCCTCTTCGTTGTAAATTTGGCATATATTTACAACGCCTACGGTATACCCCTGTTCGTAATTTTCTTCCATGGAGAGGTCAATCATTTTTTGCAGATATACTTTTGCGCTATCGAATTGCGCCATTAATGTCATATACGAATTGCCGATATTATTATAAAGGTGAATAAGCGGAATTTTAGTTGTCAATTTTTCGGCGGAAGGGATTGCTTTTCTATAATATTCCAGCGATTTCGGGGCGTCTTTAAGATTAAAATACATAATGCCCAGATAGGTAAGAATACTACATTTTATAGAGTCGTTATTCTTGTTTTCGATTGATTTCAGGGCGTCAAGCAAATAAAAAGAGGCGGAATCATACGTTCCTTTCACATCATAAGTGGTGCCGATTAAATTTTTAAGACTAATTTGATTAATTTCATTTTGTTTCAGGATTTGGTAGTCCAGCAGGCTTTTCAAAATAACAATAGCCGTATCCGGGTTTTGCTCCATGTTTTGCTTTGCCACGGCAACCAGCGAATCGTAGTTGTTGTCGTAAATATCCTGATGTGCGGATTTGCCGGTACAAGACGCCGCAGTGATTACTACGGTTGTCCAAACAATTTGTAAGCAATTAAAGGTTTTCATAGCAGCGTTTATTATAAGGTTTGTTTCGGGATAATTTTAAAGTTGCCGGTTTCCGCTCACTCCAAGCTGATTATTCCGTGTTTCAGGGCATATTGCACTACTTCCATTGTGTTGTGCAAATCAAGTTTTTCAAAAATATTTTTCTTATGACAATCCACCGTGCGCGGGCTAATATTGAGCCTGCCTGCAATTTCTTTTGACAACAGCCCCTTGCTGCAAAGATGGATGATTTCGCGTTCCCGTTCAGTAAATTCGGGCGTGGCATCGGTGGTTTTCTTTTTCGATACGTAAATTTTGTAAATAATAGCCGAAATATCCGAGCCGAAATATTCCAGTCCATTCATAATAGAACGGATGGCGTCTGCCAGTTCGTCAGGGTTACCCTGCCGTTTGCTTATAAATCCGTCAATGCCGATTTCGAGCAGTGCGCGCACCGTTTCGGTAGAATTTTCCGATGATATGGCAAGAATTTTTACAGCAGGGTGGTCTATTCGCAGCCTGCGGGCAACTTCAATACCGCTGATATCGGGCAACAAAATATCAAGCAAAACAATATCCGCTACCGTATTTTCGAGCAAAGCAAAAAGCGATGCACCATATTCCGCCTCGCCCACTATCTGAATGTCCGGAAACCTGTTGCCGGACAAGCCGCCCTTTACACCCAAACGAAACAGGGCATGGTCATCTGCCAAAATAACTTTAATGGTATTACCGCTCATATTTCCGATTGTGTAATGATGTTCATTTTCAATTTTCCAAATGGCAAATATACAACATATTCCTTATTCGGCCAATCCGTAATTTTACGTATGCCGTATCCGTAACATTATGGATTGACAGGGGCTTGTGGGCATCGTACCTTTGCGCTACGAATTTAATAGAATATTTAAAATACAGGCAATGAAAAATAAAACCATAATGAAGTGTAAAAATGTCAGGAAAAGTAAAAAGATTAAAGAGAAAATCATTTCCAACGCCAAACAGACGCAGTATTATTGCGACCTGTTAGCCAAACAGTATGACAACTGGACAGCGTCGCCGGTTAAAAAATAAAATTTATAAAAAACAGTAAAAACATGACAAAGAACTTCAACATGAGGAACGCGGCAATCCTGTTTGCCTGCCTCGCAGTAACCATGATGACTGCCTGCAACAGCAGCGGCAAACCGAAAGACGGCAAAATTGACGCAGCGCAGGCGGTTAAGGAAGCCCTTGGGAAATCATCTGCACAGACCGAAATTACCGCCGCCAACTGGCAAAGCGTGATAAAAAAACGTTTTGGCATTGACCTGACCACGCCGCAGGGCTGGTTGTTCAGCGATGTAAAGGCCTATTTCAGCGGTGAAACGGTGTTGGTGATTTTTGAGTCGGGTGGTGACAATGCGGCTAAACCGCGCGACATTGCACGGACGATTTTCGACGCTACCAAAGCCATTTCATCGGAAGGTAATTTCAACGTAGATATACATTCCAACGAGGCTGCAACTTCAGTAAGCATAACAAAAAGCAAAGTTTGGGATACTTTTGATGAAAACCAGCCGGTGGTAAAAATGTTCGGCGAAGACTACATCAACGCGTTCTGGTATTACAAGAAGGACGGGATAAAAGTAGTAAACGTGAATTGCGACAAGGGCAAGTTTGTTGTAAAGTTTGAAATTTCGAAAATATCAATTTAATGATGTTCACGACCCCATCAAATTTCCATCCGCATGGCGATAAATTTTCTTTCGCAAAGAAATTTCCACCGATGCGCATCCGCGAAAACGGGCATGCGGAAAGAAATTTACAGGGATGTGGGGGAAAATTTACGGATAACCAATTAAATTTATAAAAATATGAAATACAGAGTAATTCAGCGGAAAAATCCGCAAGACCCGCAGGCAGAAGGCTTATTTTATGCCAACGCCGTGAATGAAGGCAAATTCTCGCTCCGCGATTTTGCCAAAGAAATCGAAGGACGCTCGTCGCTTACGCGCGGCGACATACTGAACGTACTGGAAAATTTCCTCGACGAGTTGCCTACGTTCCTTAAACTCGGTTATAGCGTGCAATTGGGCGATTTCGCCACGTTGCACCTCAACCTGCAAAGCGAAAGTGCGCCCACTGCCGAAGAGTTCAACGCCGGCCTGATTAAAGGCGTGAAAGTCATATTCACACCCAGCGTAGATATGAAAACGGCGTTGAAAGGCATACATTTCGAGCAAATCGCCCACACTACGCCGGAAACGAATAAATCGAATTAAAACAATGAAACGATTTAATTTCAAA
>JAIRZF010000299.1 GCA_031267385.1 Dysgonamonadaceae bacterium | reverse complement strand
AGATTGTTTCATATATAATCCATCCTGAATAGCAGCTTGTCCGATTACCGCTGCAATAGAAAGGATTCCCTGTCCTCCCACTCCTGCCAATATAATATCTGTTTTCATTATCTCATTATTTCATTATTTCTATTTCTGATGATTTTTTTTGATCCGGACAACCCGCAAGGATTTCATTTCTTTGCTGCTTTCACTTTTTTGGCATGGGTCTGAATACACTCACGGCATGGCACAATGACCGAAAGTCCTTTATATTCAATCTCTTCACGGATCATAGCTTTCATTTCCTCGTAATTTTTCTTCAAAGGAACAATTTCCCTTAAATGTTCGGGGGCTACTCCAATACCTTTGCAAATATCATGGATACGACCGGTTCCCGCAGAATCCTGTCCTCCGGTCATACCGGTTGTTTCGTTATCCGAAATTATGATAACCATGCCGGTATTTTCGTTGACACAGTCCAGTAAACCGGTCATACCGGAATGAGTAAATGTGGAGTCGCCAATCACAGCAACGGCAGGGAATATTCCTGCATCAGAGGCTCCTTTTGCCATAGTTATCGACGCACCCATGTCGATACAGGTATCAATCGCACGGAAAGGAGGCAATGCTCCCAGGGTATAGCAACCTATATCGCTGAACACTTTGGGTGATTCATATTCTTTAAGTACTTCGTTCAGAGCTTCATACACATCACGGTGACCACATCCGACACAAAGCGCCGGCGGACGCATTTCTACTACTTCGGGGATAAAATAATACGACTGTACCTCTTTACCCAAGGCTGTTTTAACTTTATCCGGATTTAATTCGCCATCACGTTGGATCGTTCCGTCTAAACGTCCGTGAACTTTAATTCCACGCCCCAGGGTACCTTTCAATTGTTCTTCAACAATAGGAAAACCTTCTTCCAATACCAGAATTTCGTCACATTCATCCACCAAACGTGTCAATTGCTTTTTGGGAAGCGGATATTGACAGATTTTCAGAACCGGATGTTCAAAACCGTCCGGGAAATTTTCCTGTAAATAATTAAACGCAATACCACAAGCAATAATACCTGTTTTTTTATTGGGAGCATCAAAATATTGGTTGTATTTGGATTCTTCGGAAGCTTTTATGAATTCATCTTGTTTTGAGAGCAAAACTTTAAATTGTTTCCGGGCATTGGCAGGCAGCAATACAAACCGTTGACGGGCGTCTCCTGGAATATTCAGTTTATTTTCGGCCTTTCGTTCACGGGTCACAACTCCTGCCCGGGAATGTGCCATGCGTGTTGTAATACGAAACAACACCGGATAAGCCATTTTTTCTGAGAAATCATACCCTTCATATATCATGTCGTAAGCTTCCTGTTGATTGGAAGGCTCAAACACAGGAAGCATGGCAAAATTTCCATAAGCCCTGTTATCCTGTTCATTTTGAGACGAATGCATCGACGGATCATCTGCCGTAATGATGATCATACCGCCATTCACTCCGGACATTGCGATATTCATAAAGGCGTCTGCTGCAACATTCAATCCGACGTGTTTCATACACGAAAGGACTCGTTTTCCTGCATACGACATACCTAAAGCCGTTTCCAGAGCTGTTTTTTCATTTACACACCAACGGGAATGAATCCCTCGTTCACGCGCTATGGCTGATGCCTGAATATATTCCGTAATTTCTGTTGAGGGAGTTCCCGGATAAGAATAAACACCGGACAATCCCGCATCAATAGCGGCCTGAGCAATTGCTTCATCTCCTAAAAACAGTTGTTTTTCCATGCTTTTGTCTTCTAACTAATTAATATGATCTCCCGGATACGAAGAGGCTCAGCTACAAAAATCAGGAATACGCTTTGAGTCTTTATGATTTAACTTCTTCGTGTTTCGTTCCGGGAGCGGATTTATACCACAAAATTACATGAAAAAACTCATTTTTCCAAGCGCGGGAAATAAAAAAGCATACAACGAATAAACCTCACCACCCGATCATATCAAATAATCAGGCAATGAGGTTCGTTCATTATCATTTTTTTACGACTGAGGTATTTTTTAAAAATCAGGTTTTTGAATACTTTTGATATACCTCATTCATCATTTTCAGTAACCCGGATTTTGTTTAAGTTGAGGATTTTTATCTATATTCGTTTGAGAAATAGGCAAATAGCGATTATGTGTCGCAAATTTTCTGTCCTCGATCTTTTCTACTCCGGTAATATTCGCCCGCAAAAATTCATCCGTTTCAGCATAATTGATGGTTCCGGTGACCCTGTTGAGCGGTCCGTTCAGAACTGTTTCGGCGATCATTTTTCCGGAATTGTCTTTCCAACGCAGGATATCTGCACGGCGATGACCTTCTCCGGCTAATTCAATCGAACGTTCACGCCGGATCAGTTCGCGTAACTTTTCTTTCGTTCCGTATTTTTCACGGTCTACTTTGGGCATATCCACCCGGTCCCGGATTTCATCAAGTGCATTGTATACTTCATTCGAAGGGCCACTCAATTCGTTTGAGGCTTCAGCCAGCGTGAGAAGGACTTCCGAATAACGAAAAATAATATACTGCGTTTCCGTTGGATCCAACACGCCGCCATATTGTTCAAGAGGCAATAAATATTTCGCCCAGGTCAATCCTGTTTTAGAAGCATTATTGGCTGCAGCCGGATGGTTACCGTTCTTCCTGCCGTCGGGAGTCGTATCGTCCAAGGTATTCAGAACGTTGTTGTAATCGCTTGCCCAATTGATACCCGGAACCAAGACCGTCATTGCCATACGAGGATCCCGGCCTTTGAAAGGATGTTCCGGATCATATCCGGAGCCGGCTTCTTCTTTGGTCAAACCATTTGCCATCTCATACATATCAATCAAATTCTGAGTTGGAACCATCGACGACCAACCGCCGTCGTTGTTGTTTGGAACGGTAACAAACCATTCGTTAGCATTGGGTTTCAACTTTTGGGACGACAGGATAATTTCCTTGGAATTCCTTCCGTCGAGTGAGAACAAATGAGAAAAATTCTCATTCAACTCATATTGTTTCAGATCTACGACGGCTTTTGCAGCGCTCAATGCCCGATCGTAATCGCCATAATAGAGTGCAGAACGCATTTTAAGAGCCAAAGCAGCTCCTTTAGCGATATATCCGCGAGCTTTGGGAGCATCGTTGATATCAACTAACGCAGCATCAATTTCATCGTAGATATATTTTTTAACTTCTTCTTCCGTATTACGCGGCACCTGCGCTTCAGCCGCATTTGCAAAGGATTTAATGATCGGCACTCCGCCATACCACCAGTTCATTTTGAAATACTCGTAAGCGCGGATGATCTTCACCTGAGCAATCATGTCTTTTTGTGTTGCTTCGTTGGCAAATTGAACCTGTTCTATATTATCCAAAAAAGTAATACATCTGCGAATCGGGTCAAAGTCATAAAAAGAATTACCTGTATTACCCACATGCATACTTCCGTCGCCTATGACTCTAAAGCCTTCGTGGGTATGGAAACTAAAACCGATATCGGAAGTACAATCGAGATAGAAAAATTCTTCACCCCAAATCCAACTGTTATAACAACCGGTCAGAAATTTCAGCGCATCATCTTCAGTCTTCCAAGTGGTAGAAGGCGACAAGGCGTCTTTGGGATAAGTATCCAAAAAATCGTCACATGAACTCAGAAACAGTACACAGACAATACTTAAACAATTTATTATCTTTTTCATAAAAACGCAAATTAGAAAGTTAAACTTAAGCCAAACGAATGTGTTTTGACCAACGGATAAGAAGACGCCCGCTCGCTGTTTGTTTCAGGATCCAGATTGATGGGCATTGTGTCGAGTGTAAACAAATTTTCGACAGAATAGAAAACACGCAACTTGGACACATTGAGAAACTTAAGCGCCGATTCCGGGAATGAATATCCCAATTGCAGATTTTTCATCCGGAGGAAACTGGTATTTTGCAACCAGAATGTCGACATGACATTTTGGGGATCGCTGTTTGAACTCACGTCGTTCCATATCCTCGGAACATCCGATTTTGAATTTTCGGGCGTCCATGCATCAAGCCAATACGTTGCAGGATGCGAGGTATCGCCACGGAACGTACCGAATGTTTCATTACTGTAGATACGGCTTGCTCCGGCAACACCGGATAAAACCATCGACAAATCGAACTGTTTGTAACCGGCGGTCAGATTCAAACCGAAAATATAGTCCGGAGTGGTCGAATTGCATAATACCCGGTCGTCAGCATTGATTTTGCCGTCGTTGTTGGTATCCACATACCGGATATCTCCCGGCTTAAATGCGCGCGTAAACATTGTTGTTCCCGTTTCCCGGTTGTATTTGGCAGTGAATGCATCGACTTCTTCCGGTGAACGGAACAAGCCATCGGTTTCATAAACATAGAATGCATCTACTTTGCCGCCCAGGCGCCGGATTGTGTTCCCGCTTATCATCTGCGTAACATCTTCTCCCAGATCCAATATCTCGTTCTTATTGTATGATACGTTTGCGATTGCCGATAGATTGAAGTCTCCCCATTGTTTATTATAACCTAAACTCAGTTCAAGTCCTTTGTTTGAAACCGATCCGATATTCGCTTTGTAGGCGCCAAGACCAAACTCTGCCGGAACAGGCACATCCATGATAATATCGGTCGTCCGACGATCGTAGTAATCAACCGAAACGTTGAAGCTGTTCAGGAAAGAAGCGTCGACAGCAATACCCCAGGTACGTGATTTTTCCCATGAGAACGATTCTATTTTGAAAGAACTTTGATAGTAACCTGTTTCTAATCTTCCATCAAACGGGTAAGATCCGCTGAGATTATAGGTATTGATCCACGGATAATAATCGCCATTTGCACCCTGATCGCCTAGTAATCCGTACGATCCCCGAATTTTCAGATTATTCAGCCAGTCTCTGGTTCCGGCCATGAAATTTTCTTCACTGATACGCCAGCCAGCCGAGAATGAAGGGAAGTATCCCCAGCGATTTTCGGGAGAAAAGCGAGATGAAGCATCGGCTCTGAAGTTCGCTTCCAGCAAATATTTACCGGCATAATCGTAGTTGATGCGTCCGAATCCGGAAACCATGGCCAATGCACGCGAAAAACCGCCATTGGTTTGAGTAGCCGAACTTCCGGCGTTCATATCCGTAAGATTGTTGTTCGGGAAAGTATTCCGTGACATGGTATTTTCGTTGTAGTCATACTTTTCCGTATGCCAGCCTGCAAGTACCTTAATCCCGTGTTTGCCGAAACTTTTTTCATATTCGAGCGTTGCATCAAAATTATAGCGGTACCACAGGTAATAGTTTTCATTCAAATAAGCGGGACCATGGTATTTATTGGGATTGTATTGAATATCCTTCATAAACTGGCGGTAATGTTGAATGTTTCCTGTATAAGATCCTGATAAAGAGGCTTTTAATCCGTCGATAATCTGATAATCTCCTGCAATTAATCCTGAAAAATTCTGGTTGAAACGATCTTCCGTTTGGTCGAGATCCAGCCAGGCGATCGGGTTACCATCCGAAACGGTTCCATAAGTTCCGTCTTCATAACGGTTTGTAATCCAAGGTGCAATAACATTCAACTGACGGATAATCTGATCGGAACCTCCGCGTACATAACTGTTGGTAGGATCTTTATAGTCATTTTTAATGTATGCCAGGTTTATCCGGAGATTCATCCTGTCGGAAACTTTCACATCCAGATTGGTGCGTCCATTGAATTGCGTACGGTTCGAGTGCGGCAAAATACCTTCCTGATTCAGGAAACCGACGGAAGCCATGTAATTCATTTTATCGTTTCCTCCGCTGATATTTACATTATGTTGGTGTTGAGAGCCGGTTTTGAAAGCCAGGTCATACCAATCCGTATTCGAATGTCCGTAAGGATCGGAACCGTCTTTGAATTTCTGGATGTCTCCATCGGAGAAACGTGCGGTCTTATCATCTTCGATCAATGCATTATTATACAAGCGGGCATAATCGTATGAATTCAACCGTTCAATCATATTGGTGGCATTCTGAATACCATAATAGCCACTGTATGTAATAGTTGGCTTATCGCCGGCTTTCCCGCGTTTTGTAGTGATCAGGATTACGCCATTCGCAGCTTTCGAACCATAGATCGCAGCCGAAGCGGCGTCTTTCAGTACCGAAATACTTTCGATATCATTCGGGTCGATTGAGTTCATTGTACCGGTTTCTATTCCATCTATCAGGACGTATGGGCTGGCATAACTCGTGTTCAACGTACCCAGACCACGAACGCGGATCGTAGCTCCGTCCTGTCCCGGACGACCTTGTCCAGACTGCACAGTCACCCCTGACATCAATCCCTGTAAAGCTGTCGATACATTTTGTATCGGACGATTCGCGAGCGCTTTGCTATCGACTGTTGCTACCGCTCCCGTCATGTTTATTTTTTTCTGTACGCCGTAACCTACTACAACTACCTCATTCAGAAGATTATCATCTTCTACAAGCACGATAGTTTGATTGTTGACGGCTTTTACTGTTTGCGTCACAAATCCCAAATAGGAAACAACAAGGGATTTACCTTCTTCCGCATCTAAACTGTAAACACCCTGAATGTTGGTTGTAACGCCGATGGAAGTCCCCTGAATAACGACGCTTGCGCCTGCAAGGGGCTCTCCTTTCAAATCTTTTACCACACCGGTTATTTTTCCCGTTTGTAGAATTTCATTCGTCTCTGTTGTATGAGCGGCATAAACAGAAAATCCCGAAAAACATACTTCCAAAATAAATATCAGCAATACTAATTTAGCTGTATTTATAATTTTCTCCCATGAAACCGGAAGAATTATGTTTTGTTTTTTCATACGTAACTATTTTATTTTTTTAAGCTCATATGGAACCCGCATCGTGTTCATGCTTTCCGGCATAAGTTTACATGCTTGCTTCATAGTACTTAATATATTAAAATTAATACTTTTCCATAAATTTATTTACAGAAATTTGATCAGGAACTCTTATGAAGAAAAAATCATACTGATGTTCTCTTCTTGATTTATTTAACTATTATTAACTACTATCCATATTTTTAATATTTTTAATTAATAAAAAATAAAAAATGTTATTTCAGATGAGAGAAATGTACCTCTGTTTGCATAATAAAATACGCTTCCGGGTACATATACATGTGCACAGGATATTCAGGACGCCGGGGCATACACTAAAAACGACTCTCCCGAACATCAAAACTTCGGAAAAACCGCGTAGTTGTTTTTTAGAAAAATAATGTTTATACCGCGCGTGCGCGCGCTTTTTACTAGAGGAATAGCTGCTGTGTGTGTGTGTGTGTGTGTGTGTGTGTGTGTGTGTGTGTAGCAAAAACTCGGAAATATCCAAATCTTTATGGTTAAAAAGAGTTAATTTCGACACGCCAAAGGGAAAAGACATAATGCACATTATATTGATGATTTAGCCCCCAAAGTTACATAAAAAAACTTATTTTTCACAAAAAATGGAAAAAATTTACTAAAAAAATAAAAAAATATACACGGAAGATATAAAAGTTGCTGTTATTCTTACTGGAAAAGAAATAAAAGAATACCTTTGCAAAATATGAAGTAACTGTAATCCGGTGCCACAAAAGAAGAAACAAATATTGGCCTGCATATTGGTATTTATATTCGCACTCTATTATGCGAATGTTTCTTTCTTTTACCACAGCCACATTATAAATGGGTTCGCGATTTCGCACTCCCATTTCCACAATACGGAGCATCCGAAAACAGGGACGCATACCGCGGGCGAAATTTCATTGATAGCTGCATTATCCGCCTTTCAATCGCTTCAGGCCGCTTTGTGTCTTACCGGAATAGGATTGTTCTTTCTTGCGGCAGTCATCTTTCGGATTGGTTCCGAACGGAAACCGGCTTCCGTAACTCCCAGCCATTCTTATCTACGCGCCCCTCCGACTTCGTTTTAAGCAGAACGGATTTATTTTTGTTTATTGAAAAACTTCAATAAGCAGCCTTGTGTCATTTGTTTACCGACAAATTCAAGGCTTATCTTTAATCTTATCATTTTAAAAAATTCATCATTCCATGAATAAACGAATCGCTTTAGCCGGAGTTTTTTGCATTTTTTTAGCTTCGTGTAAAAATAATAATCCCACTAATGATACAACAGGTATCGCTTACAACGGGGATACGGTGTCTATATCCGAACAATCAATAATTAATTCCAAAATAAAATTGCAGACAGTTGAACTGAAAAACTTCAGTGCAGAGTTCAACACTACCGGTACCGTCAAAGCTATATCCGGACAGATAGCAGAGATTGCCCCATTATTCGGTGGGAGGATCACCCAATCATACGCCAGGCCCGGGCAAAAAGTAAATGCGGGTACGCCTTTGTTTGAAATGTATTCCGCCGAATTTTCCGAAATCGTGAAAGATTATTTCCAATCGCTCCAAACAAAGAAAATGAAAGAATTGAACTTTCAGCGCCAAAAAGATTTAGTGCAAAACGGAGTAGGTGCCGCCAAAGAACAGGAAGAAGCCGAAACCGACTATGAAGTGGCTTTGAAAGAGTATGAAAATACGGTGGCCAACCTGAAAATGCTTAACATTAATCCTCATGAAATCAGTATGGGACAGGCATTGAAAATAGTTTCACCTATTGCCGGCGAAGTGGTGCAGACCAATGTGGTTATCGGGCAACATGTGAAAAGCGATGCGAAACCTCTGGCGATAATTGCAGAACTTAGCAAGGTATGGGTAGTGGCGCAGGTAAAAGAAAAAAATATTGCTTCTATCCATCAGGATGATAAAGTGGAAATTCGTACCGATGCAGACCCGGAACAAATAATTACCGGAACTATTTCGCATATCAGCGAATTACTTGATGAAGAAACCCGTTCCGTTCAGGTATTGATCGTTTGCGACAATAAAGAACGCAAACTGAAACCCGGCATGTTCGCCAATGTTCATTTCATTAATTCTCCTGAAGAATCAATCGTAATTCCGTCGACAGCTCTGTTGCAAAATGAAGATAAATCGTATGTATTTGTGCAGGAAAGCAAAGGACGGTTTATCAGATATCCGGTTGAAATTGTAACGGCCAACGGGCGCGAGGTATTGATTACCCGTGGACTGAAAACCGGGGATGTGATTGTTTCGGAAGGCGGTATTTATTTAATGGAAAATTGATCATGGAAAAATTTATCAACCTGCTTATTGCCCGCCGCCGGCTGATAGTGGCCATATTTGTCATTGTTTCAGGCATTGGAATTTATGCCTGGAAACAACTTGCTATTGATGCCTATCCCGACATTGCCGATGTGTCGGTCGGCGTTGCCACACAAGTGCCGGGACTTGCCGTTTCGGAAATAGAACAACAGATAACTATTCCTCTTGAACGGGAACTTAACGGTATTCCCGGTTTGAAAGTAATGCGAAGCAAGAACTTTTTCGGGATTTCCAAAATCACGCTTGTTTTTGAGGACGGTGTAGATGAATACTGGGCACGCCAACGAGTGTTGGAACGCATCAATGATGTGGATCTGCCTTTCGACGCCAAGCCTGCACTCGACCCGCTGACTTCGCCCATAGGTGAAATATACCGGTATGTTGTTACCGGAAACAAAAGCCTGCGTGAACTTACAGAACTGAATCATTGGGTTATCATTCCACGCCTGATGCAGATCCATGGGATTGCCGAAGTTTCAAATTTCGGAGGACTTACAACGCAGTTTCAAATAGAAATAGACCCCGGCAAACTAGTCAAATACAATCTCTCGCTTCATGAGGTTACCGAATCCATCGAGCGTAACAACTCCAATGCGGGAGGCAGTACGCTTATCCGGGGAGATTTAAGTTATGTAGTCCGCGGCGTGGGACTGGTGCACGATTTACAGGACTTGGGTAATATCGTGGTGAAGAGCGCCGGCGGAACGCCTGTCTACATAAAGGATTTGGGTGAATTAAAATATGGGAACCTTGAACGCAAGGGCATCATGGGCTATTTAGATGATGAAATAAACTATGAAGACGGTGTTCAGGGTATGGTGTGCCTGTTACGTTATGAAAATCCTTCGCGGGTACTCAGGAAAATAAACGAAACCGTAAATGATTTGAATGAAAATGGGTTGCCGGAAGGAATAAAGATCCATACTTTTTATGATAGAACCGAATTGGTCGATGCTACATTGAATACCATTTCGCATACGCTCTTATTTGGTATTTTATTGGTAATCGGAATATTAATAATATTTCTCGGCAGTCCCAAAGGGGCGTTGCTCGCCACCATCACCATTCCCGTTTCACTGCTGATAGCCTTTATCCTGATGTGGCTGACCGACATCCCTGCCAATCTACTCTCCCTGGGTGCGATAGATTTCGGGATCATTGTGGATGGTACGATCGTAATGATGGAAACGATCCTCAAAAAACGGGAGGATGATCCTGATTTACCTTTGGAAAAAGCAACTATAGCAAAACGGGTTACCGAAGTGGCAAAACCAATCTTTTTTGCTACACTGATCATTATCATTGCTTATTTGCCGTTATTTGCATTCGAAAGAGTCGAGCAAAAACTGTTTACGCCGATGGCATTTACATTGAGTTTCGCACTATTGGGAGCCTTGGCATCGGCATTGATTTTAATCCCCGGCCTGACTTTTGCCGTGTACAGAAAACCACAAAAGGTTTATCATAACCGTTGGCTCGAACGTTTAACGGAAATGTATAAACGTCAGACCACAAAAATTGTTGCTGAACCCAGGAAGATAATAATTCCGATTATTGCCGTTCTGGTTACTGTCATCGGACTTTCGGTATCTGTAGGAAAAGACTTTATGCCCCAGCTCGACGAAGGAAGTATCTGGCTTCAAGTACAGCTCCCTGCCGGTATGTCGCTTGAAAAGTCTTCCGGGATGGCAACTATACTCCGGGATAAGATTAAAAATTTCGATGAAGTAACTTACGCAATGACTCAAACGGGACGTGATGACGAAGGTATATGTCCGTTTTCCTTTTCACATATTGAAGTAATGGTGGGGTTAAAGCCGTATAATACCTGGAAGAACGATCGCAAAAAATCGGACCTGATCGCCGATATGGCGGCCATGATCGATACAATGCCCGGATACAATGCCGGTTTTTCGCAACCTATAATTGACATGGTTATGGATCAGATTGCGGGAGCGCATAGCGATTTGGCAATAAAAATTTTTGGTGAAGATATCACCGAAAGTCGCCGTATAGCCGGGCAAGTGACGGAAGTTTTAAAAGATGTGGATGGCGCTGCCGACGTCGGCATTATGGAAGAGCCTTTTTTACCGCAACTCCAAATCGTTGCAGATCGTGACAAAATCGCTCAATACGGATTAAATGTTGCGGATGTTGCCGAATTGATAGAAGTCGCCATTGGCGGGATGGCTATTTCACAAGTATTTATTGACAGCAGGATGTATGATGTGATTTGCCGTTATAAGGAAGAATCACGCGATACGCCTGAGAAGATTGGGAATTTGATGCTCACCTCCGGATCGGGCGCTAAAATTCCGTTATCACAAGTAGCCGAAGTGAAGATGACTACCGGTGCAAGTATGATCTCCCGTGAAATGAATCAACGCTTTGTGACCGTGCGCGTAAACCCGCGGGGACGTGACCTGACCTCATTCGTCAAAGACGCCCGGACGAAAATAGAAAAACAGGTAGCGTACGATCATTCTAAATTCCGGTTTCATTGGGTCGGGCAATTGGAAAACCAACACCGGGCTTACAGTCGTTTGGCTGTGATCATGCCTATAACACTGGCTGTGATGTTCCTTCTTTTGTTTTTTACTTTCGGAAAATTCCGTCAGGCAGGATTACTTATCGGTATGTTGCCGCTGGCTGTTTTTGGAGGTATGCTGGCGTTGGCCGTGCGTGGTATGACTTTCAATATATCGTCCGCGGTGGGATTCATCGCTCTGTTTGGCGTGTTCCTGCAAAATGGGGTTATTATGATTTCGCATATCAATATATTGCGGAAACGCGGAACCGATTTGAAAGAAGCGGTAATTTCAGGTTCGTCGCACAGGTTGCGTCCGGTACTGATGACCGCCACGGTTGCCATCCTGGGTCTGCTCCCGGCTTCACTCTCCCACGGGATAGGTTCCGACGTGCAACGGCCGCTGGCCACTGTAATCGTTTACGGGCTTCTGTTCGGTACTATATTGACACTGTATGTATTGCCTACATTCTATTATATGCTGGAAAAAAGAAAACCAAAAAAAGAAATCAATTGATGAAAAGTATTCGGATGAAAAATATAAAATCAATAATAACAGCCTTTCTGTGCTTTGCCATAACGTCAAATGCACAGGAAAAGCGCGTACTGACATTCGACAAGTATCTGAACAATGTCAAAAACAACAATATTAGTTTTCTGGCTGAAAAATACGATGTAGATATTGCCGGGGCTAATGTGAAAGCTGCCAAAGTTTTCCCCGATCCCGAACTATCGGTCAGTTATGTCAATAATCAAAACTGGAACCTGCAAATGGGTTACGGTATTGATGCCGAATTAGGTTATACCTTGGAATTGGGAGGAAAAAGAAAGGCGCGGATACGGGTGGCTGAAAGTGAAAAAGAAATGACGGAAGCGCTGCTTGAAGATCACTTCCGCAACCTGCGCACCGATGCTATAATCGCTTATTATACGGCGTTGAAACAAAAGAAAATTCACGAGATACAACAATCGTCATACCTGCGGATGCTTGATCTGGCCAACGCCGACAGTGT
>JAIRZF010000199.1 GCA_031267385.1 Dysgonamonadaceae bacterium | reverse complement strand
AACTCCCTGTAACTCCCTGTAACTCCCTGTAACTCCCTGTAACTCCCTGTAACTCCCTGTAACTCCCTGTAACTCCCTGTAACTCCCTGTAACTCCCTGTAACTCCCTGTAACTCCCTTTAACTCAAAATCCAAAGAATCTATCTGCATTATTATAAGATACATCTTCGACCATCTTACCCAGGAACGGAAGTTCGGAAGCAGGCAATAATCCCTGTTCCACATCATTGCCAATCAGGTTGCAAAGGATACGGCGAAAATATTCATGACGCGGATACGACAAGAAACTGCGCGAATCGGTAAGCATACCCACAAAACGGCTCAACAAGCCAAGAGCGGATAAAGAATTCATCTGGTCTTCCATCCCTTTCCTCTGATCCAGGAACCACCAACCGGCGCCGAACTGGATTTTCCCGGCAACCGAACCATCCTGGAAATTTCCGATCATAGTGGCGATCATATCATTATCCCGAGGATTAAGATTATATAAGATCGTTTTAGCCAATTGATTATCGGTATCCAATCTGTTTAGAAATTTCGCCAACGCTTTGGCGGTATTGAAATCACCAATGGAATCGAAGCCTGTATCCGGCCCTATTTGTTTGAACAAACGGGTATTATTATTTCGAATAACTCCATAATGGAACTGTTGTGTCCAGCCTTTTTCCCAATCCATACGGGCGCCTTCGACCAGCATCGCCGATTTAAACTTCAGAATTTCCTCTTTCGTCAGTTCCCGGCCTCCATATACCTTATTAAAAATAACTTCAATCTCAGTATTTGTGTAATCTTCGGCATAAAACGTTTCAATTCCATGGTCAGAGAGTTTACATCCCACCGAAGCAAAGAAATCATGACGCACACGCAATGCCCGGATCAGATCGGCAAATTTACCGATGGATACTCCTGAAACCGTTGATAATTTTTCTACATACGTGCGAAAACCGGTCGGGATTTCTACCGCCATCGCTTTATCCGGACGCCAGGTAGGTAATATTTTAACTGAAAATCCTTCATTCTTCAATGCAATATGGTATTCCAGCGAATCGACCGGATCATCGGTAGTGCAAACCACACGCACGTCATATTTTTTCATCAGATTACGAGCCGAATATTCCGGAGTACGCAATTTAGCCGTACATTCATCGTAAATTTCTTTGGCCGTCTCCGGGTTGAGTATTTTTGTCACTCCAAAAGCCGTTTTCAATTCCAGATGCGTCCAATGGTATAAGGGATTACGCATGGTATAAGGAACTGTTTCCGCCCATTTTTCATATTTCTCCCAATCGGACGTGTCTTTCCCTGTACAAAAACGTTCTTCTATTCCATTTGTGCGCATTGCACGCCACTTATAATGGTCTCCCTCCAGCCAGATCTGCCCAAGATTATCAAATTTACGATCTTCGGCAATTTGTTTTGGATCCAGGTGGCAGTGGTAATCAATGATCGGCTGTTTTTTCGCGTGTTCGTGAAAAAGCAACTGTGCGGTCTCCGTTTGCAATACGAAGTTATCGTCCATAAATGTTTTCATACATCCGTTTATTTAAGTTTATCCGCCGTAAATGTATCCATATCGTCGTAAGCGAGATTTTCTCCACACATCGCCCAAATGAACGTGTAGTTACTTGTACCTGCAGCTGAATGAATTGACCACGACGGGGAAATGACAGCCTGTTCATTACCCATAAAAATATGGCGTGTTTCCTGCGGTTCACCCATAAAATGGCAAACGGCCTGTCCGGCGGGAACTTTAAAATAAAAGTAAGCTTCCATGCGACGGGAATGTGTGTGTGGAGGCATTGTGTTCCAGACACTTCCGGGTTGTAATTCGGTCAATCCCATTTGTAACTGGCAACAGGGCAGAATTTCATTTAATATCAATTGATTAAGGAGACGTTTATTGGAAGTTTCACTTGCTCCCAAATCACGGGTACGACGCATTCCGGAAGTAACCTGTGCTGTGGGATAAGCCGTATGAGCAGGCGATGAAGCAAAATAATATTTCGCAGGATTAGATTTATTTTTACTTTTGAATACAACTTCTTTAGACCCCCGGCCTACATAAATCGCATCTTTGAAGCCCATTGAATAATCCTTTCCATCTACTGAAACGATCCCTTCTCCTTCAATACAGATAATACCCAATTCCCGGCGTTCACAAAAATATTCCGAACGAATTAAAGGTACGGTTTCTAATTTTAAATCTTCCTTGACGGGAAGAGCTCCACCAATGATCAACCGGTCATTGTGAGTATAAACCATCAATACTTCATCTGCAGCAAATAATTTTTCCACCAGGAATTCTTTACGTAATTGGGCTGTATCGTAGCGTTTTACATCATCAGGATGGGTTCCCCACCTTTCTTCAATTGTTGTTTTCATGATACCTGTTTTTTTATTATGACGCTATTTTTGATTTTTCTCCTGCAAATATACTATTTTTTCGCTTACCGTGTACGTTAACGGGAAAATTCTCTTCCCATCGAAAGAATTTATTTCAATATTACCGTCCGACTAATTTTATTTTACTAACTTTGCTCTTGTTATAAGTTTATCCGGCAACACAATAAAAACAGTACAAGTTACACCAGTAAAAGTTATACTAATGGCAAAAGTTATCTTCATTTTGTGTGCATGTGGCATATTCGTTTCGTGCAACAAAAAAATCGAATGGGTGACAACAACCCCCGATATACTGTGGGAACAACAAGATCCGGTTAATATCCGGTTTATCAAGACCGATAGCGTGGATGCGGAAATAGATATTTCCAATCCGCAACAAACAATCGACGGATTCGGATCCTGCTTCAATGAACTTGGATGGACGTCATTGGGAGCGCTGGATGAAGCCGACCGTGAAGCTATTATGCATGAGTTGTTTACCCCCGGCTTCGGAGCTAATTTTACCATCTGCCGTATGCCTGTCGGAGCAAATGATTTCTCACGCGACTGGTATTCTTATAATGAAACGGACGGAGATTTTGAAATGAGGAATTTCAGTATCGACAACGATAAGGAAACGCTTATCCCTTTTATCAGGAGCGCTCTTAAATACAATCCCGGTATTAAATTATGGGCTTCGCCGTGGTCGCCACCCACATGGATGAAAACCAATAACTATTATGCCTGCAAACCTTCCGATGATTTTTTCGATGCGCGTTATCACAACGACATCAAACCGGAGCAGATTGCCGGTGGCGAGGGTACCGACCAGTTTATACAAGATGACGCTTACCTGGAAGCATACGCATTGTATTTTGCTAAATTCATCGAAGCTTATCGAAAGGAAAATATTCCGATTTTTATGGTGATGCCACAAAACGAATTTAATTCATGCCAGTCGTTTCCAAGCTGTACCTGGCTTTCGTCCTCCCTGAATCGTTTTGTAGGACGTTACCTGGGTCACAGGATGAAAGAAATGGGAGTAGAAGTGATGTTCGGCACTATGGAACGTCCTGATCCTATCCTGGTGGACACATTACTTCAAGACTCCGAAAGTAGCCGTTATATTACGGGGGTTGGTTTTCAATGGGCAGGGAAAAAAGCGATCGGAACTATTCATGAAAATTATCCGGATCTTAAAATCTATCAGACGGAGCAGGAATGTGGTAACGGACGTAATGATTGGCCCGGATGTTGTTATTCCTGGACTTTGCTGAAACATTATCTGAATAATGGCGCTAACGCTTATGAATACTGGAACACTTCGCTTGAAGAAGGCGGGATGAGCCGCTGGGGATGGAGGCAAAACTCGCTGGTTACGGTAAACCGGGAAGATAAAACGTACAAGTTTACGTATGAGTACTATTTACTGAAACACGTCAGCCATTACGTTTTGCCCGGAGCCAGATTTTTTCCTGTCCGCGGCACATTCGACAACCTGCTGGCGTTTCAAAATACCAATGGCAGCTATGTGCTGGTCATCCAAAACGATAAAGAAACCGAAACGGACCGGGTTATAAAAATAGGCGAACAAATTATCAGCATTTCCCTGAAACCCCATTCTTTTAATACTCTTATTATAGACAACCGATAAATGAATAAAGTTATAACCAGTATCACTCTGATTCTTGTGTCGTGGGCTTTGATTGTATTCCCACTCTGCTTTCTTTCCTGCACGGGAAAAGTAGAAAAAAATAGAATAATCACAGTAACAATCGAACCTCAAAGGTATTTTGCAGAACAACTGTCAGGAGGGTTATTCAAAATCGCAACAATGGTGCCTGCCGGTACCAGTCCCGAGACTTATGACCCCACTCCCGTCCAAATAACAGACCTGGCGAAAAGTTCCGCCTATTTTCAAATAGGGAAAATAGGATTTGAAGAAGTCTGGATGGACAAAATCAAAAATAATGATCCCGGACTGCTTGTATTCGATAATGGTTCCGGTATTGACTACATCACTTCAGGGTCTGATTGTGATCTTGACCACGACTACGACCACGACCACGACTACGACCATGCCGGACATGACGATCACCACCATCATGCTCACGCTCACGCCGGAAATGTAGATCCACATACCTGGAATTCTCCGAAAGAAGCCCTGTTGATTGTAGAAAACATGTATAAGGCTTTTGTTGAACTCGATAAAGAAAATGAAAAAATATATACGGAAAATTTCGAGCGATTAAAAGCCGGTATTCTTGAAACAGACCGTATCGTTACGGATATTACGACGGAAGCGGGTTGCAAAACTTTTGTGATCTACCATCCCGCTTTGACCTATTTTGCGAGGGATTATGGATTCAATCAATTGTGTATTGAAATAGACGGAAAAGAACCTTCTCCCGAACAAATCCGCCGGTTGATAGAAACGGTGAGATCGGAAAACGTGAAAATTGTTTTCATACAACAGGAATTTGATCAGAAAAATGCAGAACTCATTTCACAGGAAACAGGATGTAAATTAGTTGTAATCAATCCGTTATCATACAACTGGAGTGATGAAATCATTAGAATTGCAAAAGCTTTGGCAGATGAGTAGTCCTTTGATCGAAATAAAAAATGTTTTTGCCGGTTATGATCATAATGATACGGTATTGAGAGACATTTGCCTGGATATAAAGGAAGTTGATTTCCTCGGCATTATCGGCCCGAATGGAGGAGGTAAAACCACTTTGATAAAAGTGATCCTGGGACTTCTTCGTCCATCCTCCGGAGAAATTATATATCGGGACAATGGCCTCAAACAGCGGATCGGTTATATGCCTCAAACCAATTCAATCGACAAAAAATTCCCGATTTTGGTATCTGAAGTTGTCGGATCGGGCTTGGCTTCTGAAAAATCAATGTCAAAACAGGAAAAACGTGTTCGCACACGGGAAATTATAGCTGAAATGGGAATTGAAGAAATTGCTTCAAAACCTATCGGAGAACTGTCCGGAGGACAATTACAACGGACTCTGCTGGCACGCGCAATCATCAATCAACCGGAATTATTAATCCTGGACGAACCAAACTCCTATGTTGATAAGCGTTTTGAAATGCACTTTTACAATCTCCTGCAAAAGATCAATGAAAAAACGGCGATCATACTGGTTTCACACGATATAGGAACAGTCATGTCCACGGTAAAAAATATCGCCTGTATCAATGAAACACTTCACTATCATTCCGCTTCAGACGTCGATTCGGAATGGATCGAAGAACACTTGGGATGTCCATTTGATATGGTTGGTCATGGAAACATTCCACACAGAATACTGAAGACGCATGAATAATTTTCTTTTTTCAGTCAATGTAGTAGCCCCGCTTTTCGTTTTAATGGCGACCGGTTATTTGTCCCGGAAAATAGCATTTGTTTCGGAACCTTTTTTGGCGGAACTGAACAAGTTCGTCTTCAAATTCTGCCTTCCTTTAATGCTTTTCACCGACATTTGGGGCTCTTATGAGGGAGATTTTTCTAATACGAAACTGATCTTCACTGCAATCCTGGGCACTCTTGCCGTCATTGCCGCATCATTTTGTATTGTTCCTTTGTTTATCAGGCGAAAAGGTCAACGGGGCAGTATGATACAGGGTATTTACCGCAGTAATTTTATTATTTACGGCCTGCCTCTGGCCACCGGTATGTATGGACAGGAAGCCATCGCCACTATTTCCATGTTGATGGGAATCATGATCCCTATTTATAACGTGGCAGCCGTAATCATTTTGTCTATTTTCTCCGAGACAGGTACGCATGAAGTGAGATTTAAAAATATAATAAAAGATATTGTTACCAATCCACTGATTCTTGGGTGTTTCTTCGGATTACTGGCCGGAATAATTCACCTGGAATTACCGGTATTTATTCATTCTCCACTTGATCAATTTGCGGCGATAGGCACTCCTCTTGCCTTATTTGTAATGGGAGGGGAATTTAAATTCAGTCATTTGGGAGGGAATATTGTAAAAGTAATTTCCGTCACAATGTCCCGTTTAGTGATTGTTCCTCTTATAGCATTGAGTATTTTCGTCATGATGGGATTCCGGAGTGTGGAACTGAGCGTCCTGTTGAGTATTTTTGCAACTCCAACAGCTATGGCCAGTTATATCATGTCCAAAAACATGGGATGCGACGGACAACTTTCCGCTCAGATCGTAGTGCTGACCACCGCCGGCTCCTGTTTTACGATCTTCCTGTTTATATTCGTACTGAAATCAATGGGGTACGTTTAGTAGGTTGTACGTTATACGTTTTACGTTATACGTTTGGCTTACGCACGCCTTCAACGTAAAACGTAAAACGTATAACGTAAAAACGTATAACGTAAAACAATTTTAACTACTTTTGCAGAAAGATTAAAAACAATCGTAAAAATACACCAACTATCATGGGTTTAATGCAGGAAATTATTGACCGGGCAAAAGCCAATAAACAAAGGATCGTTCTCCCGGAAGGGACAGAAGAACGTACATTAAAAGCAGCCGACCGTTTGGCCGCAGATGGAGTAGCAAATATCATTTTGATTGGGAATCCTTCTGAAATCAAAAAGTCAGCAACACAATTCAGCCTTTCCAATATTGACAAGACAAGCATTATTGATCCTGTCAATAACGAGAAAAAGCAAGTTTATGCCACTCTTTTGTATGAGTTGAGAAAGAGCAAGGGCATGACTCCCGAACAAGCGGAAAAATTAGCGGAAGATCCCCTTTATCTTGCCTGTCTGATGATCAAAAACGGGGACGCTGACGGTGAGATCGCCGGAGCGCAAAACACAACCGGTGATGTGTTACGCCCGGCTTTGCAGATCATCAAAACAGCTCCCGGAATCAGTGTGGTTTCCGGCGCTTTCCTGATGTTCACCCGGGAAAAAGAATATGGAAAAGAAGGCTTACTCGTTTTTGCAGACTGTGCCGTTATGCCGAATCCCAATGCCAAAGAATTGGCTGAAATAGCAGTAGCAACGGCTCAAACAGCCCGTTCTATCGTAGGGATAGAGCCGCGTGTAGCCATGCTGAGCTTCTCCACGAAAGGAAGTGCAAAACATGAATTATGCGATAAAGTAATTGAGGCAACCCGCCTCGCTAAAGAACTGGCTCCGGACCTGAAAATTGACGGAGAACTACAAGCCGATGCCGCCTTGGTGCCGGCTGTCGGATCAAGCAAAGCTCCGGGCAGCGAAATCGCCGGACAAGCGAACGTCCTGGTATTTCCAAATCTCGAATGTGGCAACATTTCATATAAATTAGTGCAGCGTCTTGGCGGAGCCGAAGCCGTAGGCCCTATCCTGCAAGGGATGGCAGCTCCGGTAAATGACCTTTCACGGGGTTGTTCCGTCGATGACATATATAAAATGGTAGCAATTTGCGCAAATCAAGCAATCGGATCAAAATAATGGAAACAATCATTGAACCTATTGAAAGTTACGGACTTTCATCAAAAGACAGAAAAAAATCCCTGTTTTCTAAAATCGGAGTTGTCGGTTGCGGAAAAGACGGAAGAAATGTCGTTCGTCAGACCGCATCTGCAGGCTTAGAGGTCACATTCATTGAAATCTCCCAGGATAAAATCAATTTTGCCCTGGAAAAAATCAGTAAAGATCTGGATACCAAGATCGAAAGCTGGGGACTAACTCCCGGAGAGAAAAGAACCATAATGGGACGTATCAAAGGTTCTATGAATTATGAAGACCTGAAAGACTGTGATTTTGTCATCGAATGTGTCCGTTACGACGAAAAAGGAGAACGCAGCACAGAACTGAGAAAAGAAGTTTTCAAAAATCTGGAAAACATCCTTTCCCCGGAAGCAATCATCGCAACAAATGCAACTACTGTAATCATCAGTGAACTGGCATCCGAATTGGAACATAAATCCCGTTGCATCAGTCTCCACTTTCCCGTAGCTCATCCTGATGCAAAAGTATTGGAAGTAGTGAAAGGAATCTATACTTCCGATGAAGTGTATAACAAGGTTTTATTGTTTGCCAAATTGATTAAATACGAAACCATCGATGTACATGAAAGCAATGGTCTGGTAAGCCTTCGTTTAATGGTTACAATGCTCAATGAAGCATGCCAGATGCTGATGGAAAATGTTGCTTCTATGGAAAGTATCGACAGACTGTTTGAAATTGTTTACGGTATGCGCTTCGGCATATTCCACTTGGCAGACGTCATTGGAATCGAAAAGATCGTATCCCTGATGGAAGATATGTTCAATGAATATGGAGACAAAAAATACAAACCGTCTCCCATCCTGTGGCGCTTGTATCGTACCAAACAAACGGGTGTCGTCGACGGCAACGGCAAAGGATTTTATATCTACAAAAACGGCAAGCCTGTGGCTCCTAATAATATTAATTAACGTTTAACGTTATACGTTTTACGTTATACGTTTGGCTTACGCACGCCTTCAACGTAAAACGTAGAACGTAGAACGTAGAACGTAGAACGTAAAACTTATAACTTACAACTTACAACTTTAATCAGCATGAAGATATTAGTATTGAATTGCGGCAGTTCATCCATTAAATATAAACTTTTCGATATGAACAACGGAGCCGAGCTGGCTCAGGGTGGAATTGAAAAAATCGGTTTGAAAGGGTCGTTTCTGAAGTTAACCCTGCCGAACGGAAATAAAGTGGTACTCGAAGGTGAAATTCTGGAACATCAAACCGGTATTGAGTATATACTTGGGGTCATTACCAGCGAAAAATATGGCTGTATCAAATCATTAAATGAAATTGATGCAGTAGGACATCGGGTGGTACATGGTGGAGAAAAATTCAATTCCAGTGTTTTGATTGATGATGATGTGGTCAGAAAAATGGAAGAATGTATAGACTTGGCCCCACTTCACAATCCTCCCAATCTAAACGGCATTTATGCTGTGAAAGAACTGATGCCGGACGTACCCCAGGTAGGAGTTTTTGATACTGCTTTTCACCAGACAATGCCTGCCCATGCATACATGTACGGACTTCCATATTCATTGTATGAAAAATATGCCATCCGCCGTTATGGATTTCATGGAACCAGCCACCGTTACGTATCCCGCAGGGCTTGTGAATTTCTTGAAGTTCCATACGAAGAACAAAAGATCATTACCGCTCATATCGGAAACGGAGGATCGATCACTGCAATCAAAAATGGTGTTTCCGTAGATACTTCTATGGGCATGACCCCGGTCGAAGGTCTTTTGATGGGTACCCGTAGCGGAGATATAGATGCCGGAGTCCTTTCATACATTATGGAAAAAGAAAATATCGGAGCTCAGGCTATTTCTACTATTGTAAACAAATACAGTGGTGTTATCGGAGTTTCCGGGGTTTCTTCCGATATGCGCGAAATAGAAGCTGCCGTAGCAGCCGGAAATGAACGTGCAATCCTGGCGCTGGATGTTTACAATTACCGTATCAAAAAATATGTCGGTTCTTATGCTGCTGCACTGGGTGGTCTGGATATTCTGGTATTTACGGGAGGTGTTGGAGAGAATCAGTATACCGCAAGGCAAGCTGTCTGCGAAGACATGGAATTTATGGGTCTCAAGATTGACAAAGAGGTCAATTGGGGATTGAAAGGCAAAGAAGCGATTATCAGTACACCCGATTCCAAAGTAAAAGTTGTAGTAATTCCTACGGATGAAGAATTTATGATTGCATCCGATACAATGCAAATCCTGAAAATTTAAAAAAGACCGTAAGACGTGGAAGACCGTAAGACGTGGAAGACCGTAAGACGTGTAAGACGTGTAAGACGTGTAAGACCGTAAGATTAAGGAATCTCCCTTTTTCTTACGGTCTTACCATCTTACTATCTTACGGTCTTACTATCTTACGGTCTTATTTCCGTATCACCTTGTAGGTCTTCCCATCGTACTGAACCATGTAGGCGCCTTTGGGATAGCCTGTCAGGTCGATCGTAGTCACGCCCTCCTGAGTTCCGTAACTCCCTTTCAGGGAACCCGTAACGTCCGTGATTCTGATGATCTGATTGGCAACCGTGTTGCTGATTCGGATCTCTCCCGTTGTCGGGTTCGGATAGATCGCGACCTGATTGGCCGTTACATCCTCGACTCCGGTCGGGTAGGTCACCCGGATGGTTTGGGTTGCTTCCCTCGTGCCGCAGGGGTGAGTCAACGTGGCGGTAACTGTTCCTGTGCCTTCCGATAACGTCCCGAAAGTAGCCCAGGTTTCGTTCTCGCCGACCGTTCCCGTTTCGGGAGAGAACGTGACGTCATCGTTGGTGTAACGCCAAACGTATAGCGTGACGTCGGAGTAGCCCGCCAGTTTCAGGTGGTAAGTACTTCCCGTGAATGCCGGGTCGGGATAAGTCGCGAACCTCAGCGTTTCGGGCAACTGTTCGGATACCCACAACCGCGCCTGTTTACTGTAAATGCTTGCACGATAACCGTTGTAGTTGCTCCGCACAATCACATGATACTGCCCGTAATCGGACGATTTGGCGTGAGCTATCGTGTAGCG
>JAIRZF010000272.1 GCA_031267385.1 Dysgonamonadaceae bacterium | reverse complement strand
CTTCCCTAAACATCCAAACGTTAGGTTTTCCCTCAAGTTCGCTGTATCCAATTTTCTTTAATATCATATTCCCCAAATTTTAAGATAATATTATGATGCAAAAGTAGTGTTTTTAATCTATCTATTGAAAAATTCTTAGAATAAGAAATTATAAAAATTCAATCCCCGCTGGCGCGGGCTGTCGAAACTTGATTTTGTACTTCTGAGGTTCGGATTAGTACTTCGGAAGTACAAATTTGTACTTCTGAGGCTCGGCTTAGTACTTCGGAAGTACAAATTTGTACTTCTGAGGCTCGGCTTAGTACTTCGGAAGTACAAATTTGTACTTCTGAAGTACAAATTCCTACTTGCGGGCGGGAGTATGCTGTTTATCCGCAAACCGTTTATCCGGGTCTGTTTTTTTTGCTATCTCCTTCATTTTTTCTAAGAATTTAATATCATTTTCCTCGATAAAAAATTTTTCATTGGGGTCTTCAGCATAATTCAAAGCATCATTTAAATTCTCTTCTGCTTCATTTAAATATTGTCTGCACATATCCCATGCCCTTGCCTTGATTTTAGCCGAACTCTTGTTATCTCTACCTGTGCCAATACATTTTTTTGCCAAATCCATTTTGGATGTAGCTCTTTTTTCCAATAATTTGGAATTAGAAGATAAATTCGGATGCTTGGAAATAGCATCATCTATAAATTTAATTACATTTTCGGCCTCTCCTAATTTTTTGAGATTAACAACCGCTTTTTCTATCTGGCTTTCTTCAATTTTTCCGGATAAAGCCTTTGACAGAATATCATCTGCAAGCCTTTGATAAGCGACATTACTTCTTTCGTAATTTAATATTTCGACGATGGTAATGAGTGTGTTGGAATTTACCAAATCACAGTCAATAGATTTTTTGTTCAAAAAATCAAACAATTCTTGGGGATTCCGCTGTTTACCCAAAATTTCACAGTAGAGGTCTAATGTTCTGAAATTATACAAGTCGGTTTCAAGCAATTGCAAGACCTGATTCTTGGCTTCATCCAATTTCCCTAAAATTATTTTATCCTGGATTTCTTGAACTTCTCTAATGATCCTGTGGCGAGGATGGGCGGGTAAAATACAGGTTAAGCTATCCAAGCCTATCTCAAAAATAGGATCAGGGCAACCCTCTTCTTTCATGGTTCTAATAATGGTCGGAATACCTTGTCCTTCCGATTGTGCGAGTTGAAGTTTATTGAACAGGTAAGCAAAACTTTGATTTCTCCATTTGGGGCTTGCTTTTCCTGCCAAAAATTTATCTTTATCAATTCCCCAGTGTAAACTTCCGGGCGATTTTATTTCAATCCTGTCCGAAAAGACAGTAATCCGGGTAGGCTCCGGAATTTCATAATCTCTGTGTACAATGGCGTTTATCAATGCTTCCTGTAATGCTCTTCTCGGATATTTGACTTGGTTCGGCTTGTCGCTTGTTTTATCAAATGCGGTGTAAGCCTGAGTATTCAGGAGTTCTATGGCTTTTCTTGCCTGTTCGATGATAGAACCGGTTAAGAGATGCTTTTCCGCTGTCGGTTCACTTCGATCCATACCATTGTAAATGGACAGGGAAGTATATGCGTCTGAGAAGTTAAGACTAATGGAATTTTTTTTGCCAAACATAAACAGGGTAAAATTACGCAGACAGAGCTCGTCATCGAGTGATTTTTTCATCAACAGTGGAGGTACAAATTCTGCTATCTGCTCTTTATCCGAAAAATAATCTTCCAAAGGTTTGGATGGTTGCGTTAATTTCATTTCATTCATGCAATCCCGAAAGAGCAACGTGTCAATATCAACTTCGCCGACATTGGGATTGGGTCTTTTATCAAAGGGCGCTATTTCCTGTTTGCTTGTCAAAAGTTGAGCCAGAATACCATTTCTGGCTTCTCTCGTTTCTTTTCCAATTCTAACATAATAGTTTGATGTTTCTCCATCTCTGTAAGTATGAGCTTTATGGCTGGCTATAACGATGAATATTAGTATTTTGGTTGTTTGATCACCGGGATTATCTATTTCCTGAGTAATCGGAGATAAAGATGGACTCACGTTATCGCGGCAGTGCGCCAAAACTTTTCCTTCAATTTCTTTTAATTTATCGGAAGAAAGGCCGGTATAGATCACTTTTTGAAATCCAAATTCATCTTTCGTTTCTTTTGCGCCGCAAACAACATATCCCCCTCCCATATTGGACAGGTCATTAGCAAAGGCAGAAATCGTTTTAACGATACTTTTTACAAGCTCTTTATCGTTTCCGTTTTCTTTCCATTCAACTTTTTCGCTTTCCCTTATCGAAAGCTCTTTCAAATCTATATTATAATTCATATTATTCAATTTTTTCAAACCATACCAACCGCTGTCTGCCGTTCCTGTTTTTGTGGTTTTATATTAATAATAAGCAGGATAAAATCATTCTACAAAGATAGAAACTATTTTTTTATTGACGGTGATTGTTTCAAAGCAATGTAAATTTTCTCCGACACGGTCGCCTTGATACATTTTTCTTATTCCCATTTGAAAATCCCGAAATTTTCATGTAAATTTGTCTTAGCAAAACTTAGTTCTGATACTCTTGAAAACATGAAATTTAAATTCCGGATTTTTTGGTTAATATTGACATCTGTTTTTCCTGCCGGTTTATCTGCCTATAACATCCGGCAAATCAACAGCAAGGACGGTTTGTCGAACAGTTCCGTGAACTGTCTTTTCCAGGACAGTAAACGGTTTCTCTGGATGGGGACGTTCGACGGGCTGAATATGTATGACGGTCGTGACATCCACATTTATAAACCTGACATCAATAACAGGAACAGTTTGTCGAGCAATGTGATCCGTAACATCATCGAAACCGAAAACAATTACCTTTGGATCAGTACGAAATGGGGACTTAACAAATTGTCGCAGAAAGATAATGTCATTGAAGAATATTATAACGAATTCAAGGATGATTCCAATGTTGCCGGGGATAAACATGACAATTTGTATGTGCTCGGAAAAAAGGGATTCCTTTCATTATACAATAAACAAAAAAACAGTTTTGTAGATCTTCCCGTAGATGAGAATATTCAATGCGCTGATGTAGCCGGTTTTTTCATTGATGTCAATGATACGATTTACATCACGTACAATGGTGTTATCGAAAAATATACGATTGATTTCGAAAGCCCGGAAAACCCGGGGATCAGGCGTCATGCCGATTACAATCATCCTTTTCCCGTCGATTATTCATTCTATAACAAAGAAAGACTGTTATTTGTCGATAGAAAAGGAGATCTGTATATCATCAATTCGAGGAGAACGGTCTTTATCCGGAACATACAACACCTTATCCATGATAATGGAACCATTTCGTCCATCATCCTGGATGGTACGGATATATTGATCGGGTTTAAGACAAACGGTTTGATTTGTCTCCGTTCGCAACACAATTATGAACCGGAGAGAATCGATATCAATTGTGGGGTTTTTTCTCTTTGGAAGGACGAGACGCAAGATATTGTGTGGATCGGCACCGACGGTCAGGGCGTTTATGCATGGACAAAAGAAGATTACACGTTCAGGAGCCTGAATCTCATGCAATTACCCGTCAAGAAAGAAAGACCGGTAAGAGCCATTCAAACAGATCATCAGAACGATTTATGGCTTGGAACAAAAGACAATGGAATTCTGCGGATAAAAAATTATAATTCGGCAATGGATTATACTTCAAAAAATGTCGATCATTTCACAACCCTGGAAGGTTTGAGTAATAATGCCGTGTTTGCATTTGCCCTTAACAGGAAAAACGACGTCCTGTGGATCGCTTCCGACGGACCGGATATTAATTATTATTCATATCAGGATAAAAAAATACACACATTACACAATCATACGTCGATCCGGTTTTCGTATATTCATGCAATGTTTGAATCCGGAGATACCGTTTTGTGGGTTGGAACAGGAAGTTCCCTGGTAAAAATAAATGTCCGGAAACACGGGACTGTCTTTGAAACTTCCGGGGTTCGTCATTTCCCATTTAATATAAAGAATGCCCAGCCGTTTAACCAGATATATTCGCTTTGTCCTGAAAATGACTCCATTATCTGGGTTGGAATCCGTGGAAATGGAGTCATACGTTTTAATTCCGGAAACGGGAATTACCGGATGTTCAATTTTGATGAAAGAGGCATTGCCCCGATGAGTGATATTCTTTGTATCCATCAGGATAAATACAAAAGGCTCTGGCTGGGCTCCAGTTATGGACTTACACGCTTTGAAATTCACCCGGACGGGAGTTATGACTATAAAAACTACAACGAAAACGACGGCTTGCCGAATAATACCATTCATGGAATTTTGGATGGTACGGAAGGAGAACTCTGGTTGAGTACCAACACCGGAATTATATTATTTGATCCCGTAAAAGAAACTTTTAGAAATTTCAATCAGAAAACAGGATTGAAAATCATAGAGTTCAGTGATAATGCTTACTACAAAGATGAAATCCAATCGGTTTATTTTTTCGGTGGAGTAGACGGACTTGTGTGGATCAAAAGCGAGGAAAATTACAGGAAACGGTATTTCCCGGATATCCATTTTATCAGGCTTAAAATTTTCAATAAAGCTTACAATATTCATGACTTTGAGAAAATCAGGGAAAAAGAACAGTATATTGAACTTAATCATGAACAGAATTTCTTTGCGATTACATTTGTCGCCATGGATTTTATTAATGGAGAAAACAGCCGGTATTCCTATAAATTGGAAAACTTCAGTGATGTTTGGATGGATACCCCTTCCAATGAAGCCCAATTTACGAATATTCCACCCGGAAGTTACATCTTGAAAGTTAGGTACAACGATGGAATTACCGACGACGAAAGCCGGATGCAAAGTATTCGTATTGTCATATTGCCACCCTGGTATGCAAGTGTTATCGCCAAAATAATTTATATCCTGTTGATCATATCGGCAATTGTCCTGATGTATTTTTACCTGAAAAACAAATACGAAAGGAAGAAAAGAAAAATAGCGCGACAATTGGACGAGAAATACAAAGAAGAAATGTATGAAGGAAAACTTCGTTTTTTTACAAATATTACCCACGAGTTTTGTACACCGTTGACCCTTATTTATGGCCCATGCGATCGGATTTTATCACACGACGGCAGTGATTCGTTTGTGAAGAAATATACCCGGATCATCAAGTCGAATACCGAACGTCTAAATAGCCTGATTCAGGAAGTTATTGATTTCCGGCGTTTGGAAACCGGAAACAAAACAACTCTTATTCAACCGTTGAACATCAGCGCTTTATTATTTGAAATTACAGACTCTTTCAATGAACTGTCCGAACAAAACAATATCGCTTTCCAAGTCCGGATCGAATCCGATAAGATATGGAATACAGACTATAGTTGTTTTACAAAAATATTGAATAATCTTGTTTCAAATGCATTTAAATATACTCCTGCCGGAGGAGAAATAATCGTTTCGGTAAATATGGAAGACGACGTGTTGCAATTAAAAGTTTACAACACGGGAAAAGGAATCAGTAAAGAAGATATTCCACTCATATTTAATTGTTATAGCGTATTGGATAATATCAAGGAAAATACGATCAAGGGTCTTTCTTCGAGAAATGGATTAGGATTGGCAATCTGTTATAGCATGACCGAATTGCTTCAGGGGAAAATAGAAGTTGAAAGTGAATTGAACCGCTACGCCCGATTTATAGTTTCACTTCCCCGTTTGGAACCGAATGAAAAGGCCCCGGCAATATCGTATGAAATCCCGAATGAACAGAATCTGCGCACCTGTCTGAAAGATGATGCCCGGATTGAGATAGGGAATAAAGATTCGTACGATGATCGTGGGAAATACAAGGTCAGTATCCTGGTTATTGACGACAGCCGGGAATTGTTGTGGATGATAAAAGAAATTCTCTCGGACGAATACAAAGTTATTACCGCAACCGATGGAGCAGAAGGATTACAATTGCTGAAGCAATCACCCCCGGATTTAATTATTACCGACATCATGATGCCGAACCTGGACGGTATTTCCCTGACGAGACAACTCAAACAAAACCGGCATACCATGCATATCCCTCTGATTATTTTGTCTGCTAAAAATGCAATAGATGAACAAATAGAAGGACTGGAATCGGGAGCAGATGCTTATGTCCCGAAACCATTTGATTCCCAATATCTGAAGGCAGTGATCCGGTATCTGATAAGGAACCGGAAAAACATGGAAGCATATTGTAACTCCTCGGCCAGCGCTTACGATTTCTCAAAAGGACAGTTGATCCAAAAAGAAGACAAGGAGTTTCTGCAGTCGGCAATCCGCATTATTGACGAAAACATTGACAATCCCGGCTTTTTACCCGATGATTTGGCTACCGGTTTGCAGGTTAGCGTCCGTAATTTATACCGGAAATTTAAAGATCTTAGCCAGCCGTCGCCGAAAGATTTCATCAAAAAACAACGGATTGCTTATGCCGCTAAACTGTTACTTACTACTACCTTGACCATCCAGGAAATTATGTACAAAACGGGTTTTACCAACCGGTCTCATTTCTATAAAGAATTTGCCAGGTATTACAATAATCAAACTCCTAAAGATTACAGGGTGAGCAATAAATTAAAAGATGATTCGATTTCAGGATGAATCCGGGGGAAATCATTTCTTACCCTAATTTTGATACAAAACTCTAGCTGTTTCACCCTAATTTTGATACAAAATTCCAAACATTTCACCCTAATTTTGATACAAAACACTATCTTTACAAAAAAAA
This sequence comes from Dysgonamonadaceae bacterium, assembly GCA_031267385.1. Classification (GTDB taxonomy): domain Bacteria; phylum Bacteroidota; class Bacteroidia; order Bacteroidales; family Azobacteroidaceae; genus BNXB01. The sequence goes on along the minus strand of JAIRZF010000272.1, from coordinate 5,182 downwards.
TCAGGACTATGTTTGAAAGAAATGTTATCGTTGAATTGGAAAAATGGGCAACGAAAATTAATCGTAAGCCGTTGATATTAAGAGGTTCCAGGCAAGTTGGGAAGACAACTCTTGTAGATAATTTTTCGGGAAATTTTGAGAATTATCTCTATTTGAATTTTGAGAAAAAAGCAAGCGCGATGACGCTTTTTGAAAAAGAACTGGAAATTGACGACCTTTTGGCTGAAATTTTTTTGTTTTGCGGAAAGGAAAAGCAGGAGGGGAAAACACTTTTGTTTATAGATGAGATTCAAAATTCAAAAACGGCAATTACGAAACTTCGTTACTTTTACGAGGCAAAAATACCCGATTTGTATGTAATTGCAGCTGGTTCGTTGTTGGAGACAATGTTGAGCAAAAAAATATCGTTTCCTGTCGGGCGCGTGGAATATTTGGCTGTTCGTCCCTGTACCTTCAACGAATTCTTGCGGGCTATTGGTGAAAGAGTTCTTGAAAAAGCGTTACTCGATTGCCGGATATCCGAAGCGATGCATGGTAAAACAATGGGTTTGTTCAATACATTTACGCTCATTGGCGGAATGCCTGAAGTGATAGCCGATTATGTTGAAAATAAAGATTTTGTGGGATTGAACAGTATTTACGAAAGTTTACTCACGAGTTACAAAGACGATGTTGAAAAATATGCGAAAAGCGAAACAATGTCGCAGGTTATTCGATACATTTTGAGAGCGGGTTGGAAGTTCGCAGCGCAACGCATTACATTGGGCGGTTTTGCCGATTCGCCGTATAAGGCGCGTGAAATAGGCGAAGCGTTCCGCACGTTGGAAAAGACTTTTATCCTGGAACTTTGCTATCCGACAACAGATAGCCTTGTTCCGGTAACGCAAGACCTGAAACGTTCTCCAAAACTACTGTGGCTCGATTGCGGCATGGTCAATTATGCCGCAAATCTGCAAAAAGAGGTGTTTGGCGCAAAGGATATTATTGATGCTTATCGCGGGAAAATTGCCGAACAGATTGTTGCACAGGAACTGCTAGCACTGGATAGTCGTGTTTCCAATCAACGAAATTTTTGGGTACGTGAAAAAAGCACTTCGCAGGCAGAAGTAGATTTTGTGTTACAATACGAAAGCAAAGTTATCCCGGTCGAAATAAAGTCGGGTCATAACGCCAAACTTAAATCGTTGCATTTATTTATGGATGAAGTTCCGCACAATATTGCCGTGCGCGTGTGGTCGCAACCGTTTTCGGTTGATGAAGTTATGACGCAAAAAGGTAAAAAGTTCAGGCTAATCAATTTGCCGTTTTATTATGTCGGCATATTGGAAAAGGTTTTGGGAAAATATGCAGTCTAAATCGGCAAATCTATATGAATCAGTTTGAAATAACCGAATTCCGCCGGTTGTCCGCCTTCTCCAATGTGGATTAGTCCCGGTCTGGCAACCCTGTCCCAACGCACCAAAGAACCCAGATCGGAGTGTTCTGTATCCGGATGTACTTTTGTCCAGTTTTTCCCATCGGCGCTCCAGAAGAAATTACCTTGAGAACCGTTGTTCACCTCTATTTTTAAATAAGGATGTGGAACCGGTAACAGGATATCCGCAAGTATAGTTTCCTCTCCGTTTTTTATTGTTTTGATCAACAGCCGGTCATCAATACTTCCGAATACGATCAGGTTTTTTGCGTCTCCATACATTGTTAAGCCTTTGAAACTGTTATTCTGATTTACAACTCTGGTCTCATAGGTATAATGCGGAGAATTTGGGCGGATACAAAGCGCTGTCCCATTTTGATTGTCGGATTCCGGTATCCCGGATAAACTCAATTTCCCTTTTCCCGGAATTATCCGGGGTGTAGAGTAGGGGTAATTCCAAGTCCATTTATTTGACAGGACAGATGATTTGAAACGATCCTCAAAATTGTCGACAGGACGTTGTTTTGTGTTGTTGAAAGGTGTTTTTTGAATCAATGAGGCTTTATTTCCCGTGGTGAAACGAATCCAGTCATCCTCTCCGGCGACAGCCTCTTGCAGCATCACCTGGCGTCCCTGGAAAAATCCCGTACCTGTCAGGTAGGCATGAAACAAGTAAAACATCCGTCCGTCCGGGCCAGTCGTTAATGTCCCATGTCCGCATGAAAGAATATCTTTACCGTCTCCCTGAAGAATAGGATTTCCGGAGTATTTTTCATAAGGGCCTTTCATCTCTTTGGAGCGAGCTACATACACCTGGTAATCGCTTTTGGGTCCACAGCAACTTCTGGTAGAGTAAAGGATATAGTAGTAATCTCCTTTTTTGAACCAGTATTGCCCTTCCATTCCTATTCCATCATCGTCTTTCATTAAAGAAAATGGTTCCCCATCGAGTTTTAGCCCGTCGTCTGATAATTTGCAAGCCAATAGTTCAATCGGTCTTTTATCCAATCCGTAAGCTTTCCAACTGATATATAGTTCTCCGTTATCTTCCAGAACGAAAGCGTCGATGGCTTCTGTCCCCCATTCCACAATGACGCCATGGTCGGTGAACGGACGATCCGGATGATCCGTCGATGCAACTCCGATATAGGAAACTCTATTTTTATTCCGTGCCGTATAGTAAGTATACAACTTATTCTTATAATAAAATAGTTCGGGCGCCCAGAAAGAAGAAGTCGTCCATTCCGGTTGTTTTTGAAACAGGTGTCCTTTTTGTGTCCAGTTAACCAGGTCTTTCGATTCAAAGAACGGATAATATGGAGCCCATTCCGAAGAAGTGCCGGTAGCATAATACGTATTTCCAATCTTCACGATGCTTGGATCTGCCATATCTTCACGAATAACCGGATTCGTGTACGTAGATTGTTGTCCGTTTACCGTAATGTAAACAAAAAACAATAAGAACGAAAGGATAATATTTTTTTTCATACGTGCATAAATTTATTTTGTAAAATTATCTTGATGAGATAAGCCATTTAGCAACGGAAATATCGGTTTTAACTACTTTTCCATCAGGACTTTTCTCCCACGAAGTTAAGCCCATGTGTTCTCTCTCGGCGTTGGCTCTGGATATAATGAGTTCGGCAGCGGTATGACGGTGAACTGCGTAGTGCAGTTTGTTTTGGACTTTGGCAAAAAATTCTTTTGTAGTAACTGCATCCTTGTTGTAATCCATTGCGGTGGCGTAAATGTCCGTTATTTTTTGATAAAAGCGGCGTTCACTCAAACGAATTTCCCGGATTTCAGCTAGCAGGTGTTCAAAATAATCCTCTCCCAGAAATGTGCCGTTTTCCATACGTTTTTTGTCAATAACATAGCCCCGGATGGCATAATCACGCAAAATGGATGTCGCCCATTGACGGAAAGCCGTTGCCCGTTTGGAATTGATGCGATACCCTACGGCAATAATTGTATCCAGATTGTAATGCTTCGTTTTGTAGGTTTTACCATCCGACGCAGTTACCGAGAATTCCTCGGTAACTGAATTTTCGTCCAGTTCGTTCTCTTTGAATATATTCTTAAGATGCAGCGATATATTATCTGTCGAACAATCGAACAAGGCTGCCATCAGTTTTTGGCTCAACCAAATCGTTTCGCCCTGAATACGCACTTCTATGCCGTCTTCCTTTGCCTGATTGGTAAAAATTAGAAATTCGGCGGTACTATTGCGGATTTGCAGTTTCTTTTTCTTGGTCATATCATCAAATCTTTGAGGTAATCTGCAAATGTAATGATTAAGGCTTAACTAATCAATAGAATTGTTATTTAGTTTTCCACAAGTCGCTTCAAGACCACCATTGAGTAGGCGGTAAGGAGTTATTTGTCAAAATTTCCATATAACAATATCTTAAATTAGTAAATGTTGCGCTACTAATATGAAATTGCTTGCATATGGATTTTTTAATAGACTTTATATCTTACGAGACATGAATATTTTGTAAAATTCTTCCCGATAAGTAGCGCCTATACCGATTTCATGTTTTCCGATAAAGACATCATTATTATCGAAAGAATCTATTTTTCTCAGATTCACAATATAGGACTTGTTTATTCGGAAAAACATTTTGTCAGGTAATAGTTCAAGAATAGTCCGTAAATACAGTTTAGTGATAATCCGCTTGGTTTCTGTTTGGATGATCACATAATCTTTCAGTCCTTCAATGAACAGGATTTCGTTATAATGAACCTTAAAATAACGGCGTTCTGATTTCACGAAAATAAAATCATTATCCGATTCTATTTCCTCCTTTTCTTCACTTACCAATAAGGAATGATAAGCGATTGCTTTATCGACAGCTTTTTTAAATCTATCGTATTCAATTGGTTTGACGAGGTAATCAACGGCATCGACTTCGTAACTATCCAACGCATATTCAGAATAAGCTGTTGTAAATATGACAAGTGTGTTTTGAGAAATGGTACGAGCAAATTCAAGTCCGTTAATTTCAGGCATCTCTATATCAAGAAAAATCAAATCTACAGGATTTGTTTCTATATATTCTGAGGCTGAATCCGCCGAGTCAAGACTTCCTACAAGTTTTAATTCAGGAATCTTATTGATAAAGACCTCCAGTCCTTCGCGAGCTATAGGCTCATCGTCTACTATTATACATTTCATATCTTTAGGTATAAATTGACTCTATATTTTTCATCTGATTCTGCAACATTCAAACTATAAGTATCCCTATACAATAAATCGAGCCTCCGTTTTATATTCTTTAATCCTAAACCGCCCGACTTTTGTTTTATGGGAACTAACGGTTTGGAGTTTTCACAACAGAAATACAGACGATCATTCTCCTTTAGAAATACAATAATAATAGTTGATTTTCCCTTTGTTGTCAGGCTGTGTTTCACGGCATTCTCTACGAAAGGGATAAAAAGCAAAGGGAAAACTTCAAGATTATAAATACTTTCGTCTGCTATGATCTTATAAAAGAATCTGTTTCTCCGTGTTTTTTCTAATTCCAAATAATCTGACAAAAATGAGATGTCACTCTCCAGCTTTATTTTATCATTTGAAGTGTTCGTTAATTGATAACGTAGCAGATCTTCTAATTTTGTTATAATGTTATATGCAACATCTTGATCTTTCTCCACTTTTATATTTGCATTATTGATTGTATTGAAAAGAAAATGTGGGTTTATTTGGCTTTTAAGCTGTTTCAGTTCGGTTTCTATAGTTGCTGTTTCCAATTCATTAATTCG